>JBAPTW010000457.1:0-14954 GCA_049282355.1 Gammaproteobacteria bacterium | reverse complement strand
TGGCGGCATTGGAATAAACCTGTTGCACATCCTCCACATCCTCCAGCATCTCAAGCAACTTGATGACCCGTCTCGCATCCTCCAGCTCTAGATTGACACTGGTTGCCGGCAACAGGGTCACCTCGGCAAACACCGATTCAAAGCCGGCGTCGATCAGGGCCTCCTTGACGTCTGCAAAGCGCTCTGGGGAGGTAATGACGTCAACGGTACCGTCCGGTTGCGTGATGACGTCATCCGCACCTGCTTCTAATGCGGCTTCCATGACTCTATCCTCATCCGTTCCGCCAGGGAAGGAAAGCTGACCCGCTTCTTGAAAGAGATAGCCAACAGAGCCGTCGAGCCCGAGGTTACCCCCGCATCTTGAGAAAACATGGCGCACTTCCGCTACCGTGCGATTGCGATTGTCGGTCATGCAATCGACCATGATAGCCGTACCGCCGGGGCCATAACCCTCGTAACGCACTTCTTCGATGTTTTGTGCGTCCTGATCGCCTGCGGCACGCTTGATGGCCCGCTCAACGTTGTCTTTCGGCACGTTGCCTGCCAGTGCCTTCTCGATGGCGCCGCGTAATCGGAAGTTGGACTTCGGATCCGCACCGCCTAACCGGGCCGCCACCATGACCTCACGAATTAGCCTGGTAAACAGCTTCCCGCGCTTAGCGTCTTGTGCACCCTTGCGATGCTGTATGTTGGCCCACTTGCTGTGCCCTGCCATGAATTTCCCTCGACCTATCCTTTCCTTTTATTTGCCAGCACCAGTTTAGCACCCGGCCGGGTACCCCCAACAGGTCCCCAACCAAGGAGGTTCAGGGATGACGGCGTTCCATCAAGTAACAAAGACAATCCTGGCGTACGATTCGCTCATCGAGCGTCAACATAGACGGTATGATGGGGGACGCCGTCAGCAGCTCGAAACCGCGCCCGGTGAAATAGCGCTCGGCCACGTTGACTCCTTCCTCGTTATGCACTTCCAGTCCCAGCTCGCCGTCTCCCCGTGTCCAACCAAACAAGGTCCCTGTAGGCACCTCATGAAAGTTGAGCCGATCCAGATCATCGAGCAGCTGCAGATCCGCCTCCCGCCCATCGAAGCTAAAGCTGACTTGGGGCGCTACTTTGACGATGGCCACCGTATGGAAAAGATCGATATCACCGGCCGCAACGGGATGTTTTGGAAGCTCCACCAGATGCAAACAAGCATCGAGAAATTCCAGTACATGGGCCACTCCGTGCGCCTGGCCCGGCTGTCCGGCCTCTATGGTCACTGCCGGGCAGAGGTTTGCGAAGGCCCGAGACTGCACCGTATCCGGGGTGGTAAAATGCACCACCGTGCGCGAGAACAGGGTGGCAAGATGGAGAAAGGCCGGCTCTAAGCGATTGACACAGGCATAATGAGGGTTCATGCCGGTATTGTTGTGCACATCAACGCTGGCAAATACGCCTCGCTCCCGCATCGACGAGAACACTTGCTGCACGATGCGGTGCTCTGGCGTGCCGCCGCCCTTCCAGATGCGATTGTAATCGGGCTGCTCCTCTAAGTGCCGTAGCCCGAAACGAGCCGCCAGCACGTTAGCGATAAATACCGACAGGGCGCGCGGCAAGGTCTGTTGTTGATAGCGGATCAATAACGCGCGCACTGCCTCCCAGCCGGTGTCTTCGTTGCCGTGCAACAGGACGGACAGATAAAGCGCTGCGGAGCGCCTTCCCGATAAGTGAATGAGCGTAGGACCCGCTAAGACCTCGTGTAACCGGGTCGCAGGCCGGCTTAGTAGCCCTTCGGGAATGCTTTCCAAAACCGTCAATGTCGCGAGCGATGTCCCCAGGAGGTGCTCCTTGTGTGGCTGTGATGCGCCACTCTTGCGTATATGCCAGGCCTGCGGCAAAGGTTCAAACCTATTGCCGGCCATTTTATGTCGGGCCGGCGCACCACGGCGCGATGGCAAGCGTAGCTGTTTTTGAAACAGCTTCCCACCCAGTTTCGCTTTGCATGGCATAACCTTACCTTAAGACATGTTGATGCCTTGGGTAGACATAAAAAAAAATCATTAGTGTATCTCAAGGACTCAATGGCCCAATAATAGCCAAGAGCCTGTATAGGCTAATTTACTTGAGGAGTGGGGGCATGTCGAAAAAGCATCCAATAATTGCGGTGACCGGATCATCAGGTGCCGGCACATCAACGGTGAAAGTCGCGTTTGAGCATATCTTTTATCGAGAGAAGGTGAAGCCGGTTATCATCGAAGGTGACAGTTTTCATCGGTACGATCGCTTCGAAATGCGACAAGCTGTCGCTAAGGCGCTGGAAGAAAACCGAAATTTGAGCCATTTTGGCGCTGAGGCCAATCTATTCAAGGAGCTCGAAGACTTATTTCGCCAGTACGGCGAAACCGGAACCGGGAAACGTCGTTATTACCTGCACAGCGAGGAAGAAGCGGCGCCATTTAAGCAGGAGCCCGGCACGTTTACGCCTTGGGAAGATATGACCGCCGACACCGATTTGCTTTTTTACGAAGGACTCCATGGCGGGGTAACCACGGAGGAAGCAAACATCGCCAAACATGTGGATCTGCTCATCGGTGTCGTACCTATCGTAAATCTTGAGTGGATACAGAAGACTCACCGCGACACCAAAGAGCGAGGCTATCATCCCAGCGACGTTACGGAAACCATTCTTCGACGCATGTACGACTACGTGCACTACATTACGCCGCAGTTTTCCCTCACGGACATTAACTTTCAGCGCGTGCCGACCGTGGATACCTCCAATCCATTCATTGCTCGCGATATTCCCACGCCAGATGAGAGCTTCGTCGTGATTCGTTTTCGCGATCCGACCAAATTCAACATTGATTTTCCTTATTTGCTGGCGATGATTCATGATTCGTTCATGTCCCGGCGCAATTCAATTGTGGTCCCCGGTGGCAAAATGGGATTGGCCATGGAGATCATCTTCACACCCATTATCGATGACATGATCAAACACCGCGGTTGACGGCCAGAGCGGGCGAAGTTGATGCCATCAGTGGCTATGAGCCCGAAGTGACTGGCGAAGGTAGCGAGCAGGCAATGGAGGACTTAATTTTATCGGTTACGGCCTATTGAAGAGTTTTCAGACACACTACAGTCTCTCTCGACAGCTTTCAGGTCTTCTGTTGGTATACTGGTGTTATCCAGAACAACAAACAAACCAATGCTCGAATCGGGAGAGGCTCGGATGCGCTCAATCCTCTTGTTAAACCCCAAAGGGGGAAGCGGTAAGACAACGCTCGCCACCAACCTCGCTGTCTACTTCGCCCTCAAGGGAAAATCGGTCGCCCTCGTCGATTTCGATCCGCAAGGATCGAGTATCGATTGGCTAGCAGAGCGCCCCGCCGATCGGCCGACCATTAAGGGTGTTGCCGCCCGGGAGGGTGGGGTGCGCATTCCAAGCAAAATGGACTACGTTATTATGGATGCCCCCGCCGGCCTGCATGGGGAGATGGTGTCGAGCTTGGTGCGGCGTGCACAAACGCTGTTGGTTCCCGTAGTTCCTTCACCTATCGACCTCAGAGCCGCCATTCGTTTCCATGACGAGCTGATGCGTATGAGCGCATTGCACAAGCGACGGGTTGCCATCGCAACGGTAGCGAATCGGGTCCGTGAGAATTCGACAAACCGTGATCTGCTCGAGGATTTTCTGCGTTCACTCAAGCTGCCAGACGGCCGCAAGCTGCCGTTTGTAGCCTGCATTCGCAGTAGCCAGAACTATCTGCGCGCGGCAGAGCGCGGACTTGGAATCTTTGAGGGCGCTCCTTCGCTGGTCGGACACGATACTGAGCTTTGGCGCCCGCTATTTAAGTGGTTGAATAGCAAACGGAGTGTACCCCCATAAGAATTAGGCTGGTGAAGCCTGGAAAAGACATATTCTCGCCGACGCTTGATTTTCCCAAAAAGTGAAGCTGCACGCCTAACCTCTTGGCCCACCGCTCAGCGACTTACGCCACCGATGTCCTTGTTCAGCGCCGCGTAAATCGACCCCGAAGCCCCGCTGATAGCGCACGCCGATCGGCAGAACCGCCTCAATTTGCTAGCAGTTTTCAAGGAGATAATATTATTAGAAAATTAACAGGTTCTTAATTTTTGGCCATGGTCATCGTTTCGGCCGAGGAGGCAGTCAATGCCTTGCCACAAGGGTGTGTCCAGCAGGGAGGCTGGACTCAAGTCTTCAAGGATGAATTCACGACGTCCCTTGAGGCAAGGCCATTGACTGCCTAGAGATTCTGGGCACGGTTTTACCCTCTGAATGGTGATGCGGACAAAACGATGACCATGGCCTTATTTTTAACCAACGCTATCGCGCGACATAATTCATGAACTATCGAGTACAGGTTCGGCCAAGTGGTCAAGAATTCACCGTTGAAGAGGGTGAGAGCGTCTTAGACGCGGCACTGCGCCAAGGAATTGCTTTTCCTTACGGCTGTCGCAATGGGGCTTGTGGTTCTTGTCGTGGCAAGGTGCTCGATGGCGACTTTTTATATCCCAAGGGGTTACCACCGGCCCTGACCCAAAAAGAGGCGGATCAGGGCTTAGCGGTTTTTTGCCAGGCGAGACCGGCGAGTGACCTGACAATCGAAGTGGATGCCATGAGCACCGTCGAAGGCATTCGCGTGCGTACGCTGCCGGCACGTGTCGCCCGCAAGGAACGCTTGGCCCATGATGTCATTGGCCTCTATCTGAAGCTTCCAGAAGGCCAAAGGCTGCAGTTCCTCGCTGGTCAATACATCGATATCTTGCTGAAGGATGGACGCCGCCGGGCCTTCTCACTCGCCAATCCACCGTTTGCCGATGAATACCTAGAGCTGCACGTACGTCAGGTGCCGGGCGGTGAATTCTCCCACTATGCCTTCCATCACATGCACGAAAAAGCGCTGCTGCGTGTCCGCGGGCCCCTCGGGAGTTTTTTTCTGCGGGAGTCGTCGCAACGACCGCTGCTCTTCGTTGCCGGCGGCACCGGATTTGCGCCCGTGAAGGGAATCATTGAATATGCCCTAGTGCGAGAGATACAAAGACCCATTTACTTGTTCTGGGGGGTCCGTGCCCGTCGCGATCTCTATATGCACGAATTGGCGACCCAATGGGCCACAGAGCACGCTCATGTACACTACCTGCCGGTGCTCTCGGAGCCTGAGAGCAAGGAGCAGTGGTCGGGACGCACCGGTTGGGTGCACGAAGCGGTGTTGGCGCAGTTTCCTGATCCGACGCCCTACGATGTTTATGCCAGCGGTCCCCCAGTGATGGTTCATGCGGTGCGCGATAGCCTCCTAGCGCGGGGCTTTGATCCCTCCAGGATGTTTTCCGATGCCTTCGAATATGCCTACGTAGACGGCCACAATGGCTGATCCCAGCGACAAATTTTATCGATTCGCATGAGCCAAATGGACGAACGCTATTATCCAAATCAGATCGAAGCGCAGGCCCAGCGCTACTGGGAGCAAGCGAAGTCTTTCGAAGTCACAGAAAGTCCTGAGCGGGAGAAATTTTACTGCTTATCCATGTTTCCCTACCCCAGTGGGCGCTTGCACATGGGGCACGTGCGCAACTACACCATTGGCGACGTCATCGCCCGCTATCAACGCATGCTGGGCAAGAACGTGTTACAGCCCATGGGCTGGGACGCCTTTGGCCTGCCCGCAGAGAATGCGGCGGCGCAGAACAACGTCCTTCCGGCGCGCTGGACCGAGGACAACGTCACTTACATGCGCCAGCAGCTCAAGCGCTTTGGCTTCGGCTACGACTGGAGGCGCGAATTGGCGACCTGCCAGCCGGATTATTACCGCTGGGAGCAATGGCTGTTTACCCGCCTGTTTGAACGCGGTCTGGTGTACCAAAGAAAAGCCGAGGTCAACTGGGACCCCGTCGATCAGACGGTGCTGGCCAACGAACAGGTGGTCGATGGACGAGGTTGGCGCTCAGGAGCCCTCGTGGAGCGCCGCGAGGTTCTACAGTGGTTCTTGCGCATTACCGCCTATGCCGAGGAACTGCTCGAGGAAATCGAGCGACTGGAAGGTTGGCCGGAGGCGGTGCGCACCATGCAGCGCAACTGGATCGGACGCTCCGAAGGGGTCGAGCTTACGTTTACCGTTGCCGGTGCTCAAGCACCCTTGAAGGTGTTCACAACTCGCCCCGATACGCTCATGGGCGTGACCTACCTCGCCGTTGCCAGCGGCCATCCCCTTGCCGTAGAAGCCGCCGAGCAGAACGCCGCGATTCAAGCCTTTGTCCAAGAATGCGCCATGACCGGCACCGCCGAGGCAACCTTGGAAACCATGGAGAAGCGAGGAATGCCCCTGGGCTTCTTCGCCCTGCACCCCGTCACCGGGGAATCACTGCCGGTTTGGGTGGCAAACTTCGTGCTCATGGGGTACGGCACGGGTGCAGTGATGGCAGTGCCCGCTCATGATCAACGGGACTTCGAGTTTGCCAGCAACTACGGTTTGCCAATCCGTCCCGTGGTCTTTCCGGCAGATGGTCAAGCTCTTGATTTCGCTCAAGCGGCCTTTACCGAAAAAGGTATCCTGCGCGACTCCGGACCGTTTTCTGGGCTCACCTCCGAAGAAGCCTTTGACGCCATCGCCCGATACCTCGAGGCGCGTGGGCACGGCTGCAAGACGGTGAATTATCGACTGCGAGACTGGGGCATTTCCCGCCAGCGATATTGGGGAGCACCGATACCCATTATTTACTGCCCGCACTGCGCCACCGTGCCCGTTCCTGATCATGACCTGCCGGTGGTTCTGCCGCCGGTGGTTTCTTTCGAGGGCGGCGGCTCACCGTTGGCACGCATGCCTGCGTTCTATGAGACCTCTTGTCCGCGATGCGGCGCGCCGGCGAAACGAGAGACAGATACCTTCGACACCTTCGTCGAATCCTCCTGGTATTACGCGCGCTACGCTTGCTTTGATAACCACCAGGCGATGCTCGACCAACGGGCGGACTTCTGGCTGCCAGTTGACCAGTATGTGGGCGGAATCGAGCATGCCATCTTGCATCTCCTCTACGCTCGCTTCTTCCATAAGCTCCTGCGCGACGTGGGGCTGATACCAAGTTCGGAGCCCTTCACCAATCTGCTCACGCAAGGCATGGTGCTAAAAGACGGTGCCAAGATGTCCAAATCGAAAGGCAACGTCGTCGACCCTGAATACCTCATTGACCAGTACGGTGCCGATACGGTACGGCTGTTCATGATGTTTGCGGCACCGCCGGAGCAATCTCTAGAGTGGTCTGACAGTGCGGTCGAGGGGGCCTACCGCTTCTTGAGGCGGCTGTGGAAGCTGGTCGCGTCACGCGCCGATCAAGGGGCCGACATCGCGCTCCAACCGAGCATGCTCAGCGAACCACAGCGATCCTTGCACCGCCAGATCCATGCAACCATCGCCAAAGTGTCCGACGACATTGGGCGGCGCTACACCTTCAATACCGCCATCGCGGCGGTGATGGAGTTGGTCAATCACCTGTCTCGCTGGAACGACAACACGCCGCAGGGCCAAGCCGTCTTTCGAGAAGGTGTCGAAAGCGTGGTGCGGCTTCTCTCCCCCATCGTTCCCCATATCACCCACGCCCTGTGGCAGGCCCTCGGGCATAAACAGGCGCTGGTGGACGAACGATGGCCAGTGGCTGACCCCGCTGCCTTGGAGCAGGAGGAAATAACCCTCGTGGTGCAGATCAATGGAAAGCTGCGCGCGCATATCCTTGTCGAGCGCGAGGCGCAAGCCGCAGAAGTCGAAAAACAGGCTGTCGAAAACCCCAACGTGCAACGGTTCATTGCTGGAAAACCGATCAAGAAGCTTATTATGGTCCCAGGTCGGTTGGTCAATATCGTGGTATAGGAGCAGGGTAAAATCCATCGGCAGCCTGTAGAAAACACCACACCTCATAGCCGCCATGTGACCGTGTGGTGGTGGATTATTGCGCTTAGTCTGCTCGTCCTTGGGGGATGCGGATTTCATTTGCGCGGCAGCGTGCTACTGCCCGCTGATGTCGATACCATCCACCTGCAAGTGCCTAACGCCGAGCTTGCTGAAGAAATCAAACTGTTGTTGGCAGCGGGTGAAGCGTCGATCGTGCCTACCAGGGAAGATGCGGATCTGACGTTAATCGTCACCCCCGAACGCTTCGACCGGCGGCTGTTAGCGGTGGACCCCAAAACCGGTAAGGCGCGAGAATTCGAGCTGACGTATACCACTTCTTTTCAGGTGCTGGACAAGGAGGGACAATCCGTGGTGCCACCACAGAGCATCTTCCTTTCGCGTGATCTGGTATTCGATCCCGAGGCAGTTATCGGCAGCAACCGCGAGGAGGAGGTGATCTATTCAGAGATGCGCCGCGACGTGGCCCGGCAAGTAATGGCGCGCATGCAAGCCGCGCTTAATCCTTAGCAGCCGTTCTAATCATGTCGCGAGCGCCGACAGAGTAAGGCGCACGGCGGGCAAACTGTGCAGCTACGACTCCATCAACTGTCCTCTCATCTAGCGAGTAAGCTGGCGCCTATTTACCTTGTCAGCGGCGATGAACCGCTGCAGTTACGTGAAGCCCTGGATCACATTCGCGCCGCGGCGCACGCCGCAGGCTTTACTGAGCGTACAGCCATTCAGGTCGATGCGTCCTTCGATTGGAGCCTGCTCGAGTACTCAGCCAGCAGCTTGTCTTTGTTTGCCGACAAGCGCTTGCTTGATCTCACCATCATCCTGGCGGGCGGCAAAATCGGCGAAGCCGCTGCCCGAGCTATCGTCGATTATGCAACCCGCCCACACCCTGACCATATGCTGATCATGAACGCCGGCAGGCTCGAGGCGAAAACCAAGAAAAGCCACTGGTACCGTCAGGTGCAGACCACCGGGATCACCGTGGAAGTCTGGCCGATACCGGCGAGCTCGCTGCCTGGTTGGGTAAACGAGAGAGCCAACCGGCTAGGGCTCCGGTTGACTGACGCGGCCACGCTGTTTCTCGCAGAGCGGGGCGAAGGTAACTTGTTCGCCCTCGCCCAGGAATTGGATAAGCTCTATCTGCTGCACGGTCCGGCGATCGTCGACATCGACCAGGTACTTTCCGCCGTGGCCGACAGCGCTCGATTTCAGCCATTTGACCTGGTGGACAGTACGCTACTTGGCGACGCCCCCCGTACGGTGCGTATTCTCCGAGGCTTACGGGAGGAGGATATCGCCCCACAGCTCGTGCTGGGTGCGCTCACCTGGGAAGTGCGCGCCCTGGCACACATGGCGCGCCGACTCGGCCGGGGTGAACGCTTGGAGCAGCTGTTAAACGAACATCGGGTGTGGCGACCTCGCCGCCATGCGCTGCAGAAAGCCCTTGACCGTCACCTGCCGGCACACTGGCTCGATGTCATGGCAGCGGCCGCCGCTGTCGACCGCACCATCAAGGGACGTGCCTCGGGAAACGCCTGGGATGAGTTGCAGCAGCTCAGCTTACTCATCTGCGGCGTGCGTATATTCCCGTATAATACTGTCAGGGCATAGCAGAGTATGCTTAATGTTGGCAAACGACGACGCCCCGTGTCGTCGTTTCCTCGCTGCAAAGTGGCGCAAGATTGAGTGAAGACACATTGGAATCTGACCTGAGAGTGCACATGCAAGCGATCGGGCAACGCGCGCGGGCGGCGGCACGCGTGTTGGCACCGGCATCGACCTCGGCGAAGGACGCCGCACTGCGCGCCATTGCCAAAGCCATCCGGGTCGAGGCAAGCGAATTGCGTCAGGCAAACGAGAAAGATCTTAAGGCGGGGCGGGACGCCGACCTTGACGCCGCGGCCCTGGATCGCCTGGAGCTTACTCCGGAGCGCATCGAATCGATGGCTGCAGGGCTCGAGGTCATCGCCTCGTTACCGGACCCCGTGGGTGTCATCACCGATCTCACCTACCGGCCTTCCGGCATTCAAGTGGGTCGCATGCGAGTGCCCCTCGGTGTCATCGGCATCATCTACGAGTCGCGTCCCAATGTCACCGCCGATGCCGCAGGACTTTGCCTGAAATCGGGAAACGCCGCCATCCTGCGCGGCGGTTCCGAGGCCATTCACTCGAATAGAGCCATCGGCCGCTGTCTCGAGCGCGGACTCGAGGCCGTAGGGCTGCCCGCCACTGCCATTCAGGTCGTCCAGATAACCGACCGGGCCGCCGTCGGCGAGCTCCTCAAGCTACAAGCCTATGTCGACGTGTTAGTCCCCCGCGGTGGCAAGGGGCTGGTGGAGCGGGTCGCCCGCGAGTCCCGAATCCCCGTGATCAAGCACTTGGACGGCATCTGCCACGTTTATATCGACGACGAGGCCGATCGTGAGAAAGCGATCGCAGTGGCCTACAACGCGAAGACGCAGCGCTATGGAACCTGCAACACCATGGAAACACTCCTGGTGGCACAGTCCATTGCCGCCGATGTGCTTCCCGAGCTTGCGGCACGCTATCGCGAAGCCGGCGTAGAGTTGCGGGGTTGCGTGAAAACCCAAGCTCTGTTGGCGGACATCAGACCAGCGACCGAGGCGGATTGGGGCACAGAGTATCTCGCGCCCATTCTATCCATTCGCATCGTCACCGGCTTCGACGAGGCGATCAGCCATATCGAGGCTTTCGGGTCGCAACATACCGATGCCATCATCACCGAGAATCTGGGCAAAGCGCGTCGCTTCCTGACGCAGGTCGACTCCAGCTCCGTCATGGTCAATGCCTCCACCCGCTTTGCCGACGGCTTTGAGTACGGGCTTGGCGCTGAAATCGGCATCAGTACGGACAAGCTCCATGCCCGCGGGCCCGTGGGGCTTGAGGGACTCACTTCTCAGAAATTCATCGTTATCGGAGACGGTCATATTCGAGGATAACGCGCATCGTGCCTAGGGGCCAAACCCATCAAACACCGCCTATCGAAGGCGGCGGCACTGCTCAAGGCCCGTTGTGAAGGTTATTGGTATCCTCGGCGGAACCTTTGATCCGGTCCATTGCGGACATTTGCGGCTTGCCGTGGAGATGCAAGAACAGCTCGGTCTGGATACCGTGCGCCTCATTCCGGCGGGCACCCCACCCCATCGCGCCCCTCCGAGCGCGTGTGCCAAAGCACGACTTCACATGCTAGAGGCCGCGGTCAAGGGCACCGCAGAACTGTGCGTCGACGCGCGGGAATTCGAGCGAGATGACAAGTCCTACATGGTTGACACACTGCGCTCACTGCAGCAAAGCTTTCCGGAACACGCCCTCTGCCTCATCCTCGGGATGGATGCCTTTTGTGGCCTAGAGAGTTGGTATCAGTGGCAACGTCTGTTGCAGCTCGCCCACCTTGGGGTAGCTGATCGGCCTGGAACCCAGCTTCCCAAAGAAGGGCAGGTGGCGAGTTTGCTCGCGGGCGCTCGAATCGATGATCCGGCTGACCTGCGCCGCCACAAAGCAGGCGGTGTGGTGCTGCGTAACATTCCAGCGATAGACATTTCGGCAAGCCAGATACGGGCGCTGATCGCTCGAGGAAGATCGGCGCGCTACCTAGTTCCTGACAGCGTCTTTGACATCATCATGACGGACGGTATCTATGCTCATGAACAGTGACCAGCTGACCCAATACGTGATCTCCGATTTGACAGAGCTGAAAGCGATGGACATCGAGGTGATGGACGTGCGCCCAGTCACCGATGTCACCGATTTCATGATCGTGGCCAGTGGCGGATCGCACCGCCAGGTGCTGGCGATCGCGGAAAACGTCGTGCGACGCGCGAAGGAGCGCGGACAACGCCCGCTGGGCGTGGAAGGAGAACAGCACCGGGAGTGGGTTTTAGTCGATCTCTGCGACGTGGTAGTACATGTAATGCTGCCGGAGGTCAGAGCATTGTACCGGTTGGAAAAGCTTTGGGGCGAAACCAATGTCGGTGCCCACCATGGGACGATGCAGGAGGCTGCCCGCTAGTCCCGTAGGTATGCGCATCCATCTGCTCGCCGTCGGGACACGCCTAGCGCCCTGGATAACGGCCGGATTTCAAGCCTACGCGACTCGCCTGCCGCGGGAGTGTGCCTTGCGCTTGACCGAAGTGCCCACCGCTAAACGTACCCGTAACACGCTGGTAGCGACGGTGCTCGATAAGGAGGGCGCGCGCCTGCTCGCCGCCGTTCCTGCCGGTGCTCGGGTGCTGGCGCTGGATCGCTGCGGTGAACCCTGGGACAGTCGCACATTGTCTGCGGCGATAAACCGCTGGATGCTGGACGGCCGCGACGTCGCCTTGTTAGTGGGTGGGCCTGACGGCCTCGCCCCCGCTTGTTTGAAACGGGCGGAGAATTGTTGGTCCCTGTCGCCGCTCACCTTGCCCCACGGCTTGGTGCGCGTGGTGATTGCCGAGCAGCTCTATCGCGCTTTGTCCTTGCTGCGGGGTCACCCCTACCACCGTTGATGGCCGACCCCCGCCTTTACCTCGCTTCACGCTCCCCGAGACGGCGCGCGCTCCTCGATCAGATAGGCATCGACTATCGAGTAGTTGCAGTCGCTGTCAAAGAGCTTGCCGCAGCGGGTGAAGGCGCGGAGGATTTCGTATGTCGCATGGCCCTTGAAAAAGCCACAGCTGGCTGGGATTGTGTAAAAGGTCTTGGACAAAGCGCCGTGCTCGGCGCGGATACCGTGGTTATGGCCGACGGTGCGCCACTCGGAAAACCGAGAGACGAAGCCGAAGCACGCAATCAACTGTCCCGTCTCTCTGGACGCGAGCACCAGGTACTTTCCGCGGTAGCGATCGTCTCTGTAGCGCATCAGGCAATGCGGCTGAGCAAGAGCCGCGTCTGGTTTCGTCAGCTCTCACCGGCCATGATCGAGCGCTACTGCGCCACCGGTGAGCCTTTGGACAAAGCCGGTAGTTATGCGATCCAAGGACGCGCGGCGCTTTTCATTCGCCGGCTGGAGGGTAGCTACTCCGGGGTCATGGGATTGCCGTTATTCGAGACCGGGGAACTACTGCATGCGGTCGGTCTTCAAGTGTTGGTTGAGTAGCGCGCATCCAAAGACGCCCACCTCGATTGAAGAGACCTCCAACGCTGGACGAAGGCCCTAGCGAGATACACCAGAGAGCGCCGCGCAATGCGGCCCGGCCCTTTCGGGGGAGTATGCCGAGGCGGTGTTCGTCATCAACCATCAACCGTTGGCCGCCGTGGCCGATAGGATCTCACAAGCCCGAGCTACTCTTGGCAGCGACAACAGCGTTAGATCCAATTGATGTCCCTCGTGAGTTCATTGCCCCTACCGTTCGAGCTCTAAGCACCTCAGCGGTGACCCGGAGGGGGTAGGGCCACACGGCTACCTTGAGCACCCACCATGTTGAGCCTCATCAAGAATCTGTTCGCCACCCTCGGCGTGGTGTTCTTGCTCATTCTCCTGGTGCTCTATGCACGCGGGTGGAGCGTGACCCACGAACTCGAGCCCGAGGCAGCAGCGGCCTTGGAGAAATTCGCTACTCACGCGCTGACAAGCGATCTCGCCACCGCTGGCATCTTCAAAATTCCCCTTGAGGGCAGTGTAAACCTACAGCAGGCGATAAAAGCCATGAAACGCGAGGCGACTCGCCATGAGCTCAAGCTCGTCGCTGAAGGTGTTCCTTCCAACAAAAGGCCTAAACTTGCGATATTGAATTTCTGCGACGTTAAGACACGGGATCGGCTGTTTGCCTTTAACCCGGCGCTTATTCCCTACATGCCCTGTCGCATTACCCTTTATGAAGACCAAGAAGGTATCGTTTGGGCTTCAGCTGTAAACCTCGATGTGCTCCTCAACACGACGCGCTCGCGTCACCCCGAGGCCAGGGAGCCGATAGCGGCGCTCAAGGATGCCTTGGTTGCCGTGATAAAGGCCGGGGCAAACGGCAAACCCTTAGACTGAGAGCGGGTGAATAACGCTACTGCGCCTTCCAAAAGCGTTCCCGATACCCGTATCGTTCGCGCAGCTCGGGTTCCTCCGGCCGGCCGCAGCTAAAGCTACCTCTCATGCTTGACTATCTGGTTCTCATCTCTGCAGCGTTCCTTGCCGGAATACTCAACACGATTGCCGGTGGCGGGACCTTCCTCACCTTTCCCGCCCTTGTCTACACAGGCATTGCGCCGGTGGCCGCAAATGCGACCAGTGCTGTGGCCGTTTTTCCGGGTTATCTGGGAGGAGCAGCCGGGTTTAGGCGTGAGCTCGATTGCTTCGACCAACGCAACCTGATCAAAGCTGTTTGCTTGACTTTGATCGGGGGGCTCATCGGCTCCCTGCTGCTGCTCTTTTCGTCGAACGACGCGTTTTCCGCAATCGTACCCTTTCTGCTACTTCTGGCCACCCTCGCCTTCGCATTTGACGAGCGGATTCAGGAATGGGCCCGCAACAGCCGGTTTGGCGTTCGTCACAACGGAGCGCTCGGCATCATTCTGGTCTCGATCTACGGCGGATATTTCAATGGCGGGCTCGGGATCGTTCTGCTCGCCTTGTTCTCGCTTTGGGGTATGCAGGACATCAACCTCATGAACGGCTTGAAGAATGCGCTGTCTCTTGTGCTCTCTGCCATCTCCGTGGCGACCTTCGCGGTTGCCGGCATCGTCGCGTGGCAACAAGCCCTCATCATGATGCTGCGGTACTGGGAGGATACGCCGGTGCCCCGCTTGCCAGAGCGCTGGGCCGAAGTGTTATCCGAGGTATCGTTATTATCATGGGAGCAACGATGAGTGCTGTCTTTTTCGTTCGGCTTGTCCCTTGGGGACAGAATTAAAATTCGACGATCCATGCGACGTTATCCGAAAGTCGGCAGAGATTTATGGCCATGGTCATCGTTTCGTCAGCATCACCATTCAAGGGGTAAAACCGTGCTCGGAATCTGTAGGCAGTCAATCGCCTTGCCGCAAGGGTGTGTTCAGCAGGGATGCTGGACTCAAGTCTACAAGGATGTATTCACGACGTCCCTTGAGGCAAGGCGATTGACTGCC
>JBAPTW010000456.1:0-2437 GCA_049282355.1 Gammaproteobacteria bacterium | reverse complement strand
TAGGGCGTCTAAATCGACCTTCTGCCATTTCCCGGTTTTTGGATTAGCGATTTCAAAACCGTCACTCGAGTTGCCTAGGGACCGGCTCTGGCAGGCTGACTGTCGGTCTGTTGGCGGTTAGGCTGGGGGCCCTGTGCTTTTTGGTAACCCTTTGATAGAGGGATAACTTCTGAGCAATGGGGCCGGTTTTTGGACCTCGGGATGAGCACCACAGCGTTGTTGCTCTGGGGGAGGGCTAAGGTCTCTAGCGCTTGCGGGTTGGGGAGGACCTCACGCCGCTGTTTCGTCAATGACGTCAACTGACTGGTCATCTGTTGTTGTTGAGCCACGCTTATCTCAAGCACCTGTTGGGCTTCGGTTCGGGTGGGTGTGCCACACAAGGCCGGTAGACGCATGGCGATCCGCTGGGCATCCTTGATTTCACCGCTGCCGTGTTGCTTAGCCAGCCCGAACAGCGACTCGATCGGATCGGAGCTGATCGGCAGGCCGACGTCGGCGAGACCGAGTTGCGCGGCCGTCTCGAGTTGGGCGTTGAGGTAGCCTCGAAACTCGCTGCGTACGGCGGCAGAGGGAATCGTATCGAGCAGCGGCTCGCACGACAGGATCGTAGCGTGACTGAGCCCGCGGGATTTCAGAATCTGTTGGCACGCCAGCAGCGGTCGCACGTCGTCGCGAAAGCGATGAATAAACGCTTGGCATGCCGGCAGGCGATCCAGACAGGCGCGCAATTTTGCCAGCACCGAACCGCGCGCCGCGCCTCCTGGCGGAGAGAGTTGCAACAACTGCTCGGCCCAGCGGACCAAGCGATGCAGATTCATGAAGCGGGCTTTGGTGTGCACGTTGGGTGGGGCCAGGCAGGCCAGCAGCGTTTGTTTGAGCTTGCCGGAGACGGTTCCGCACGCCGCCAGAAACGTCGCTAGCACTGGGTGATCTCGATAGTGACGCTTCAGCAGATTGGCAACGGCGGGTGAGATATCGGCAATGCATAGGCTAGGCAGTCCACGGTTGCTTAAGATGCGCACCGCTTTGTGCAGATCCGTGCCGCCGTCTTTGAGGTAGGCACTCGGGCGCCCCCGCACGGCGATCACTTGCTGGAGAAAATCCGCTATCGTTTCGCCCGTCCAGGAAGCCGCCACCGAGACGGCCACACAGTGCACCTGGTGAAGGCGGGGCGCGGCTTGATGATGCTGATGGTGAGCCGCATCAATGGCCAACACGGCGAGCATCTTTCCCGTTCCCAAGCCAATGCTGGCATCAATAAGCCAGAGAACCCCTTTGGAGAAGCGATCGGCGCTCGACCTGGCGCCTGTCCACGGCGGGGCCGACTGGATCCGTACTAACGACAACCGCATCACCCAGTTGATGATGGTTTGCGGACACGGCGCGCGCCCGATTCCCAACGCCTCACTGAGCGTGTTCAGCACCCGCGAGACGGCGCGAAACCCAATTCGGGCAATGAAAAATAAGCGCAGCGCCAACCACACCAGATCCGCCTTCTCTTGAACCACTCGACACGCTGGGGGGGTCTCGAGCGAACGCCGACGCGCCTCGGCTTGTTTCGCCTGCTCGCGCCAGTGCTCTCGCTCGGCTCGCACTCGCACCAACTGCTTGCGCAGATAGCGATTCGTCTCTGCTCGCTCATGCGCTTTGCATTTCCACTGCTCTCGGCTTTGTCTGAGTTTCGATCGCTGGCTCACCGCTGACGCGCTCCCGGTGTTTTTCCCAGAGTATGGCTCTATAATTGGGTTTCTTCCTCTCGAAAACAGCCACGATCTCTTCCATGAGATCCGGGGGACGCGTTGTGACTTATCATCGGCTAGCAGCTCAGATCATCCCCGGTGAGCCTTGTCGCTTCTGTGGCGATGCCGCGGTCCCTTTAGTGAAAACACCGTGTTGCCAACAGTGGATCTGCTGTGATACCGCCTTGCTGTCGGTTCGCGGCGCCGGGCGCTGTCAGTATGAGCATGAACGCTTTAGTTTGTGCTATTCCCACTACATCGACAATCATCCCGGGCCTTGGCAAACCTGTCAGACATGTCGCGATTTCTGGACGCCTGCCGAGTACAAAGCCTATGCGGAACATCCGATCAATGAGCCCAAATATTGAGCGGCGCGATGTTATCCAGGCCCCAATTCCGGGCAAGACAATGTAGCCTTATCGGCCATTTTTAGACGCCCTAGATTTGGGCTTACAACCCCAGCCCTTTAAAGGTGAGAAAACATAGGCTGAAATTGAGTTTTGAGCCTTTTTGTTGAAAACCCCGATTTTTTCCACATTATCCTAATTTGCCCTCATAGACGCTCTATGTTGGAAATCAAAAAATATTTTAAAATCAAATACATAAAAATTCACGAAAATCGCTCAATTTAGAAAATTGTGGCATGAAACATGCTGAAAAATTCAGAAACTGAATTTGTAAATTATTTACTTTTGAAT
>JBAPTW010000455.1:0-5833 GCA_049282355.1 Gammaproteobacteria bacterium | reverse complement strand
CCGGCGCCGATCGGCCGGCTCGTGCCGAGCGAAATGGCCACGGAGATGGTACCGGGACCGGTGGTGATCGGCATCGTCAGCGGGTAAAAGGCGAGGCTACTCGCTCCGCTGCGGTTGAGCAGACTCGGCGGACTGAGCCGAATCCATGATTCCTTGGGGCGGGTCGCTCTGATAAAGCAAGTTGCGGATCGCGCAGGCCACATCAGGTTAGCCGGTGGATCTAGGCCCTGCCATGCGGCCGTCCAGCAAGCTGCTCTGGACACGAAGCGCCGCGTTCTACTTGCCGGGTACAACCTTGGACGGCCGAAGCAGATTGGCCACCAGGATGTGAAGACTCATGAGGAATACCCAAACCGGAAAAACCGTAAAACCCCAATCCAAGAATCGACTGCCGAACAAGAGCGGCAGCGACAAGGCATAGCCCAGGAGCGCTATCCAGCGCGAGGCGAAGCCGGTGCGAAGGGCGAGCGTTGAGGTCACGATCATGAACACGGCCGCCATCTTGATCGCATAGATATTCACGATATTGGATATCAGGCCACGAGCGAGGTCGAACGTGGCCGAGCTAACCAAGCGCTGCGGGTCGGCACCGTAGGTCAGGATGAGGGCACCCAGCGCCGCCGCGCCAACGAACAACATGGCCAGAAACAGCAGGCCGCTGCCCAGGAACACGGTGGCGAAAAAACGGTCTTCAAAGGCGCCCAGCCGATCCCGCAACGCCTGACTCGCTGTAGCTGCTTGACCCGCCCCGTGCGACCTTCCGCAAAATGGATATTCAAGGGAAACTGTTCCCGGTTTCGAGCATTAGCGATTATTCATGCAGCCATCTCGTGGCAATCCCTTCAGTGCATGAACCTCTCCCTCTTGGGTCTCGTTGACGAACGGGGTGTGAGGCTCGAGCCCGTTGCCTTCGTCCTCCTTGTGCCCGTGTTACTCGCGCGGCTCCCTGGGTCTGGCCATGATCTCCGGATTATCCTCGCTTGCGCAATCGAATGCGGGACGCTCCGCGTACGGATAGAGCTGCGCAAAGATCGCATTGGCCAAGCCGGTGCAGTACGCCGTCAGTCCCCCCGCATTTGGGTGCACCCAGCCCACGGCTCCACCCCCATTGCCACCCTCTACCTGCAGCACGTCAGACAGGTGGTTTACCCAGTAAACCCCCGGATCGGCGCAGTACCCGTGCTCACCATAGGTTTCCTTGAGACCAGTCACATAGTTCCAGCCGTACTTTTCCGAAGCGTCCCTCAGGACGAAGTTCAGGCCCGGGTCGTTGAACAGATTGTCATCCTCCAGGGCGCCGTCCGGCGGCGTAGACTCACTGAGCAGCACGTCCCTCGCCCATCTCCATTCGATCTGGCTGACGCCAGGTAGACTGGCCTTTGGATCGTCCGGATCGGGCTGGCAGAGAACCAGCTCGCCGGCGTCGTCGCGACGTTGAGTGAAGTCGGGATAGGCATAGGTGACGTGGCGCGTCGGGTCGAAGTCCGGGAGAAAGAAAGTCAGGTCTTCCTGCAAGAGTGCATACTTCTGTGTCAACCCCGTGCACTGCAGAAGCCGGCACTGATCGCCCTCTGCCGTGCCAGGTACCAACCCGGCACAGGGAGCGTCGTCGTCGAAGAAGCACTGCGATTCGGAAACCCCGTCACGGCCGCGAGCAAAGATCTGGCCGGCACTCTCGGGAAACGGGACGTCCACGAGCCGTGCTGCAGCCCCCTCTACCGCCGCGTTGCAGACCGGTCTCCCCACCGGCGGCAGTTCGCCACAGAGCGCTTGCTGCAGCGCTTCGACCGCCGCGGGGTCCGGTGCCGTCAGCTCCTGGTCCAAATAACAGGGCTCCTGGAAGATACACGAGGCCACGATGTCCGCAAAGAAGACATCGTTCCCACCGATCCCATTCAGCATCACGTCGATTTCCCGCGGGCCGATCAGGTTAGCAAGGGTTTCTACCTGCGGCGGCACCACGCCCGTAACGCTGAGTTGCCTGGGCTGTTCCTGCAGCTCACCCGTGGTGATCTTGGCTCCCGAGCAGGCCAGGTGCACAAAGGTCACGGAGGTCTTCGGGTCCACATCCTCAAGCAGCAGTGCAAACTCAGACTGCAAGGAATTCGCCGAGCCGTGGCAGACTTCGTCCTGCCAGACCGCAGCCACTCCGGTGCCCGGATCCCAGGGGATGTCGGGCTCACCCTCGCCAGACGAATAAGAATCGCCGAGGCCAACGATCAACCAGTCCTGGATGACGACTTCTCGGCTGACCGAGTCGACGCCACCGTTGGCGTCCGTGACCTGCAGCCGGATCTGGTAGACACCTTCTTCAGGCAACGCATCGAAGACGAATTCGCAGTCACCACCGGAGCTGCCCTCGAAGACCCGCCGGTCCTCCCCTTGCTCGATTTCCCAGCGGTAATCGACAATGCTCGGCTCGGAGTCACAGCCGTCCAGGGTCACAGTCCAGAACTCCGGCTGGATGTCGTCGGTGTTGTCAAATGGGTCAATGACTCCATCGCCGTCCCGGTCGAAACCGTATCGGTCCGGCACGCTCCAGTCGAAAACCGCGGTCGGCTCCTCCTGCTGGCCTTTTCCATCGGCGGATGTGGCCCACGCATAGGGGTACCCGAAGAAGCCCAAACCGAAGGCAATGCTAAAGAGGGCGGCAGCCGCACAAGCGCCGGCC
Source organism: Gammaproteobacteria bacterium (assembly GCA_049282355.1). Lineage (GTDB taxonomy): Bacteria > Pseudomonadota > Gammaproteobacteria > HK1 > HK1 > JAGTVB01. The sequence continues at coordinate 3,162 of JBAPTW010000455.1, read as the reverse complement.
AGCAGCAACTGGGAAGCTCTCATCGTTCAGTCTCCTTCTGGGCCTCGGGCGTGAACAGAGACTCACTACAACTCCTTGAGGGTGCGCTTTCGGACCAGCGTCGACCAAACCGCAGCTGGGGCCTTGGCAATACTCAGCGCCGCGCCAGCCAGCATAACATGCCAGTCGCCGCGCGTGACTTCGTTCCGAACTGGCCCGCGGCTCACCCTGCGTGCCCGCCGTGACCCGAGATGGACGAAACGGTGGGGAGAACAAGCTTATCACAACTCAGGCGACCGGACGCCAGAGGCGCCGTCTTGCACTGATTTCTGCGGCCTGTTACTCCCAACGTTAGGAACACACGAATAAGTGGCGACACGGGTGCGCGAACTGTGGCGCGAAGCGAACGGCGAGCAGACCCAGGACTTTGCCGATCCCCTGGGGAATGGATGCGCGTCGGCTCCTAAAGCCCTAGTGCGAAGCTTAGTCTGGACCATAGAAGGCGCATCAATCATTTCGACACCATGAGTAAGTAGGGCGCGTTAATGGGTTGGGGAACGTACACAACGGTTCACACGTGTGACTATGAACCGTATCCCGACGAATGGGCACACACGCAACGGCGCGTGGGCAAAAGCAGATGGTGCCATCTAAATTGAGTTACATGCGACGGTCGAACCTGGCACGGCCAGCGGATTAACGCAGATGTTCCCCCTCTGAGAGTCTTGGTGATGGCGGAATTGCGAGATCAACCATTCTCTCTATTTTGTATAGCCTAAATATCCACGGCAGACACTCGAAATCGCGCGGCGTAGGTGCGGTTTAGTCTTCTGGCTTGGGCGTCTTATCTGTCTTCGCTTCCCGATGACCGGTTTGTGATCCGGAAACCGATCATAGAAGTCCCTCGGTCGAATGACTGTAGGGGGTGGAGCGCAGTCAGCCCAAGGGCACGAACAACGCGTGTCGCTGCACCCTCCAGTCCACTGGAAGCGCACGCCACCCCTGGTTTCGGCGCGATTCCGTGTTTTCCCTCTTGAGCGCTCAAGAGGTCTGATGCAGCAATGACGGGGGTTTTGGGGCGTCAGGTTGTAGTTGGCAATTGGTCAGCCGGAGAAGACCAAAAAAGCCGATGATAAAGACTCGCGGGGCATTAAAGGCCGCCTGAAGCGGTTGCCGCTACCAGGTCGAGCGACAGGAGTCGGCCATGAACAGTCATTCATGGGGTATGGGCGAACGGCGGCTTTCTGCCCTCAAGAGTTACTAACGTGCGGGCGAGGGGCTGGGGTGAAACGCAGCCGAACCCCAGTCACCCTCCACCCGATCGTTGGCCGTCCGCTTTGAATCCTTCGTGGAACGTGACAGTGCCCTGCGGAGTATTTCCGTCGAAAGGCAGTGCGAGAAAGACCTCTGGTGGTACTCCCTCATGGACAAGTCCCGGAATGTTATCGAATCCGAGCTTTTTGTAGTACTCCGGATGTCCCACGAGACAACAGCCGCGTGCGTGCATGCTCTTTAACCGTGATAATCCTTCATGGATTAAAGCCTTGCCAATACCGTGGCGCTGGTATTCCGGCAAGACGGAAACCGGTCCAAGTCCGTACCAGTCCTGTGTGCCGTCCGAAATGGTCACGGGCGAAAACGCGATGTGACCAATTACACGGCCATCTACCTCTGCGACAAGCGATACGGTGAGTACCTTGGCAGAGCGTAGAGCCTCGATAATGAACTGTTCCCTGTGATTGCTCACCTTTAAGGTCTGAAACGCTGCTACCGTCATCTCTGCTATGGCTTCGATATCGTGGGTTGTCTCGCTCTTGATAGCGATTTCTGAAGTCATGGTGTGGTCTTCCTATCGTCACGGCCAACTACAAAGTGGCTTCTCCAAAGCGGTCGTTTAGCCGAGAGCTATGAAGGGCAGCAACGGGTCGAAGACCAGTCAGCCATCGGGCACAAACAGCGCTTGTCGATGTGCCTTCCAGTCCGCCGGAACCGCACGCCGGATCAGTTGTGCCAGTGCCGGCCCATTATCCTCACCCGCAAGGCACGCCTCGATGATGTCGGGGGCGAGCTGGGTCAGCCGAACGATCCGGCTGGCCTGCCCCAGATCCATGCCTTCGGCGGTGGCGATCGCGGTAATCGAGCGATACGTACCCTCGTCCAGCAGCCGGCGCCAATAGTGCGCGAGCCCCAACGCTTTCACCACCCGACTCTCCTGCTCGGACTTTCGGCTCTGCCGTTCTCGGGCCGCTTCCTCGTGGAACTGCTCCGGGGCATCGATGGGGGTGATCACCTGCTTTTTCACCCCGCGCTTGACCAACGTCCAGCGGATGAAGGTCTCCATCTGCGCGCCGCCCGCGGGGCTCGGGATCTCGTACGTCTCCGGGTCACCCGTCAGCACCCCTCTGTCTCTCTTTGCCATGTTCCTCGCCTACTCAAAGCGTTCCATGATGTCGCGCTGCGCCGACCACTCGACCGGCAGGCGATGGCGCTGGAACCACATCAGGGTCAGCCGTCGCGGCTGCCTTCCTGCCATCAGCTGCTCGATGAGGTCCGAGGCCAGCAGGATGAACCGCAGAAGCTCATTGACCACCGGGCGCAAATGCGCACCGCCTTCCAGGTCAAACGGTCGAGCTTCGTCTCGTCGATGCGGACGAAGGTGCTGGACAAGAAGTCCGAGCGGCTGCCGGCACTGTTGATCGGCAGCCGCATCCCGTGGCTCGGCATTCACGAGAAAGGCGGCACCGTCACCGGCAACCTGCTCATTCCGATGCTGACGAACCGAATCGGCCCGAAGCGTTTCCGCCAGGTGGTGGATGCACTCATGCGATCGGGCAACGCCTTCTTCGTCGAGAAGAACGGCAAGGTCATCCTGATGGCCGAGAACCTCCGCGAGAACGCATCCCAACTCAACCGCTTCAAGCGCGCCGAGCGTACCCGCACTGGGGCTAAACGCATCAAGCGCGGCGAGGCCATCCCCATCGCCGTGCTGGTCAAGAAAGTCGACCTCAAGCGCCGGCTCGATCTCGAAGGCACCGTACGCCGTCGACTGCCGCGGCTCGCCGCCACGGTTCAGGCCGAGCTCAATCGGACCACGGATTGATGACTTCGAGCCCTGGATACGCGAAGTCGCGGGCATTGCGCGTCACCAAGCGCAACCCGTGGTGCAGCGCGGTGGCCGCGAGC
>JBAPTW010000454.1:0-4654 GCA_049282355.1 Gammaproteobacteria bacterium | reverse complement strand
TAGGTCGCCTTGAAATCATGACCGTGCTCATTCTGCTGACTCCGGCGTTCTGGAGAACTTAGGAAGCCTGAACAGAGCGTCACGAATGAAGTCCAATCGACGTGCGATCACGAGCTTCAGCGAGCATCTTCATGGCGTTCAGTGATGCTCAGCCGAAAACCACCGGCGGTGGGGCTTGCGTAACCGCCGCCCTTAAGGAATATCGATGACATGGCTGACCGAAGAGGACCTCGAGTGTCTTCGTCTTATCGATTGCGGCAAACCCTGTTCGGAGGCATTGCTTGCGCGACTCGAACGGCTTGAATTGATTGCACGAAACCCCCTTGTGATTATGCCGCAACTGCCACAGGGGTTTGGCCGGCGCAGCTATCACCTGACGCACCAAGGGCGCACGGTTCTTCTGTCAGGCAAATTGACGGAGTAAGCAGCAAGAAAACCACATCCTTGTCTCGGGAGAAGGCCTGGGAGGGCATGGTCCAGACTATCCTCTGGGCCAGCGCTGCTAATTCCAAGCGCGCCACGGCGGCGCCAGTGCCCGTGGACAGGCCGCACGCACTTCATCGTACACCGGTGTTGGATCGTCCTCGTATCGCCTGGAGAAATGAAACGGCACCAGTCGCTCCACACCCGCGGCGGTGGCGATCTCACCGCAAGCGCGGGCCGTCAGATGTCCGGTATTGATCGCTTGGTTCTTATCCGCTTGAACAAATGTCGCTTCGCAAAACAGCGTATGGGCGCCCGCCGCAAGCGCCACTAACCGTTGGCGGTTATCCGGGGTATCGGCTAGATCGGTCGCGTAGACCAACCTCTTGCCACGACTGACGATCACCAGCTGATCGGCCAGCCAAGCGGTGCGTTCACGCCGCCCATCCGGCAGTTCAATCAGGGCCTCCCAATCTCGCGCTGTCATTCGTCGCTTCAGCTCTCCCAACCAAGCTCCCACCGGCAATCCCAGTTCCACGAGTTGGTCTTTGCGGATGTTGAGCGTAGAGCTCGGCTCGAAGGCATACGCCAACACCGGCGTGCCATGGTCGAGAGTCACGGCGCGCACCCGAAATTCGGGCTCCTCCAGCACAACACCGGTCGCAGCTAATCGTTCGTCCAGCGGTTTCGGCGTCGAGTAGCCCGCCTGCACGTTGAAGCGCAGGAGCCGCTTACCGTGCAGCTCATTCACCTCGAAGCTTGGGCCGCGATCGCCGATGCGGTCCCAGTGGATCCCGTTCACCAAGCCCTGGATGTTCTGGGTCAATCCGGGAGGACCATAGACTCGACAGGGCCTGAGGATACCGATGCGAGCGCGCAGCAACCAAAGAAAACCGGCGATGTGATCGAAGTGCGCATGGCTCACCAACACCTCGCTCACTTGATGGGCAATGCGCGCGGGTAACCGGCTCGCCTCACCGAGGTCAAACAGCAGACTGCGTTTCTGGTGTTGCATTCGCAAATGCAGCAACGGATCACCGAACACGCCGTTGGCGAGCGCCGCCGTTACCGATCCGACGCGGACAACTGGCCGCGGCCCACCCGCTTCGCGAACGTTGCACCGCGCCAGCAGATCCGGGGGTGGCATGTACCATGAGGCTCCCGAGGGGTCTCCAGTGGCGGTATTGAGCAGCCCATCGCGAGTGCGCTTCGCGTCCCGCAAGAGTAACAAACCCTCTTGGCAGAGGACGGTTGGCATGCGCACAACGACAGTCTGGTCCTCGATGCCGACTACCTCGCCCAGCGCTCGAGTGCATTGCGCCGAATCCAGCAACGCCACCTGACGGCCGATCCAGGCCTCGCTGGCGGCGATCGGTGGCGGTGTCCCGAGCAGGTGGACTTGGGCCAACGGGATGGACTGCTCCGCAGCCCGCTCTAGATAGGCGTCCCAAAGGCGCGTACGCCAACGCGCGCGGCGCCGCTTACCGGGACGACATGCGCCTGGATTGGCCTGGATTGCATACACCGCTGCCCCAGTGGCACTAAGCTCTTGCGCAAGCGGCAAAGAATGCGCCGTGCGCAGGATCGCCACCACTGTGTCCACTTCCGCGGCTGCGGTTATCCCCATCAGCAACTCCGCCCCGGCGACACCGCGCACCACCCCGGGCCCGTCGATCAACAGAACGCCGGGCGGTACGCGCTCGATCAGGCGTCGCAGCGCGTCGGTGAGCGGTAGGCGAAAGCGGCCCGCATCAAGCGTGCACAGCGCCTCTATCGCCACCGTCGTCCAGCCATCGTCCAGCCAAGTGCCGAGACAGAGAGCGCCAGGAACGCCAAACGCCGGCGAGCCCGGATCGGCGCTGATACAGGTACACGGCCGCCCGGCCTGGAACAGCGCCTCAGCGAGCTGCCCCGCCAGGGTAGACTTACCGACACCCGGCGCACCGACCAATAATACCCGCCGCCCGTCGACCAGCAAGCGATCGGCGAGCCCCGCCGGCGTCTCTTGCCTCAGGGAAAAGGTAGCCCGCCTGTTCATGGTCATCGTTTTGTCAAGGTCATAAATTTAGAGGATAAGACCGTGCCGGAATCTTGGGGCAGCAAAGCCCCTTACCACAAGGGCGTGCCAGCATGACGGGCACAAGTCTATCAGGATGAATTCACAGCACCCCTTGGGGCAAGGGGTGACCCGCATTCGTGCAATGCACCATTGGGTCTTTGACTAGAATTGCTGCTCAAACACCACCCGTCGTCTCACCAAGTACCCCCATATCCACCAGGGAAGCTTGACAGCATCGAACGGCGCCAGCCAGCCAGATCTGGGACCGCGATTTCGAGGTCACGTACAAAGTGGATCCCGGGTCCGATGAAGATTCGCCACCCTCTTGGGGCCACCACGCCCGCGATCGTAAGGGCCAAAGATGGCATCTTCCAGTGTCGAGCTTGCATATAGAAAGTACTTCGAGATAATTCAAAGTCATAAGCCCGACCCCCGCGCTCGTTCAGCATTACGTCAGTTGGCTTGGGATTTATTGTGCTACAATTCGCGTGTTTGTAGCACTTAGGTGAGAAGAACGTCGATGCGAAAGCTCTCTATTCGTGACATGCGTGAAAAACTGGGAAGTCTTGACCAGTTGGTGCAAAAAGAAGGGGAAATTCTTATTACCCGGCGCGGTGTTCCGATTGCGCGCTTGTTGCCCGTAAAGGGGGCTCAACACAGACCCAGCCACGCAGAATTACGTTCTGCCATGCAGAGACTTGAAACGCCGAGCGAAATACTTGTCCGTGACGACCGCGACCAACGCTAGCGATGGTTTACATCGATACCTCGGCTCTCGCCAAATGGTATCTCAATGAGCGCCGATCAGAAGATTTCGCCGCCTGGATTCAGGCCGAACCGCAGGCTCACATCAGCACCCTGACCGTTGTTGAAATGCGCTGCCTCCTCGCCAGACGAAGACGCAACCACGAATTATCTATTGAGCTCGAGCAGAGAGTCTTTGCGACACTGCAGGATGACATTGCTCAGGGTTTTCTCATCCAGAACTCAGTTGATGATGAAGGAATAAGCGGCGCTGTGAGGTTGTTGACTATACTAACGAGCCACCCGCTAAGGACCCTGGATGCCTTGCACCTAAGCATTTCTCGGCGTCTCGGGGTGCAACGTTTGGCCACGGCAGACCGCGTCATGAGTGCCGCGGCACAAGCAGTAGGCATCGATGTTGTCCGATTCGATTAAGCCACTACACCATCGGTGTTGAGATGCATGATTCAAGACGTGACCCCTACTTACGCGCCGCTGATACGATTTTACCACCTGACATTCGGAGGCGACGGAGCGTGGCACTATCCCAACTGCCGAGGGTCTACTCAATGTAAAGGACGGCGATCGTCAAGACCGATGCAGCAATCGAGAGAGGGGAGCCAATCATGTGGTCTGAGCTTGTCGAGATGGTCGAGCGCAAGAGTCGGGAACCACACCCTGCGCGACGACCGCTATATGGCCAAGCGCTGGTGATGCTCAGCGGTGCGCTGTACAACTGTCATGAGGCTTTTACGCGCTACAAACAGGAGCAATCCGACGTCAGCTTCGCAAATGCCGTCTTCGCGGTGGACGCCTTGATCTCAACTTTGCAAAACCTGAACTTGATGCTCGACCTGTTCGAGCCAGAGCTGGCGGAGCGACTGCGCCATTATACGCTCGATCGGGACCGGGTCGCCTACATTTCCAACCCCAAAGGATTGCTCAAAACCCAGGTCGAGACCCTGCGCGCGGTGGTCGGTCTCGAGTTGCATGCGATGCAGCTGGTACCCACTGATATGACCGGCTTCACCGGGGCTCGTCTGGGACTAGCCGAGTACATTCAAGAGACCTTCTCGCCCTCTGAGCTTTTCCAGGGGCGACAGTCTGCACCGGCAGCGGCCTAGCAGATTTCGGAGCCTGATACTGCCACGGCACTGGCGAGGTGGGAGCGTGTCTCCAGCGACGCGTGACTGAAAAGCGAGGGGAGTCGTGCATGTCGAAACTGCCCTCGCGCGCGGCGATTCGTGCCGTCTATCGCGCTGATGAACGCGCCACACTTCTGCCGCTGATCGAGGCAACCCGGCTACCCGAGGCACAAGCGGCAAAGATCCTCGCCCGGGCACGTGCCCTCGCCGAGAAGGCGCGGACCCGCCTGCAATCCCACGGCGGCATCGAGGCGCTCATGCGGCAGTACGATCTGTCCTCCGA
>JBAPTW010000453.1:0-2646 GCA_049282355.1 Gammaproteobacteria bacterium | reverse complement strand
TTGGTTTCCTTCGTTAGGAAGGTTCGGTAAACTTTACTCTCGCACCGCTGTGGCGCTGCATGATCCAGCCCTGAAAGTTTTTGCGCACGGTCTCTGAGTAAGGAGAGACGCTGGCATCAATGCCGCAGGCGCGTCGGACCAGCGCCACCAACGCTGTCAGTTCGTTGATTGGCGGATTACCTTTGTATTCATCGAGCTGAGCATAGGCCTGCCAGACCCGGAATGGCGCCAGCTTCGGCTTATCGTTCTTCAGTTTCTCATGGAGCTGGCTGATCATGTCATAGGTCAGCTGAGACCGCCGCTGCGGCTGACCGTAGAAGATGGTCAGAGCCTCGATCTCATCGCGGTTGGCTTCGAGATAGGCGGCAAAATCCTGCACCATGAGGGTTGCGTTCTCTTTGGCATCGCCGTCCCATTCCGCGCGCAGGACCGTATCGAGATGATCATGATCGATAGTCTGTTCCTTGTCACGGCGGATGCCGTCGAGCAGCTCGATGAGCTCGCCGGTGAAGACACTCGCCGCGTCGCCGACAAGTTGCTCCTGGGCCTTATCGCGTTCTTGTTCACCGGGATCAATGCCTGGCGGCAGCCCTGCGATTTCGCAGGCTTTGGCTTCGATATGGTCCGGATCGACGGATGAAAGCAGACTGCCGACGATGTCGTTCAGGGTGATGCCGCCCGTTTGCTCCGTGATTCGTGCCTGGTCCTTGTCATCAAGCTGCTTATTAAGCCGGGCCAGGCGACCGGCGAGCGAGGTCACCGTGCCCTCATCGCGAGCGCCCATCATCACGCCCATCGCCAAATCCTTGAGCGGGACCGATGGCTTGGTGATGAGCGGTTGGCTCGCTGTCTTGAGGGACTTGGTGACCCCAATTGCATCGACGACTACGTAATGGGTTTTTGCGCTGGCGGCGGAAGGCGTGACCTTTTTTAGGTCATCGTGTTCGAGGGTGCGCGTGCCGCGCCCCTTCATCTGCTCGAAGTAGTTTCGGCTCTTGATATCCCGCATGAACAGGAGGCATTCGAGCGGTTTCACATCCGTGCCGGTCGCGATCATGTCCACCGTCACGGCAATGCGGGGATTGTAGTCGTTGCGGAACTGGGCAAGGACGGATTTGGGGTCTTCCTTGGCCAAGTAAGTGACCTTCTTGCAGAACTCGTTGCCTTCGCCGAATTCCTCACGCACGGTCTGGATGATGTCGTCGGCGTGGCTGTCGGTTTTCGCAAAGATGAGGGTCTTGGGAACCTCGTTCCGGCCCGGAAAAATCTCGGGGAGTTTTTCGCGGAAGGTGCGGATCACCGTGCGGATTTGATCCGGATTGACGATGTCGCGGTCGAGCTGCCTACCTAAGTAGGCTTCATCCTCATCCTGGCGTTCCCAGCGCTTCTTGCGGGTTAGGCGCTCGCGTTTTTCGACCTGTTGATTGGCCTCAAGATTCCCACCGTGTTTGGTCTTTTCGGTTTCGATGACGTAGATTTCGTTGCCGACATTGACGCCGTCCGCTACGGCCATTTCATGGTTGTACTCGCTGATCACGTTCTTTCGGAAAAAGCCGTAGGTGCGACTGTCCGGCGTGGCAGTTAGACCGATTAGATACGCGTCGAAATACTCCAGGACCTGACGCCACAGGTTGTAAATAGAGCGGTGACACTCGTCGATGATGATGAAATCGAAAAACTCAATCGGAATCTTGCCGTTGTAGACTACCGGCATCGGCTGTTTCGGTTGGACCATCTCTGCGGGATTGACTTCCTCAGCCGCTTCGTCCATTGGCTGATCCTTCAAGAGCGAATACATTCGCTGAATCGTGCTGATACAAACCTGGCTGTCCTTGGCGACGAAGGACGATTTTAGCCGCTGCACGTTGTAAAGCTCGGTGAATTTGCGGTTATCGTCGCTCGGCACATAGGACATGAACTCCTGTTCTGCCTGCTCCCCGAGGTTCCTCGTATCGACGAGAAACAGGATGCGCTTGGCGTCAGCATGTTTCAGCAGCCGGTAAATTGAGGTGATCGCCGTGTAGGTTTTGCCTGCGCCTGTCGCCATCTGGATTAAGGCACGCGGGCGATCATCCTTGAAGGATTGCTCGAGATTCTCGATGGCCGTTATCTGGCAATCCCGCAAACCTTGATGCGGGAGTGGTGGCATCGATTGCAGGCGGGCGCGAAGGGAGGCTGACTTCGAAAGCCACTCGCTGAAGGTGTCAGGCCGGTGGAAGGTGAAGACCTCGCGCGAGCGGGGCTTGGGGTCAAGCCCGTTGGTGAAGCGCGTAATAACCCCCGTGCTCTCATAGACGTAGGGTAGGGGTTTCTTGTTGTTCACCCATTTCAGTGTCGCGCTTGCATACCCGGCGGACTGCTCCTCCACCGTCGTGATTCTGTGGCCCCAATCTTCGGGCTTGGCTTCAATGACACCGACAGCCTTCTTGTTGACGAAGAGCACATAGTCAGCGGGACCGACATCGGTTTGGTATTCGCGTACGGCAACACCTAGCCCAGCACCGAAATCAATTTTCTTGTTGGATTGAACCTTCCAACCGGCCTGCTCCAGCTTCTCGTCAATTCTGTCGCGAGTGATTTGTTCAGGATTCTGATTCGGTTGCGACATGGGCGTCCTATCGTCCTATCCCTTTGCTCTTGTCCGCG
>JBAPTW010000452.1:0-1580 GCA_049282355.1 Gammaproteobacteria bacterium | reverse complement strand
TCCTAATCCAGTCGATATCCAAGGTATTCGCGTACGGTCTCGCCTTGGAGCACCACGGCCGCGAGCACGTATTACAGAAGGTGGACGTCGAGCCCACGGGTAATCCCTACGATGCAATCATCAGGCTGGAGCGCGTCTCCAAGCGACCCCATAATCCCATGGTGAACGCGGGCGGCATCGCAACCACGGCCCTTATCAAGGGCTGTGGCCGGGCGGGGCGCCTCGACCGGATTCTCGACATGTACCGCCGCTATGTGGGCCACGAGGTGTACGTTGACATGCGTGCGTACCTTGCTGAGCAGACCCAGGGCGATCGTAATAAGGCGATCGCTTACCTGCTTCGCAACTTTGGCATGGTCGACGGTGACGTCGAGCAGACTTTGGATCTCTACCTGCAACAGTGCAGCGCCATTGTCGACTGCCGCGACTTGGCGACCATGGCTGCGACCCTGGCCAACGGCGGCGTGAACCCGGTCTCGGGTGAGCGGGCCATCGCCACCGACTATGTCGGCGATCTGCTGAGCGTGATGTACACCTGTGGCATGTACGACTTCGCCGGACAATGGGCTTATACGGTGGGGTTGCCGGCCAAGAGCGGAGTGAGCGGCGCTATCCTCGCGGTGGTCCCTGGACGCATGGGCATTGCCGTCTACTCGCCGCCGCTCGATGCGCATGGCAACAGCGTGCGGGGCGTCAAGGCCTTTGAGGTGCTGTCCACTGTGCTCGGTCTGAATATCCTGGAGGCCGTGCCGGTGGAAAGCGGCATCGAGAGCGCTAAAAACCGGGGGATCTAGCCTCGGATGGAGGCGAACAGGGGGCTGGAGGCCGGAACTCTGGATACCAGCCGCGGAACGTATCCTCGAGGTCGTCGTTCAGTACCCGGGTCCGCGTCTGCAGTAGTAGATGGGCTCCGCGCTGGGCGCTGGGACCACTGCATCTGCTGGCGCTTGACCATGCGCTTGCTCACCACCTGGTTGACCGTGGACTCCACAAAGCCCGTCGAGATCCTCTCGCCCTGGCGGAAACGCTCGCCGTAGTTGGGAATGAATCGGCGGTTGTTCTCTACGTAGGTCTGGTGCGTATTCCGAGCCAATTCGGCCACTGATTCCGGGCCAAACCGGCCACTCGTTCCGGTCGAATCCGGCCACTGATTCCGGGCCAAACCGGCCACCCCTTCCAATCGAATCCGGCCACCCTCGCGGGTGGCGTATGCGAGGCGGGATAACCACGGTTACCCTGCGCCCTTTTTCGTCCAGAAAAGGGGGGCGTATGCCACGTGAGAGGTTGACGATGAGAAAGGTAAAAGAACGTGAGTTCGACGTAAGGGATTGGAACACAGCCTCCCAAGTGACTGTATGATGGAGTGACATGATACTGGGAGAACAAGGAGGCGGCGGTGTTGGAGTGGGAGAGGCTGTACTGTGAGGTCGATGACTTTTGCCACGTGTTCGAGCCGCAATGGGAGCGGCAACAAATCGAGGCAGGAATCAAGCATCGGATCAGACCCTCGGCCTTAACGCTGAGCGAGGTGACGACCATCGTCATCGCCTTTCACTCTTCTGGGTTTCGCAATTTCAAGC
>JBAPTW010000451.1:0-2385 GCA_049282355.1 Gammaproteobacteria bacterium | reverse complement strand
TGTAGTAGTTGATCGCCATGTCCGAGGTCCACCGCGATCCACCAAAACCCAGGAAGAACACACCGCCGTAGGCCAGTATCCAGCCCGACACCAGAAGCAGCAGCATGTTCACTCCGATCAATGCCAGAATGACAAGGATGATGGTGGCCAGGATCAGGCCGACCGCGCTATTGACTGGCGACCAGACCGAGGACTGATCCACCACCTTGTCGAAGATGGCAAAACCGATATCCACCACGCCAGACGGCGACAGTGCGCCCCCGAGGCCGGCTGCGTTGCCGGCGAGCTGCCGCAGTGATTCGGTGATGGAATCGGCAAAGTGAGGGCCGTTGGTCAGGAGCCACCAAAAGAAGCCAGTGAAGATCGTGAACCGGACAAACTCGGCAAAGAACTCCCCAATGTCGGCCTTGCGCAGTGCCATCATGCCAAACGTCCAGACCATCGAGATCAGCACCAGCGTCCAGAACAGCCAACTTGCGGCATCGGTGATTACCCCGGCCCAACCGCTCGCCGCCGCCGAGTACCGTTCTAGAACACTGTCTAGAATGTCCGCGCTATCGATAGCCGCCTGCGCGTCGCGTGCGAAAAGTGCCACCCAGAGAAAGACCGACACGGCGGCAGTTCTCGGGTTGGCTGGCCTACTCCGGCTCAGCACCTCACCAAGTCCGGCCAGAACTTGGCTGGAAGCCGCCACGACGCGCACAAGCATCTGCGAATTGTGCTCGCATTGCTTTCTCCTCGACCTTGGCGATGTATTCCGGCTTGCAGTTCGCATCGTTCACAACCGGCATCTCGTTCTTTGCTTGTGGCACTTTTTCAGAGCAGGCTGTGGCAAGCGCCACCACAAAGGCGGCAAGCGTCAGGACCTTCGAGCGTTTCATCTGCGATATCCTTCTTTACCAAGTTTGTCCCGAACTCGCCCGGAAGCTGCCGCGGCGAAATTGCTCATCAGCGGCTGTCTCGCGCGCCTCGCGGTCGGCTTGCGCCTGCAGCCGCGCGGCAAGGGCGTTTTGTTGGGCCATCAACAGCCCCCGAATCTGCAACAGCTGATGGGCCTGGTGACTCGCGAGCTGGTTGGCGTACTGGATGGCCTGCATCTGGCCGGTGGCCGTTTGCGCCCGGCTTTGCAGCTGCTCTAGCGTCCGGGCATCGGCTTTCAACGCCGCTTGTTGCCGATCCAGGCCCCGAAAGAGGGCGTCGTTTGCCTTTTTTTGCGACTCAGAGGCGAGACGGCGGTTTTCCGCCATCGCGGCGCGCTCGGCCTCACTGCAGCCCCCCGCCGAGAAGCAAGGTGAGGCTCGGTAATAGGCGACATCCTGGAACTTCCCCAGATACGCATCGAGGCTTCCGATCTCTCGCTGGTAATACGCCAAGGTGTCGATGGCGCTCATCAGGCCATCGATGGTGATCTCCGCCGCCTCCCAGATATAAGCCGCCGGGGCGAGGGTGTTTTGCAGCTGGTTTTCGTACTGCTGCAGCTGCGTCTGGTACTGCTCGATTTGTTTCAGCGTCTGGGCCACGCTTTCCATCGTGGTTAGGATGTTTTGCGTGAGGTTCCCGGCATCGATGACCGGGATCCCCGCTGGCGCCGGCAGCGGCCCCAGCGATAACGCCAGCACCAGCGCCATTTTCGCAACGAAACGCTTCGGCTTCATGGCCCTCCTTGCTCTCAATAGTCAAACGCCTGGTAGGGCTTGGTGAACGTCAGGTCTTTGGTGGCAATGACGTTGAAGCGATACCCGGGACGCATTTCGAGTGTGGGCGCGATATTCAAGTTCTTGGCGATCAATTGCGCTGTCACCTGGCCGAGCTGCTGACCGAGGGCCTCGCTCAAGGCATCGCTCGCGCGCTGGCGGCCGCCGTAAGGGTCGCCACCGCGGTCGTCTTGGCTCAACGTGATGCCGGCCACCACCGCCGACATCAGAAGCGCCGAGCCGAATACCCTCAAATAATGGTGATTGACACGATCGTGAAAGCCCGCATAGCCGGCGCTGTCGGCGCCGGGCATGGCGCCGAGATCGAGCGCCTTGCCGTCGGGGAACACGATCCGTTGCCAGGCCACCAGGACCCGGGATTGACCGTAGGCCACCTCGCTCGCATAGCGGCCCATGAGCCGCGCCCCCTATGGGATGAGAAGATAGTGCCCGGTCGGGGTGTCGTAGACGGGGTGTGCCACCTGGGCCATGATGGGCCCCGGCAGCTCGGAGTTGATGCCCGAAATTAGGGTCGCCGGGATGACAAAGCCCGCGCGCAACGTGTAGGGCGTCGGGGGTGGCTCGGGCGTCGCGTCCAGGCGCCAACGGTCGCCCTCGCCCGGGGTGTCAAATTTGGCGTAGGGATCGCCGGCCGCGGCGGCAGCGGTGGGCAAAAGCATCGGTGACGGGG
>JBAPTW010000450.1:0-2655 GCA_049282355.1 Gammaproteobacteria bacterium | reverse complement strand
TGCCAACGTCCCGCGAAATCAACGTCAACGTCGCCCAGCGCGAGCCCTGGAACAAGGGGAAACTCATCGGCCCAAAGCCGCCGCTTCTTCCGAAGCACGTCTGGGCCATCCGCACGCGCTTACAGATGGCGGGGCGGAAGCGAGATCTAGCGCTCTTCAATCTCGCCATCGACAGCAAGCTCCGAGGGTGTGACGTGGTCAGCCTCCGCGTTCTTGACGTGGCACCGCACGGATACGCGATCGAGCGCGCAAGCGTTCGTCAGAGCAAGACGGGTCGGCCGGTGAGGTTCGAGATCACCGAGCCGCCAGGCGATCGACGAATATCTTGAGGGCCGGAACAAGCTCCCCGGGTACTTCCTGTTCAATGGTCGTCGGGGCATCGAATCCGGCCTCACTACCCGGCAATATGCCCGCCTCGTATCGCGCTGGGTTGCAAGCATTGGCCTCGACCCATCGCGCTTTGGCACCCACTCGCTCAGGCGAACGAAGGCGACGTTGATCTACCGGCGCACCGGCAATCTGCGAGCGGTTCAGCTCCTCCTCGGACACACGAAGGTCGAGAGCACGGTCCGATATCTTGGCATCGAGGTGGACGACGCGCTCGCGATCGCTGAGCAAACGGAGGTCTGATCGTGGGGGTGGAGCCGAACAGCTCCACCCTTCCTTCGCATGGACAAGGCTAGCCATAAGCCGGCATCTGACGTCTAACGCGGATCGCCAGAAGAAGACATTATCAAGGACGGTTGGCATAAGGAGTTGGCAATCGGCGGGGGCACGGGAGCGATTACCTCGGAACGCGGTATAATACTATGATTGAGTTAACAGCGTACTCCTATTTGGATTATATCGTATTGGATGTAGGTCTTGTGGAGTAGGATAGAAACTGCGTGATTTTCGAACACCTCCGCACCGGCGAGTGCGTCGAATGAGGGATGCGCAGGGCGCGAGTTAAATATTTCCGCGAGGGGGGTGAAGCCATGTTTCCGATAGTCGGCATCGGCGCGTCGGCGGGTGGATTAAGGGCGATCAGTCATTTCCTTGATGCAATGCCGGGCGATAGCGGGTGCGCTTTCGTCGTCGTTGTCCACCTGGATCCGACCCACGAGAGCGCGTTCGCGTCTTTGCTCGCAAATCACACCACGATGCCAGTGGCGGATATCCGCGACCAGATGGCTGCCGAGCCCAACCGCGTTCATGTGATCGTGCCCGACCGGACGTTGACGATCCTCGACGGCGCGCTGCGTCTTTCCGATCCCGCCGTGCCGCGTGGTCAGCGCCACCCGATCGATGCCTTCTTCGAATCCCTGGCGGAGGACTGTCAGGAACGGGCGATCGGCATCGTCCTCTCGGGCACCGGGAGCAACGGAAGCCACGGCCTCAGGGAGATCAGGGCGCGAGGCGGCATGACGCTTGTCCAGGATCCGGAAAGTGCACAATTCGACGGCATGCCGCGCAGCGCGATCTCGGCGGGGGTCGCCGATCAAGTTCTCGCGCCCGAGAAAATGCCGGAGGTGCTTCTGCATTACGTCCGACACAGCTACGTCTCAACCCGGGATGGTATCCAGACCACGATGGCTGATGAATCTTCCGTGCTGGATACGATTCTGACGATCGTGCGGGATTGGTCCGGTCACGCGTTCGGCGGTTACAAGGAGAATACGCTGCTGCGCCGCATTCATCGACGCATGGGCCTCAACGATGTGCAAACGCTCGCCGACTATGCGGATGTGCTGAGCGCGAACCCGGGCGAAATCAAGGCCCTTTCCACGGACCTGATGATCAGCGTCACCGGCTATTTTCGCGACCCCGAAGCGTGGCAGGCGTTGGATACGGCAGTGCTGGCGCCGCTAGTCACCGAGCGGCAGACAGGTGCGCCGGTGCGCTTATGGGTGCCGGCTTGTGCCTCGGGCGAGGAAGCCTATTCGCTAGCGATGCTGGCATTCGAACGGGCCGAGGCGACAGGCAAGCAATTCGACGTGAAGATCTTCGCCTCGGACCCCCAGAAAGGCAATCTGGCGGCGGCCCGCGAAGGCATATATCACGCTGCCGCCGTGGAAGCGATTTCACCGGAGCGCCTTAACCGGTTCTTCGACCCGATTGGCGACGCTTACCAAGTCAAAAAGGACCTGCGCGAACGGATCGTGTTCGCCCCGCATGACCTGCTTCGGGATCCGCCGTTTTCGCACCTTGATTTGATCTCTTGCCGCAACATATTGATATATCTTGACAAGCAGGCCCAGCGGAAGATTATCGCGCGATTCCATTTCGCCCTACGGGAAGGCGGCGCTCTGTTTCTCGGCAACGCTGAGACGATAGACAACGGCGACGGGCTGTTCGAACAAGTCTCGAAGAAATGGCGGATATACCGCCGGCTCGGCCCGACCCGGTATGACATCTTGAACTTCCCAGGGCTTGACCCAGAGGCAAGGCAAGGCGGGAACGTGCTCGCACGGTTGAATCGGGCACTGTTTACTCGGCCTGCCGACTTGGCGCAGCGCGCGCTGCTGGAGCGGTTTGCCCCGGCTGCGGTGCTGATCGACCGAAAGGGTCACATTCTGTACTTCCACGGCGCGACGGGGGGCTATCTGCAGCAGCCGACGGGGGAGCCGTCCACCGATTTGGTCGGGATGGCCCGCAAGGGGCTGCAGGCGCGAC
>JBAPTW010000449.1:0-1951 GCA_049282355.1 Gammaproteobacteria bacterium | reverse complement strand
GCAAAATCCAGTCCCTCGCTCTCGATCGCGACCTCATGGGTGAGGGGCGCTTGCTGAAAAGGGATGGTCCTGTAAACGTTGCGAATCCAGGTCACGGGGTCCGGTTCTAGAAGAACCCGGCCCTTGGCGCCAAGAATGAGGATCTCCCAGGTCGTGAGTGGGGAGATTCAGAGTTCGTTGGCGGGATTCTCCAACTCGGAAACGGCCGCTTTGACGAGACGGGAAGGTTCGAGCAGGCTCCAAAGAAGAATGTGGGTATCCAGGAGTAGCTTCACGAATCGAGTGCTTCCCAGTCTTCCTCATCCAAGGCGGGCGAGACGATATCGCCGACGATCCTGCCGGTGGACTGAAAAGAGCCTAACCAGGAGGGAGGCTTTTCCAGGGGCGGGGGTGGTACCACCTCAGCGATGGGTTCGCCGCGGCGTGTCACCAGGATCGGTTGACCGGTTCGTTTGACTTTGTCCAGTAGCGCAAGGCAGGTCGCCTTGAATGTTGATATGTTCACCTCTTCCATTGATTCGCTCCGCACATGTTGTTGGGACTGCTCTTATCGTACTATAATCTAAGGCTATGGTCATTAGGCGGTTCCATCAGGGCAAGATCATACTTTCTTATGGGGTGATCTAAGATTTCGAGTAGCGCATAGGCAGGCGGAATGATCGGCGATGCAGTCGCATCCAAGATAGGAGGAGACGACGGGCATGATCTTCATCGAGCACTTTCAGGATTTGAAAGATCCCCGTTCGCACACTAACCGCCGACACGACTTGCTCGACACGGTGTTTTTAAGCTTGAGTGCCATTTTATCCGGCGCCGAGGGCTGGAAAGAGATAAAGGAATTTGGGGACACCCAGCTGGATTAGCTGCAACACCATCGGGCCTTTGCAAAGGGTATCCCGGTCGATGACACCATCGCGCGGGTGAACAGCGCGTTGAATCCCCAGAAGATGATGGAATGCTTCGTGGGGCGGGTCAACGCGATGCGCCGTCGTCAGAGGCACGAGCTCATTTAATGCTTACAGAAACCAACCATTGACCCGAGATTCTTTGGTCATTGATCATTCCTCATTGATCTTTGATCCTCTTCGAGACGAAGTCATCGAGCTGAAAAACCCGAAGTCGCTGGGCGCTGGAGATTCGACGGTCATTGCTGAGAAAGGCGGTGCATCCGGCGCTTAAGGCGGCGGCCAGCTGAATGGCGTCAGGTGTCTTCAGTCCCGCGCTTGCGCGCAACTCGGCGGCACGCTTGAGAACCGGGACAGTCAGCTCGACGAGCGTAAGGCCCTGGCTTTGGGTGAGAATGCTCTCGTAACGAAGCGTTAGCGCCCGATCCCCAGCCCGGAAAGGCACGACCAGAGTTTCAAGTAGACTTAATGCAGAGGTCACGGCAAGCACATGAGCGGCTTCGATGGCTTCAAAAAGCGGCTCGAGCAGCGGCATGAAACGTGGGTGCTCTTCGATAAAATAGATAAAGATCGCCGTATCGAGCGCCACAGGTCCGGGCCTTAGCGCCTCGACCAAGTCTGCCACGGGCTAGGGATCCCACCCGCGACGTTCGGCCTCGACGTGGGCCGCCGGGTCGATATCCCCCCAGAGTTCCTTACCGAGTCCGCGCAGCTCACGGATAGAGTGCGCCTCGGTCGCCGCCGTTGCCCGCTCGAGGAGATGGATCACCTCTTGCGCCACCGAACGATGCTCGCGCTTGGCCCGTTCACGGAGCGACTCATAGAGTCCGTCCGGGAAGTTTTTGATATTAAGTGTCGCCATGGGAATCCTCCACAATTCCTCCACTGTTCCATATCCTCGTCCGTTCCCTGCGTATTGTCAACCGTGTCTGACACGTCAGGCCCGTTGCCAGTACGGGAACGCGGGTGCGCACTCACTCCACCGGAGCCCGCCGGGCAAGGCGAGCAACGAGCGCTCGGTGATGGATATTGTGCATACACAAGCT
>JBAPTW010000448.1:0-3329 GCA_049282355.1 Gammaproteobacteria bacterium | reverse complement strand
GGGAGGCCCTGCTGACCACCGCGGCCGGGCTTGCCATCGCGATTCCGGCCGCCGCCGCCGTTCACTGGATCGAGGGTGTCGTCGAACAGTTGCGCCACGACACCGAGGATGCCGCCACACGGCTCTTCACCGGCGCGACACCACCCAATCACACGGCCCCGAGCCCTACTCAAGAGCCTGTCGATGCGTATTGAGCCAATCGAACGCACGCACCGTGGCCTGCGGCTGACGCCGCTGGTCGACGTGGTATTCCTGCTGCTGGTCTTCTTCATGCTGGTGGCGCGCCTGAACATGCCACAATCCATCGCCGTCGAGCCCCCGTCCGAGGGTGGATTCGGCGCACCCCGGGGCTCCGTCCTGATTCGTCTCGGCCCGGACCGCGGCCTTGACTTGAACGGACGGGCGATCGACATCTCCGACCTGCCAAGCGAGATCGCGCCCTTCCTGGACCGGGATCCCGAGACCCGGATTCTGGTGCAATCGGCGTACGAAACGCCGCTGCAGGGTCTTGTTCAGGTGCTCGACAGCCTGCGCACGGCCGGCGCCGATGACCTGACGTTGCTCGAGCCCCGATGAGACTGCCTGCGCCCAGGCCAAGGCGCCAGCGCGAGCCGATCGGTCCCTTGGTCGACGTCGTCTTTCTGCTCCTGGTGTTCTTTCTGCTGACGGGAACGCTGGAGCCGTCGCCGCCAATCGAAGTGAAGCCGCCCGAGTCCGAGCACGCCGATTCGGAAGATCGCGGCCCGTTGCGGATACTGCTCGATGCCGAGGGCCGGATCGGCTTCGACGGCAGGGTACTCGACGCCGAGGCCCTGGCCGGGGCAATCGGCGCGCGCACGGAACCGGATATGCCGCGGGCCGCTCAGGTGGAAGCCGATTCGAAGGCCACGGCGGGCTCGGTCTTGACGCTGCTCAAGCAGCTCCGGGCGCTCGGCCTGGAGGAGTTTCAGCTTGTGACCCGCCCGCGGCGAGTCACCACCGGAAGCGATGGCTAGCCGACGCATCTTCACCGACGGCCAATGGGCAGCGGCCTCCGGGGTCGCCCTGGCACTGCACGCGCTGTTGGCTTGGTCGCTGTTGTCGAGCGTTCCCGTGCAACTGAATGCGCCCGCCGGACAAGACGGAGGTTTGGTGGTGGAGGGGCTTGCGCTGAGCGGTGCCGACCTCCCGCTGCTTCAGGACGCAGCCGCTGATGCGGCGTTGGTGATGGTCACCCCGGCGACGCCCATCGACGCGATCTCGCGCCCCGTCGCGCCACCCGAGGCCCGGCCGATGACCGAGGCCCTGCCTATCAAGCCCAAGCGTCCGCCGGTCGAGAAGCCAATGCCGAAGTCCAAGCCGAAGCAACAGCGAGCCCCGCAGGCCGAGAGGTCGCATCCGTTCCGAAAACCCGTTGCGGATGACACCGGCAAGAGGAGCCCCAAAGGGGAGCGCGCAAATGCGGGAAGCGTCAGCAAGGATGGTACCGCGGGCTCCCACCACGCCGCAGCGCCCGTGCTCGGTAACCCGCGCCCGAGTTACCCGCAGATGGCGCGCCGCCGCGGCCAGGAGGGCCGCGTGCTGATCCGCGTTTCAGTGCTCGGTAATGGTCGTGTCGGCAGCGCCAGGGTAGCCAAGAGCAGCGGGTACGGCTCGCTTGATCGTGCCGCTTTGAAGGCGGTCAAGCGCTGGCGCTTCGAGCCGGCGCTGCGCGCCGGAAAACCCGTGCCGGCAACGTTTACGGTCCCTGTGACCTTTCGGTTGGAGGGGTAGAGAATGGTCACCGGTGCCCCCTCGCTACTGCTCGCGCTCGGCGCTGCCCTGAGCTTTTTCTACCTTCTGCTCAATCCACCGAGCGCCGCCTTCGTGGCCGGCGGCGCACTCGACGGCACACGAATCGTCGGTGAGGGTTTTCCGAAACGCTTGATCGATCCCCTGGGGCGGGAGCACTTGCTGCAGGCCCCGCCGCAGCGAGTAGAGACACCTGATATTGAGGCAACGATTGAGCAGACTAGAGTTTTCTGCGAGGTCAAGACCCTTGATATCTCAGAGGTCGAAGCCTCCCGTCGTTCGACTGGAGGCGTAGGGTCGATCATGCCGCGGCTGGAAGCTGGCTTCTTTAACAAGCTGACTTCGGTCCTTCTGAAAGCTAACCGCCAAATGATCTCGTTCGATCCCAACCCTAGCACGCGACGCATTGCGTTGCTTTATTTCGATGATTTTTTCGCTGAGTACAAAGCATCGTACTTCAAGCAGATTGACGATTTCCTTGCTAGCGATCCAGCCCCAGGCGTTGAGGTTGTCTTTTACAACCAGCGAACGACATTTCACTTAGAGGTTACGCTCAAGCATGCGACGGTAGTTAACGAATCACCGTGCTAACCAGCGCATGAACACGGACCCTCAACAGCGGCATTCGTGAATGACCGCTTCAGCTGACGAAGGACATTGGAGGACCGTCCCACACGTGGCCACAATGGACCGTTTTGTTCGGGCCTGCGCCGAGAGGTTCCTCTTCGGCAGAGAACGAGATTGTACTGAGAATGAAGTCTTTCCAGCGTGGACCAACGCGTGACTGGGGTCCAGTGTACCCTCCCCGTTTACGCCACCGGCTGATAGTGAAGTGTAGTAGGATATTTGGTGAAGTTCGTGCCAGACGTTGGTTAGAAACAACAGCACGGTCAGCCGAAACCAGCGTCCCGGAGGGTTATCGGAGCTTGTTGGGTACAGTCCGTCTTTAGTTTTGTCGTCGTATCTCCTTTGAAGGCGTCTTATTGTGTCCGTTATCCCGCCCGGTACGCCATTTGCCCCCCTACCGCAACCGCTCCATCGGAGCAGTCATCCATCCGAACTGAAAAAGTTTACCCCCAAGTTTACCCATTCCTGTCGCAGTCGCTTTCTGAATAGTTGTAACTGCCTAATTCATTTGGTCGGGGCGAGAGGATTTGAACCTCCGACCACCTGAACCCCATTCCGTAAGGACGGAATGGAATGTATATAAATCAATAACCTGCGACACCTGCCCTGTGCCGTAATGAGTCTCAGAAAGCGTCAGTGAGCGTTAGTAGTATGCCACGACCGCACATTTTCCGGCACACCTTGTTTTCTCACCTTCTGTGCCATATTCACGCAATGACAACATAGTTCGCTTAAGCATTTAAAGATTAAGAACCGCCTGCCATTCTTGAATTGAGGCTCCCTAGGAAGCTCTCTACGGCTTCCACAGGGTGCGTCGCCCAAAACGGCTACTCAGCAGTTGCAACAGGGAACACGCCATCTACGGGGTACACCCAAGGATGGTGCCGCGTTCCTCGAAACGCATAATCCATCACAAACTCACAATGTTGCTT
>JBAPTW010000447.1:0-14846 GCA_049282355.1 Gammaproteobacteria bacterium | reverse complement strand
CCGCAGCTGCTATCGCCTGCAGCGGGACTTGTTTAACGGTGTGGTGGCGTCGTTTATCCGAGCCATTATCCCTCACATGGAAAGCCTTAACTCACAATTTCAACCCGTTGTCAATGCGTAAGTCCTAACTATGTCGAAGTCAATCAGGCGGCCGTCCTGGAGATGCATCGACAGGTAGGCGATTTAATTCTGGATAACCGGAGTATCGCTCGCCGCGGACTGCTTGTCAGGCACCTCGTGCTGCCCGAAGACATCGCCGGGACGCATGATGTGCTTAGGTTCATTGCTCACCAGCTCTCCAGCGATACCCACCTCAATCTCATGGATCAGTATCACCCCTGCTATGACGCCGATTCCAACCCGCCACTGGATCGCTCCTTGTCCCGAGAGGAATACCAGCGGGCGCGCAAATTGGCAGCTGATCTCGGCTTGCAGCGCCTCGACCGAAGAGGACAGCGCGATCGGTGGATGTTCTAGCGCGGTGCGATATCCGCTTTAAAAGCTTTTTTAAAACAGTTTCTTACAGAAATCCAGAAGTTAATTTCAAAATAGCTACTCAGGCCTGTGTGCCTTTGCGTCGGGTAGCGTCAGGCGATGGGGCGCACGCTGGTGCCTGATCAGATGGTGCGGCGCATCAGCACGCCGGGCAGTTTCAGAAATGCTCCTATTCGGACTTCGATCTGACCGACGTTGTCAAAGCCAAGCGCCGTGTAGAACCCCGCCGCATTAAGGCTCGAATAGCACTCAAACTGCTTTATGCCAGCGAAGTGGGCTTCTCTCTTACAGACAGCGTAAATGGAGCGACCGATACCGCGCCCTGTCCAGGCTGGATGCGTGGCGAAGTGTCGAAGATGCGCTACATCGCTTTGCACTGTACTGCTGCCAGGTGTTTCGCGCGCCCAGCCGCCGCAACCGACCAGGTTCTCGATTCGGGATTCGGCTAGGTAATAGGTACCCGATGCAAGGAGACTGGGATTTGCAGTCGCCATCAGTTCCAGCGCTGGGGTGAGAATCGCTTCATCGTAGGCCTGGCTCATCAGGACCGGATACGATGCTTCGAGCAATGCGGTGACTGCCACCGCATCACTGGGTCCCGCCACTCTGATGTTGTAGCCCTTCGTCATCTGTGTCGAGACCTCACGATACGGCTGGGCTGGGACAAAGCGCAGCGTATCGTCACCGGGATATTGCGGGCGCGGCGAGTAACCACGATGCGAAGCGTTGCCGTGGCCGGGATGTGAAACGGCGCGCAGGCGGCCGCAAATGTTTGCTGTTCAGCTAGAGCAGCCGCCTGCCAGTACAGGGGTGAAGGATCGCTTTCGACCGATAGTGTTGAAAAACTCGGTGCTCATGCTGCAACTCTCGTCGGTCCCACCGATCTGATCGGGTAGTCGATTTGTGGGGTATCACGCCGATGATGGGACAGCTGCTCACGGGTCAGGATCAGCTTTTTTACGACTTCTGTCTTGAGAACCATGTCGCAACGATTCAGCGAATGTGTTCAGTGATAACGGAGCATCGAACCGTTACGCGCTTCAGTAGCTTACAAAGGCGCCTCGGAACCGATAACACCGACGGGCGCACGACAGCCTCGGAAAGACATGGACCACTATGTGAGCGGCTATTTCGGCTATACGCGGCGTACTAAAAGACGGATAGACCACCATTCTCCGACAATAGAACCCAACTCTAAAACACTCCCCCTAAAGTTCAGTAATCTCAGCCTCTCCGGTCGAAGGATCTAGCGTTACCACCACAAGGGCGTGAATCACAGGACTGCTAATGGCACGTCGCTGAAACACTGGAATGTTTGTTCCATTAGAGTTTCGCGCGGAGGGTGTCACTAGACCATCAAGACGAGAGGTCACGGCTTCGGTCCCCAGACTGTTGCAGAAACGATAGTCACTGTCATGAGTGAGGTTAGGCCATTCTGCATGCATGGGCCTCAGATCCTTTATCGACCCATCGAAGGTGCACGAGAAACGTGAGTAGTAAGCAGCTCGAGGTCTAGTAGGTTTTCCTGCGATCTTAAGGAACCAGTATCGAATCTCCGCCTCAGCCGTCTCGGGCTCTAGGGCACTGTAGAAGACTGGGAAGGTGCCGTCCGAAAACCGAGTGAGATAGCCAGCTTTCTGAAGTCTCGGCTTGGATCGGAAGGGTCCATCACACAAGTCTTCAGCCTTGTCAGAAATACCGCGTGCTTTCAACAAGTCGAGCATCTCATTAACGCTCTCGTCATCGAATCCTTGCTCCCGGAGAAAGTCAACGTTTCGTTGCTGACTTGCCAACCGAAACACCTCCGACTGCAGCACTTCCGTAGAAATCGGTTCGAGCAAAGTTACCGCCCTGCTACCAGCTCAACATACTCCTTCACCAAGAGCAGATTCTCCATTGAACCTTCCAGCATCAAATTCATAGGCGTCTCACCATTCAAAATATCTTGGGGTTCTCTAAGCCAGTCATTTTCGACAGACTGGTCTCGGAAGAGCGCTGCCAGTGACTTTCGGATCTGAAAGAGATACGCAGTTCGATCCTTTGCATCTCGCCCGCGGAGGGTAGCGTAACCTCGAAGTATGTTATTGATGTAAGCAGAATCAGAAGGCTCAAATCCAAGCAACGTGCAGGCTGCGTCGGTATTTAAATGCCACGTATCGAGAAGTTGATTGATGAATCTAACCGGACCAGTAATCCTACCTCTGTACGGCGAACTCTTTGCCGACGTTACTCTGACAGTAGTAAGTTGACTAAACACTGAGCCGCGGAATTGGCCTTCCTCGGAGCGTGAGTCCAGCACTGCAAAAATACCCTCGAGCCTTTCGTCTTCAGACGGCAGTGCTGATGGGTCCACAGCTGGCGGCCCTTTGCTTGCGCCCAGAGGCAAAGACAAAGACGCACAAAAGGGAGAATCTAGCGCGCCGGCCGTAAGCTTGCCCTGTCCATTAGCGCGTGGCACAATCAAACTCCTCTTAAAATCAGTCAATCGAAACTGGCGTTTCGAGTCCGATGTATTCGAGGAATACCGTCAACAGTTGTTCTAGGTGGGCTACACGGTTTTCAAGCCCACGAACCTTCCCTTCCGCGCCATAGCTTGCCTGACATGAAAGTATCAGGGACGATGTCCTCGTACGATTGCGGAATGCGTGAAAGATGACGCTCCAACCTTCCTCGGAGTTCTCAACTTCGAGATTCACTCCAGGGTGCGTAATAGCATTACCGAATTCAGCTTGGTCAAGCTTCATGGTTGAACCCATCACCCGCACTAGATGATCACTGGCATTCTCGTGGCCGTCGCCTAGCTTCAGGAACAAGGTCGGCTTTATGGCTACTGCACGGACAGAAACATTTGGTAGCGAGCTCTGAAGCGCCTCCTCGCTCAGTAAAATGCAATCCTGACACACCTCCAAATCATCTTTGGTCGTCAAGTTATTGAAAACGAGGGACATTGCATCCACGGATACGTCAATGACGGCATTTCCGCTGAACAGGGTGGCGCGAACGTGCACATCCGATAGCAGGCTGCCTCCGAGTACCTGCATCTGCTGCGTTCTCATCGGGTACCGAGGATGAACTTTCTCATACAGTGCACGAAGCACCGTGACGCTGCTAGCTGGCAGATCGAATGAGGGAGTAGCAAATTCAAGCTCATATGTCACGTTCATCCGCTCAAGGTCGGCTTTCATGATCATGCGCCAAAAAAAGTTTCTATAAATTAAGAAGGATACGACTCCTCCCGCGATAACGACAACCGCGCCCGCGAATTAAGATCGGGCTAGGAGTAGCAAGATCGGCACGGGAGAGGTGATCGAACCGTCCCTGACGGAAGAAAGGTTGATCTGAACCAGGCCATTCGTCATGCCTTCAATAATTCCAACTGTATCTTCGATCTCGATACGAAAAAGCGATTGCCGCTGGCGGTCCAGCAACCTATCAACTCGTTACAAAAAAGGCGTTTCGGCTAGAGTCGACGCGTTGTGGGCGCGGCGAGTAACCACGATGCGAAGCGTTGCCGTGGCCGGGATGTGAAACGGCGCGCAGGCGCCCGCAAATGTTTGCTGTCCAGCTAGAGCAGCCGCCTGCCAGTACAGGGGTGAAGGATCGCTTTCGACCGATAGTGTTGAAAAACTCGGTGCTCATGCTGCGACTCTCGTCGGTCCCACCGATCTGATCGGGTAGTCGATTTGGGGGGGGTATCACGCCGATGATGGGACAGCTGCTCACGGGTCAGGATCAGCTCTTTTACGACTTCTGTCTTGAGAACCATGTGCCCCCGGAGCACTCGTTGCGTCGCATTGACGGGGTGCTTGATCTGAGCAACCGGTCCGCACACCTAGAACCATTCTACAGTACCATCGGGCGACCCTCGGTGGACCCCGAGCTGATGGTGCGCTATTGCTTCGGCATTCGCTCGGAGCGGCGCCTGTGTGAAGAGGTGCACCTGAATCTGGCCTATCGCTGGTTCTGCCGGTTGGGGCTTGCGGGGTCAGCGCCCGATCATTCGACGTTTTCCAAGAACCGGCACGGGCGATTTCGCGACGAGCGAGGCCTTTCGCTTCGTGTTTGAACAGGTGATGCACCGTTGCATGGCCGAGGGCTTGGTTAAGGGCGAAGGTTTCGCCGAGGATGCCAGTGTGGTGAAAGCCGATGCCCATCGGCAACGACGTGTGCCGGGAACCGCGGAAGTGGACTGGACGGACCCGAAGCGCAGCACCCGTGCCGTACGCGAATACCTGCAGGCATTGGATGCCGACGCGTTGGCTGAAGCCACACCCAAAGCGGTTTCACTGACCGACCCGCTGGCACAGTGGACCGCGGCACCCGGTGGCCCGGCCTTCTTTGCCGACTCGACCAACTACGCGGTCGATACGCAGTGGGGTTTGATTCTCGATGTCGCTGCTACGGCAGCGCACCGATGCTCGCCTGGCTCGTCGATGAGAAGGCGATTGAACCGCACGTGCCGGTCTGGGACAAAACTGAGTGCAAAGACGGGACGTTTTCTGTGAGCGACTTCCTCTGGAATGAGGACTCGGACGAATACCGCTGCCCCGCCGGCAAAGGCAAAGCGCTTCGGCACCATCGGCGTCCCTTCAAAAAACAGCGCTCAGGCATTACGAAAGCCAACACCCTTATTTATCGCGCCAGTCAGCTCGATTGCAATGCCTGTGAGTTGAAGCCACGTTGCTGCCCGAACAGCCCCCATCGCAAGATCGCGCGAAGCGTCCACGAGGCCGCGCGCGAGGTGGCTCGGCGCATTGCTAAAACGCCGCACTACCGCCAGTCATGTTGTCATCGCAAAAAGGTCGAGATGCTCTTCGCCCACCTCAAGCGCATGCTCAGGCTCGACCGGCTGCGCCTTCGTGGGCTCACAGGGGCCAACGACGAATTCGTGCTGGCGGCCACCGTCCAGAACCTGCGACGGCTGGCCGAACTCTCGGCGCAAGCGCTGCCCGATCACAGGATAGGTGCGCCCGCATGAGGCGAAACCCGCTGAATTAACCGGAAAATCCGCCCTCGATACCGAGTGGCGGACCCAAAATGAAGCAACGCCACACCATTTCGCCTCGGTGGGCCTGCAATCTCTGCCACAGTATCGAGTTTTTTAACAGTATCGACCCATTGCGGTCTGTCGCGGCGTGGTCCGCAAAGGTCAGCTTATCAGCTGAAGCTGCCGTTCCATTCCAGCTGAGGAGCTACAGCTCTCGGCCAGGAAGAGTCATTCGCCCAATGCCGGCGAACGGCAGGTTGATACTGAGAGCCGACGTTCGACGAAATCTCCCCGCCTCAGATTAAGAGGCGGTCTCTGGCCCGGACGCGATTCTTTCTTGGCATGCCAAACTGGCTTCCATTTGGCCCTGGTATCTATCGCGCCGAGAGATCGTGAGCTTCGCTTGCAGCGGCAGTCGGCAAGAGCCTCTCTCAGCATTTTCTCGGCACTAGACGCCAGGACTGGCGTAAGTTAGGTTGTCGATCGCTTACCGTCGGCACGCACCTAGAGATTTCCATCAAGAGCCGACCCGAGCACCGCCTAGTCGCGTCGTGATGAGGACCCGTCCGGACGGGCCGAGAAGGGTTCGTTAGGAAGCCGCAAAGGCCTCCATCTGTCGCCTTGAGGAGCATGATCAGAGGAGCATGATCAATGGTCGAGAAAGAACAGCATCGACCGCCAGCGGCCGAGAAAAGCCACACGAAGGCCCCGGAGCCGTCCACAAATAACTCCACTTCCGAAAGCCTTGAGGCCGCTGGGCCAAAGGAGCCTAAGGGGATGTCCGATGCCGGCATCCATTTCCCCATCGTGGGCATCGGCGCTTCCGCTGGCGGATTGGATGCGCTGGAACAGTTCTTCACCCACCTGCCCGCGACACCTGGCATGGCTTTCGTCGTCGTCCAACACCTCGATCCCACCCACAAGAGCATCCTCGCCGATCTCGTCCAGCGTCAAACGCGCATGGAGGTCTTTGAGGTGGAGGACGGCGTGAAGGTCCAGCCGAACTGTGTCTACATTATCCCCCCCGATAAAGACATGGGCATGATGCACGCAAGCCTCCATCTCACGCACCCAACGGCCCGGCGGGGGCTTCGGCTGCCGATTGATTTCTTATTCCGCTCTTTGGCCCACGACCAGCACGAGCGGGCGATCGGCATCGTGCTCTCCGGTACTGGCAGCGACGGCACGCTGGGACTCAAAGCGGTGAAGGAAGAGGGTGGGATGGTCATGGTCCAGGATCCCGAGACAGCGAAATACGACGGTATGCCGAGGAGAGCCATCGCCACCGGTCTAGTGGACGTTGTGTTGCCCCCGAATGAGATGGCGAAACAGCTCATTGCCTACGTGCGACATGCCTTTGGGCGGGGTATCCAGAGCCCCCCCCTCGCTAAACCCGAGAGCAAGAGCGAGCTATTAAAGGTATTTATACAGCTGCGCACCCAGACCGGGCACGATTTCTCTGGCTACAAGCCGACCACCATCCTCCGGCGAATCGAACGGCGCATGATGCTTTACCAACTCGAGCGTTTGGCCGATTATGTCCGGTATCTTCAAGAGAATCCCGCGGAAGTCCAGACGCTGTTCAAGGAACTCCTGATTGGGGTCTCCAACTTCTTCCGCGACCCGGACGCTTTCACTGCCCTCAAAGAGAAGGTCATTCCCGCGCTGTTCAAGAGCAGGTCCATGGAGCCCATACGGGTCTGGGTACCCGGGTGCGCCACGGGCGAGGAGGCCTATTCCATCGCCATTCTGATTCGGGAGCAAGTGGAGCTTTTGAAGCAAGATGTCAAAGCCCAGATCTTCGCCACGGACATCGACAGTACCGCGATCGAAGTAGCCCGAGGGGGCGAATACCCGAGCAGCATCGCGGCCGATGTCTCCCCGGAACGCCTGCGGCGCTTCTTTGCCAAGAAGGACGGCGCCTACCAGGTCAACAAGACCCTCCGCGAGATGCTGATCTTTGCCGAACAAAACATCATTAAGGACCCGCCTTTCTCCAAGCTCGACCTAATCAGTTGCCGCAACCTTTTGATCTACATGGGCGTGGATCTCCAGAAGAAGGTCTTTCCCCTGTTTCACTACGCCTTGATGCCCGACGGGTACCTGTTTCTCGGCAGTTCGGAGACCATCGGCGAGTTGACTGACCTCTTCGGCGTGATTGACAGGAAATGGAAGCTCTTTCAGCGCAAGGAGGAGGCTTTGTCCCGGAAAACCGATCTGGACCTCCCCATCCTCCCCCTACGGCATGGAGTTACGGGTCTAGGCGCGGGTGTCGCGGCCGAGACACGCAAGCCGCCAAGTTTTCGCGAGGTCTCGGAGCGGCAGCTGCTCGAGCGCTACGCGCCTGCCGCCGTGCTCATCGACAACAACGGCGCAATCCTCTATGTCCACGGTCAGACTGGAAAATACCTGGAGCTCGCCGAGGGTGAAGCCAACTTGAACATCGTGCGAATGGCGCGTGAGGGTCTGGGGATTGACTTGACCACCGCGATTCGCAAGGCCGCCGCGCAAAAGAAGGCCATTCGCTACGAAGGCATACGGGTAAAGACCAATGACCATGACCAGACCATTAACCTGACCGTCACGCCCGTTCCTAAAGAAAGTGGGCTATCGGATGCGGTGCTGGTCGCCTTCGAGGAGGCGGCTCCGGCGCCAGCACGACCTCGCGAACCGGACCAAGAAAACACCCAGCGCGCTGAGGAGTTAGAGCGTGAACTGAGGTCCACCAAGGAATACCTTCAAACCACCATTGAAGAATTGGAGACATCGAACGAGGAGCTGAAGTCAACCAACGAAGAGCTGCAATCTTCCAACGAGGAGCTACAGAGCACCAATGAGGAGATGGAAACCTCCAAAGAGGAACTGCAATCAGTCAACGAGGAATTAGTCACCGTAAACTCCGAACACGAAGTGAAGCTAGAGGATTTAGCGAAATCCAACAATGACCTGGCTAATTTACTGGCCAGCACCGACGTCGGCATCCTTTTCTTGGATCTCGACTTTCGCATTCGACGTTTTACGCCGACAATCACCGAAGTCATCAACTTGATCCCAACAGACCTAGGCCGGCCACTCGGGCACATCGTCTCCAATCTGGAGGAAGACTTAGTTCACCACGCAAGAAAAGTGCTCGACACGCTAGTGCTCACCACTAAGGAAGTGCGGGGCAAGGACGGGCGATGGTATCTCATGCGCGTGGTGCCCTATCGTACCGTCGAAAACGCCGTTGATGGCATAGTGATGACCTTCGTCGATCTCACCGAGCAGAAGCGAATGCAATTCCTAGAGCGACTCGCAACCGTGGTACGCGACTCGAATGATGCGATCACGGTACAGGATTCCGAGGGCAGAATCCTCGCTTGGAACCGCGGTGCAGAACGCATGTACGGCTGGACTGAGACCGAAGCTCTCGCAATGCACATCCAAGATACCGTGCCGGAAGACAAGCGGCAGGAGGCATTGTCATTCGTCAAAGCTTTGGCAACGAGCGAGGCCGTGGAATCATTTGAAACCCAACGAATCACGAAGGATGGGAGGCGACTAGACGTATGGCTGACGGGCACGACCCTGGCGGGCGAGGAAGGTGAGCCGGCTATGATTGCGACCACAGAGCGCGATATCACCGAGCATAGACGGGCCAAGGAGGCGCTGCAGAAGAGCGAACGACGATTGTCGCTGGCGCTAGACGGGGCACAGATGGGGATATGGGAGTGGGACGTGCGCGCCAACCGTTTGGTGTGGAATCCCCGCGAGTACGAACTGCTGGGACTGCCGGTCGGGGCTGGCGACGTCGACACCGAGACTTTCTTCGCGCGTGTGCATCCGGAGGACTTGCCCGAGTTGCGCGCTTTGCTCGCGCGCGCTGTTGAGCAGGGCGAAGAGTTCACGCACGAGTTTCGCATCGTGCGCCCCGACGGTGAAGTGCGCTGGCTGACAGGCAGTGGGCGGGTGTTTCGCGACTCCACTGACCAGGCTGCCCGGATGCTCGGCGTGAATTACGACATCACGGTGCGCAAGCGCGCGGAGCAGGTCGTGGCGGAAGAAGAGCGGAAGAAAAGAAGAAAACGAGTTTGCCGAACGGATGAAAGTGAATGAAAGCCGAAGCAGCTTTCTTTTTGCAATGGAGTGAGAGCGCTAATGATTCTGAGCGTTAAATCACGTGCGCGAGGAGCAAAAGATGAGAACAGCCTGCGGCGGCTTTCCGCCGCAATGCAGCAATCCCTACGAGTATCCATCGCTACGGACCCGCTAAGGGGTGTAAGCTACGTAGGCCGCAGCGGAAATTTTCAAGCTGTGCGGCCCAGACCAAGTCCGACCCACGGGTACAAGCTTGAGGAAGTTGCTGGGCCACCTGTGATACTCGCTTAGGGAGGGGGCCACATGGAGGAGAAAACACACGGCGATGCACTGCGCAGGCGGGCAGAGGCGATACTTCGAGCACACCCGGGCGACGACGAAAGACTATCGGCCGGCGGCGTTCAGCGCCTGCTCCACGAGCTGCGTGTCCATCAGATCGAGCTGGAGATCCAAAATGAGGAACTGCGTCGGGCCCAGGAGGAGCTCGAGGCGGCGCGAGACCGATACGTGGATCTGTACGATTTTGCGCCGAACGGCTATCTCACCATTGGCGAAAACGGGCTCATTCGAGAGGCTAACCTGACCGCCGCAACGATGTTCGGCTTAGAGCGAAGCGTGTTGCTTCGAATGCCGTTTTCACGGATCGTTGCGACAGAGTACCAGAATACGTACTTCCTGCACGTCAGGCGGATGCTCGCCACGAAAGGGCGGCACACGTGCGAGCTCAAACTAGTGCGCGCAGACGGCACCGACTTCTTCGGACAACTAGACAGTCTCGACATAGAGGACAGAAACCGCCGTATCAACGGGTGGCGAACAAACGTCATTAACATCAGCGAACGCAAGCACGCGCAGCAGGCCTTGATGGAAGAAAAGGAGCGCGTTCAGATCACCCTGCACTCCATCGGTGACGCCGTGGTCACCATTGACCCCGACGGCATCGTCGAGTACATCAATCCGGTCGCCGAGGTGTTTACCGGCTGGGGCGCGGAGGAAGCATGTGGCCAGCCGCTCGATAACGTGCTTAATGTCATCCATGAGGAGAGCGGCGAGCGCGTGCCGAATCCCACCGCGAGAATTCTACAGGGGGGCGGCGCCAGCGGGCTGGAGCGGAACGCCATCCTCATCAGCCGCACCGGGAAGGCACACGCCATTCACAACTCGGCCTCCTTAATCCAGGGTCCGGACGGTCGGGTGCTCGGGGTAGTGCTCGTTTTCCAAGATGTCTCCGAGGGACGTCGCCTGGCACGTCAGATCGCTCACCAGGCAAGCCACGACGCTTTGACGGGCCTGGTCAACCGACGGGAGTTTGAGCAGCGTATGCAACGCGTATTGGACACGGCCCGAGCCGAACGGAGCGAGCATGCCCTGTGTTACCTGGACCTCGACGAATTCAAGATCATCAATGACACCTGCGGTCATGTGGCAGGGGATGAGCTCCTACGCCAGGTGGGGGATGTGCTGCAGGCGCACGTGCGCAAGCGCGATACGCTCGCGCGCCTCGGTGGCGACGAGTTCGGCGTGTTGATGGAGCGCTGCTCCTTGGACCGGGCTACCCGGGTGGCCGAGGCGCTGCGCAAGGCGATCGAAGGCTTTCGGTTTCTATGGGAGGAGAAACGCTTCAGCATCGCGGTCAGCATCGGCCTTGTGCCTATCACCGAGGCTAGTGAGGGCATGTCGGGCGTGCTGCGCGCGGCGGACAGCGCATGTTACGCCGCTAAGGATGCGGGCCGCAATCGCATTCACGTCTACCATGAAGCGGATGTGGAGCTGGCCCGGCGGCACGGTGAGATGCAGTGGGTGACCCGCATTCCCCGCGCATTGGAAGAAAACCGCTTTCGCCTGGATTTCCAGCCCATCGTGCAGATCAGCGGTCCCGATGACAAGACGCGGCACCATTACGAGCTGCTGCTCCGGCTCAAGGACGAAGAAGGTCAAGTTGTGTACCCTAAGACCTTCTTGGCGGCTGCGGAACGCCACAATCTCGCTCCCAAGATCGATCGATGGGTGGTCAGCACGGCGCTAACGTATCTGGCTCGCCAGCCCGACATCCTGGAGCGCTTGTTCCTGTGCGCGATCAACCTCTCCGGTCACTCGTTCACGGACAAAGACTTCTTGGGATTCGTCATCCGGCGACTGGAAGAGACCAGTGTACCACCGGAGAAGCTCTGCTTTGAGGTCACGGAAACCGCGGCGATTGCCAACCTTGCCCACGCCAGTCGATTCATCAAGACTCTGGACGAACGCGGCTGCCGGTTTGCCCTAGACGATTTCGGCAGCGGCTTGTCATCGTTCGCCTACCTGAAAAACCTGCCGGTGCATTTCCTCAAGATCGATGGGGCGTTTGTAAAAGGCATTGTGGACAACGCGATCGATCTCGCGATGGTTGGTGCCATCCATGAGATCGCACACGTTATGGGAAAACAGACGATTGCCGAGTGCGTAGAAAATGTGGCGATCCTCGGAAAGCTGCGAGAGCTTGGTGTGGATTACGCGCAGGGCTTTGCGCTCGGTCACCCAGAACCGCTCATCTGAAGAGGCGGCGGCTCCCGGGCGCATGACGGGTGGAGGCAGGAGTCCCCGGAAAGTAGGCCGCGCCCATCTGATTTGAGGTCTCTCGACACCGGTGACCTGTCACCGATTCTAGCAAGGCATTGCCATACTCTGTCGATTGAATCAAAAAGGCTCCTTTGCACATTTAGCGAACCTTTCGCAGGTGGTCGACTACAGCTTAGGGATTGCGATCGGCGAAAAGTTTCTCGAGCATAGTCATCGGCAGGAGAAGCCTGTATTACCAGTCAGATAGCTGGAACTGAATGACGGCTCTTGGTGCACAGCGGGCGTTCAGAGAAGGATGCGCGACAGGCCGCAATGGGTCGACAACAGTCGATGCCCTTGCGCACCTGAGCGGCCGCTATCAGTCCCAAACAGCCATTCCATTGAAACTGGTGAATGACTCTTCAGGGCCGACAGCTGCCACCATCCAACGCACATTGGCTTCTATCTGATTGGGCTGAGAGATGATAGGGATGTCATGTCGCTACCCAATCAGCTGTGCCCACATGAATTCCAACTGTATCTTCGATCTCGATACGGAAAAGCGATTGCCGCTGGCGGTCCAGCAACCTATCAACTCGTTACAAAAAAGGCATTTCGGTTAGAGTCGACGCGTTGCGGGCGATTCGGCGCTACCTGCGGACTCCCGATGCCCGCTTGCTCTGGTTATATGTCAACCAACGTGGCGGGCCGTTCACGCGCCGAGGCATTTACGGCCTGGTTTGCAGTATTGGTGATCGTCCGGATCTGTGTAAGATCTATTATCACATGCTCCCGCATGCCAGTGGGTACGCTCTGTCGAACGAGGAGCTGATCGGCGCACCATTCAGGAAGGCGTGAGACAGCCGGAACCCAAACACGCGGCAGGCTACACCCGAATAGCGGCGAAGCGGTTCGAAAAGCTATAACAGTGAGATTAAGAGCGAAGTTTCAATACGCCATAAAACGACACCGAAAGATACATTTTAGACAATGACCGCGAGACTCCCAGGGAATAGCTGTGAAAAAATCCCACGCCTTCGAATTGATGCCAGCGCAAATCAAGCGGCTCGAAACCCAAGATTTTGAACATCGGGCTCCGGGAACCATACTCCAAGATTTTGAGACCGTGCTACGCTTGATTGGCGACCAGGGAATGCCGGTTACTCCCGCTCATGTGTTCGCAATGAGCTGCCTGGAGACGATTAACCGCAGTCTCACGCATCCGGTGGAACTGCGTCTGAAAAGAGCGCCGCAGAAATCCTATCCTTACATTAACGGTCTTTATCTACTGCTCCGTGCCACGGGCATTGCACTGATCGATGCACAGTCTAAGAAACCGCTGCTAAAACTCGATCCCATTGTTTTGGAATCGTGGCGTTCCCTCAACGGCGCCGAACGCTATTTTGCATTACTGAAAGCCTGGTGGGGACGCGCCAGCGAAGAAATGATCGGCGAACGCCGAGTATGGGGCGCGGATATTCTGGCGAAAACCATCAGCTTTATCGAACGCTTCCCGAAAACCGGCACCCTGACGGTCGAAACGCCTCAGGACGCGGATCCGCTCCGGTATTATCCCGGCTTTTACAACCTGGCCCTGAT
Organism: Gammaproteobacteria bacterium; assembly: GCA_049282355.1. Taxonomy (GTDB): domain Bacteria; phylum Pseudomonadota; class Gammaproteobacteria; order HK1; family HK1; genus JAGTVB01. The sequence continues at coordinate 1,150 of JBAPTW010000447.1, read as the reverse complement.
GGCAGGTTTCGGCTTGCTCGAGGTTCAGACCAAGCCCCCCGTCCAAGGCCAAGGCTGGTTACCCGAGCGGGTTCGAATGCGCGATTGGGGAAAGGTTTTGCTGGGTAGCTACGTGCACTTCGTCCATCAATCGCTGGCCGCAGACGCCGAATCGGCAAGTCCGATGCTCGGCTTCATGGGGCTATTTGAACCCTTAGAACGCTTCGAGCAATGGAGCCGAGCCGTTCGCCCCGCGATCAAAGGATGGCAAACGGATCTGAAAATTCCGGCGCCCGTTTTTCAACCAGGTCAGCACGTGTTCAAGGTTTCGTTGGGGGCCGCTTGCTGGCGGCGCATCGCCATTGACGGTGAAGCTTACCTCGACGAGCTCGCGGCCACGATTCTCGATGCCTTCGATTTTGATTCGGACCACTTGTACCGCTTCAGTTACAAAGACCGCTTCGGCTGCACCATCGAAATCGATCACCCTTATCTGGAAGGCGATTCCGACAACGCACTCACGGACGCTCTCAAAGTCGGCGAGATCCCCTTAGCCAAAGGTATGCGCCTAGATTTCCTGTTCGACTTTGGTGATCAGTGGGAATTCGCTATCCAAACAGAGAGCGTGGACTTCAGACCCGCAGTTAAGCAACCGCAGGTATTGGAAAAACACGGCAAGGCGCCGAAGCAGTATGGGGATTGATGGCAGCCGTTTATCGATCCCCTCTTTCTATGCTGGGGCGTGAGTGTTGCGCAACGCCGGCCATTGCTACGCCGCCGGCAGGCGCGCCTCGAAGATCTCTCCGATCGAGCGGCGGTTGCGAACGACGCGCTCACAGGCGTAACCGGCCGTCGACGTCGTTGCGCGAGAGCTCGCGCAGAATATTAATGACAATGTCCCGGGCGCGCTCCTCGTGAGGAGATTCCTTGCCACGGCGGGCGGCAGCGAAGAACTTCGCCAGGCTCCTTTGGTCGTCCGCTGCCAGGCTCTCGGCGAAGCCGCGTTTCTCTTTGAGCTCCCTCTCCGGCACCTTGTGGGGCGCGTTCTCGTCCGCGGCCTGACGGCCATGGGACCAGTTCATCGCCCGCGCGCAATACAGGATGATCCGGTCCAACAGCACGAACGGGAAGCGTGGATTACTGACCGGCCCGATGGTGAAGCGCTCCACGC
>JBAPTW010000446.1:0-1952 GCA_049282355.1 Gammaproteobacteria bacterium | reverse complement strand
TACTTCATCGCCGGTGATGGACTCGGACGTGTCCTTACGAAGGATGACCCTGCGGTCGAGCGCGTCGCGCGGCGGTGAGTCGGGCACGCACCTCGGTACGGCCGCAGGCGAACAGGTCGGCGTCGATGGTCGGGTCGAGCAGGTTCTCGGGCCCGGCCTGCGTCGTGGCAGCCCGGATGACCGACGCCTCGAACGACGCCACTTCTTGGTCAGCGACAACAAAGCCTGGAGTGAGGCCTGCGCCGCTACGGCTGGTAAGGATCGTCGAGAGCACCCCGTTAGTGCTGGTCGGGCGTCTAGGAGGATAGAGCGATGCCGTTCACTGTTCACTTCAAGAGACCCAGCGGTTGGGGTGAAACCATCCGCATCCATTATTGGGATACCTCGCCGGCGGTGCCGGCGACGTCGTGGCCCGGGGTGGCCATGACCCCAGAGGCCAACGACTGGTTCCTCTATGGGTTTGAGACGGCGGAGGCGGCCAACATCGTCTTCACCGACGGCGTCGGCCGGCAGACGGGCAACCTGCGCCGGGAGCGCGACGGCTGGTTTTACACCAACAACACCTGGTACGACGAGAACCCAGAGCGGCCGCAGATCCCGGTGGTGCGGGCAAGCCCGCGGGGCGGGCTGTACAACACGCCACAGCAGGTGACGCTCGAGGGTTCCAACGACGACGACGTCTTCTACTACACCTTGGACGGGACGGAACCCTCGCCGGTCTCCTCGCGCTACGCTGGCCCCATCACGATTGCCGAAACGGCAATGCTCATGGTGCTCGGGGTGAACAGCGCTGGAGAGGCCGGGCAGGTCCGTAGCTTTCGCTATACCATCGACCCAAACGCGGACCTAGAGCGGCCCGTGATCACGGCAAGCCACGCCGGAGGGACCTACGAGACTCCCATCGATGCAGTGTTTACCGTGAGCGACAATCGGCCAGCATCGGTCACCGCCTATTACACTGTCGACGGTACCGAGCCCGGTGTGTCCGCACCGGTCTATGTGCAGGGCAATGCCGGCGGCGGGTTGGCGGGTCCGGGTCTACGCATCGCGACCGCGACGCCGGTGCGGTTGTTGGTGGTGGACGGTGCTGGCAACGAGACGCGGCGCAGCTTCTACTACAATATCGGCCCCGCTGTGGCGCTCTCGGACTTTCGCGAGGAGAGCATCTACTTCGCCATCACCAGCCGCTTTTACGACGGCGATCCGAGCAACAATTTCTTCTGCCGCGACCGGATTCGGTTCGATCCGCAGACTGGCGAGGCAGAAGACCCGCACTGGCGCGGCGACTTTCGCGGCCTGATCCAGCGCCTCGACTACATCCGCGACCTCGGTTTCACCGCGATCTGGATCACGCCCCCGGTAGAAAACCGCTCTGGATTGGACTACCACGGCTACCATGCGTACGACTGGACGCGCATCGACCCACGACTGGAATCACCGGATGCCAGCTACCAGGATCTCATCAACGAGGCCCACGCCCGGGGCATCAAGATTATCCAGGACGTGGTTGTCAATCATTCATCCCAGTACGGTATTCGCGACCAGGTCTGGATCGACCACCTGCCCATCAAATACTTCGTGCCTCAGGGCTCGCAGCAGGGGGGTATCGACAACGGCCCCTACCAGGGCAATCTCGGCAATTACCGCTCCCCCTTTCGGGAGGACAATGACAATCCCCTAGCCCCCGAGTGGTTCCGCGAGCGGCAGCAGCGCGATGCGCAAGGTGCCGAGCCCCTGGCCGATCCCATGAGCGGCACCACCGTGCCTAGCCCCGGCTACAATCCCGGGCGATTCTTCGGCATCGACGCCGGTCGCCTCGAGCCCACCTGGTATCACCAGGAAGGCTTTATCATGGGCGGCGATTGGGAGTCGCAGCGGCCCTTACAGAGCCGGCACATGGCCGGCGATTGCATTGATCTCAACACCGAGAACCAGGTGGTGAAGGATTACCT
>JBAPTW010000445.1:0-2732 GCA_049282355.1 Gammaproteobacteria bacterium | reverse complement strand
ACCTCTCTCAGTACTCGGCGCGCGGGCGACCCTTGCCCCGCCGTTGGGGCAGACTCCCTCGCTGTGAACTCGGGATGCGGGGACTGCTCGTCATCGGGTTGCGGCAACCGCACGGAACCACCGTTGGGAAGTCTGGCGCCGTCCGCGCTTGGCAGCCATTTCACTCCGGGCTTTGGTGGCAGCCATAGCACCTCCGGAGTGGAGGGCAGCCAGATCACCTCGGATGCTGTTGGTGCGCCGCTAAATTGCGACCGAGGAAGAGGATTGACCGCTCGCTCCGGGGGCAATTCCACTTCTGGCAGTGGCGTCGCCCGGCGCTGTTCAGAGCGACCACCGGCTCTGGTGCCCGGCACCCATTGTTCCAATACGGCGGTACCCGAGGGCGAGAGGGAGCGCTCCTCGGTAGCGACCGGCTTGCCGGGCTTTGCCGACACGTTATCATGATTAGCCTGGGCGCGGCCGGTCGGAGGGGATGAATCGCGAGCAGTCGGTAGGGCGTTGGCCTGCAGGGTGGGCGGCCGGTAATCGTCAAGGGCGTCTAATCGCTGCAGCCACTCCGAGAGCGTCTCGTCCAAGGACAGCAGGTCGCGATAACCACGCCAGGCTTCTTGAAATTCGTGCCCCGCCAGCAGTTGCCCAAAGTAACGACCCTCTGGCGCCACCGCTGCGGCTACCGAACTCCCGAGAGGCGCAGAGACTCCCGTGAGGCCAGGCGGATCACGCTGATCATGACTATGACGAGAACGCATGACGCCGCTTTCGCGCACCGCATCAATGGCAGCGTCCAAGCGCTGCAACTCATTGGCAAACGAAACAACCGCTTCTTCGTAGGAGCGCGCCGCCGTTGTAAGTGATCGTAACTGGCGCTGCACCGCCGGCACGGTGAGCAGCGCCTCCTGCACCGCAAGGTCGATGATGGCGCGCCGGCGCAGCTCCAGCCACGGTGTCAGCGCTTCCTCCTTCTGGTCCCGTTCCAGCGCTGCCCAGCCCGCGCCCAGCAAGGCGCGGTTCGAAAACGGCCCCTGCAGGCGTACGCTTTCGAAATAAGCCTGTGCCCGCTCCACGTCGTTCATCTCGAGAGAGAGGTTACCCAGGGCGAGGTTTGCCTTGTCGTTGAGCGCGAGCAACTCTTCGCCATCGGCCTGACTATCGATGACTTTCCCGAGCGCGTCCATCGCCCCCTCATAGTCACCGGCTCGCATCAAGGCCACGCCGCGATTGTAGTGGGCGTAGCCGGCTTGGTCGCGCGGCCCATGCCAGCGCCGAAGCGCCTTGGCCGCGTCTTGATTCAAATCAAGCGCCATCAGCACATGCGCCTGAAGCAGCTGATGATCGCCACGTAGATCCTGCGGCACTTGCCCCGTAATCTGGCCGAGCGCCGCCTTGGCGGTGTCGAGATAGCCTTTGTGAAAAAGAACCTTCGCCAGCAGGTGCCAGCCTCGGTTCCTCACCGACTCCGGTGCACCGCTCTCCTGCATGCCTCGAAGCACTGAAGCTGCTGCCTGGTGAAGGCCGTAATCGAGCAGGAGCTCGGCCAGCAAGACGGCGCCGCTTTGCCCGTCGTCCGGCAGCAATGCCCTCTGCTGCGCTAGCCGTAAGCGAGCGATTGCCGAGAGGTAATCTTGCTGTTGCTTAAGAGAACGGATCTCGCCCCCGACGAGATCCGGCACGCGAGTTGTTGCACCCACGCCCAGGTGGGCGCTATCTGCTGCCCCAACCCCTAATTCCACGTATTTCGGTCCCGGTCCCTTCAACAAGGCAGCGGTGATTTGCCGGCGATAACGTTTGCCGGTCTCGCTCAAGCCTTCAAGCGACGCAACCAGCCTATGCTTACCATAGGGCAACCTTCCTGTGTAGAGTCGCTGCACATCCCCACCACGTAAAGCAGCGATTTCTTCATCGTTATAGGCCTGCTCCGCAACCACGTCACCGTTTAGTTTGACCTGCGTCGTTTCGGGCCTGATGGTGCTTTTAGGACTGAGCGAAACAAAGATAATCAGTTGCAGATCCCGGGGGTACAACACCGCCTCTTCGAGCTCGAGAAGCGCCTGGCCAAGGTCAACAGCTTCGTGCTTGATTGCCTGTAGCTCGCGATCAAGGCCGTGCAGGCCGTTCTCTCCGCCGTCCGCCGCCGCGGCATTGAACAGCGGGACAGTCCCGATCAGCAGAGTCGCCAACAGCAGCACACGACGCAACAACCAGCTTCCCTCAAGTCCGTGTTTCGAGATGGCGCCCCTAGCTTACTTAGCTAGCCCCGTCATAGTAGCTGGATATTCGCCTCAATCAAACCTGGCGCCACTAAGAGTGGGTCATCTATCTGGGGTCTCGCTAAGCCAGTACTCGGGGTCGTTTCTTAATTTATCTTATGTCAAGGGGTCGTTTTTTGACTATGCTAGACGTCGCTGCGCTGCGCGCTGTTCGCCTAGCTCTCGACCCGCTCGCTACGGTTTCGTCACAACCTTTCAGGAGTTCCGCCGCAGGCTTTCAGGAGTTCCGCCGCAGGCAGGGTGGGAGGGCAAGCCTAAGGCGGGATGTTGCAATGTGAGACCTGACCCCATCGTTTTCCACGGGGTGGCCGGCGAGAGCCTGGGCATGGACCGCCATCTGAAAGCCAACACAGTCAAGTACCGCACGCACTCTCTATTTCGCCAGGGCTGTTTGCTCTACGACCTCATCCCCAACATGCCCACCGAGCGCCTCAAACCCCTCATGCAACGGTTCGCCGAATTAAT
>JBAPTW010000444.1:0-69960 GCA_049282355.1 Gammaproteobacteria bacterium | reverse complement strand
ATATCGGCGATGGCTTCCGGACTATAGTTCTTTTCCTCAATCGCTCGAATCGCGATCCGCCGCAGATAATTCATGACCTCGCCGGGGATCTTGCGAGCATCTGATAACCATTCCGCTTCCCTCATGTCACCTGCCAGACCGCCCGCTCATCATGTGATGGTGTATAAACTATGACCATAGACTAACCCATTGGGTTCATTCGTAATATAGGGATCATCATTAGCGGCACAATAGCATGAAAGTTAAGCTTCTTGGGACAATTTTGGAGATGACTATGAACGACGCAAGCGGAAAAAAGAGCGGAGGCATAATACCGATAGTTTTTGCGAGCAGTGTCGCTGCGCTGGTGGGCGTGCAAGTGGCGAATGCCGACACCACTGCGACTCAGCAGGATGTTCAAGGGTCAACCTACGAAAAGAGTGAGCCCATAAGCCAGGCCCCAGAGGCGACGGAGCCGCAAATGACGCCCGGTGCCATGGGCAGTGAAAACCCGCTTTACAACATGAATGCCGAGGAAATAATCGGAAAGACCGTGGTCACTCGTGACGGTACGGAGCTAGGAGAAATCGATACACTAGCAAAAAAACCTTCCGAGGGTGATAACGTTTATGCGGTGGTCACAGCTGGAGGGCTGCTTGGTGTAGGCGGTGACAAGGTGGTGATAGACCTAAAGGATCTAACGCTTGAGAATGACAAGCTGCAAACATCGTCTATTCAATCCAAGGAACAGCTAAAGCAGCAGCCTCAATTTAATGAAGAAGAGTATGTCAAAATCGAGCAAACGGATCGCCCCATCAGCGAGTTTGCAGGCTCTGAGGCAACACAGCAGCCGTAATCAGCAGTATCGATTTCAGCGATGGATGGCAAGTCCAGTTATAAATTCGACTTCTTTACGTTCCAAAAACCGGGGCATTAATGCCCCGGTTTTTTCTTTTCTCGGTAAAAGCAGCCTTATAAAGCCTCTAAGACGGCTTGTTACGGTTTATTCTTGCCAGCCGGTCGGCGATCGCGTCAATCTCCTCCTGTAGGCGTTGTCTGACGCTGCTCAGTGCCCGCTCCTGGCTATCGGCGACTATCTTTGCGATGTCATGCATTTGAGACAAAGCACGTTCTCGAGCGGTCTGTAAGATGGCTTCCTGTTTCTTGATTAGATCCGCCGTCCCACTGCTCGTCGCCAATACATTGATTGAATCGGCAGCATCCTGCAGGACGCGCTGAAGAATCTCCGCCTGCCGTATTAGCAACAGGTTTGCACCTTCTAAGGCTTGCTGATTGGCGAGTGCTAGTGCTTCCAAATTCCCGCGTTGCGCCTTGAGGATCTCGCCGACATCGATGCCGCCAACGTGGCGACCACTGAAGGCTTTCACAAGTTGCTCGATGAGTTTACCGACGTCACTTTCGCGCATCGTCTGCGCGAGATCGACTTCATAGTGTTCGTCAATCTCCGCTTCCGCGGCAACCCAATCATCTGCAAGGTGGTCGCCGAGAAATCCTCTCTTTTCAGCTCGGTAATAGGCCGCTTCTTTAATCATGCGCCAGCGCTGTTCAGGCGTTACCCGTTTCTTTTTATCAGGGTGCGGGCTGCTGGGTAACGACAAAGAATCGTCATTGCCCTCTGTTGGCAAAGTTCTCTCCTGTCCGGGTACCGTCTTACGCACCATTTCTTATGTTGCTCCTTAGCAAAGACGTTAAAGACGTTATCGAAATTCAGCCAGTCATGGTTTGGACGCCGTGTCATTGCGCTGGCCTGCCAAAGGGAGGAGTAGATGAAAACAAGCTCCCTCACCGAGTGAGGATTCCACCTGGATGTGTCCACCGTGTTTCTCGACCACAACTTGCGCCACGTACAGACCGATACCTGTGCCACTGCTTTTCGTGGTGAAGTGCATATCAAAAATGCGATCGGCAATTGAAGACGGAATCCCCGGTCCAGTATCGCACAAGGCGAGCGTGGCTAACCCGTCGTTAACATCAGTCGCTATGCGTGCTTCCAGCACGCCTTCTTTCGGCATAGCGTCCAACGCGTTAACGATGATGTTCAAGATAGCCTGTCGTAACTGACTTTCGTAACCGTGAACCATGATCGGAACGGACGGTAGCTGAAAATCCAGAAGCACTCCTTGTTTTTGGGCTTGCGGTGCGATGAGTGTCTGCAAGCCTTTCACAAGTCCGCGCAAATCAAGGTCGTGTTTATGTTCCACATGAGGCGACGTCAGATCCAGCACGGAACCAAGAAAGCGGTTCAACTTGACGATCTCTTGGGTGAGCACTCCCATATAACGCTCCCGCCGCTCCCGCCGCTCAGGATCCGTCGATGCATTTTCTTGCATTGTCCTTTTTAGCATTTCTAAGTTAATGACCATTGCGTTCAGCGGTGATCTCAGATCATGGGCTATGCCCATAAAAAGTCGCGAAATACCGCGAAAACGCGTAGCCTCGCGTAAGTCGCTCTGCAGTGCTTCGAGCATACCTTGGTCCCGTATCAGAATCAGGCAGCCTTTCCAATCATGCATATCCGAGGGGTAAAACTCTAAGCGTAGGCAGCGGACTCCCCCTTGCATCGGCATCTCGATTTCCAGTGTATGTAGCCCCAGGTTTTGTTGCCTGAGGTGGACCACCGCTTCTTCAAGTCTCGGATACAGTGTCTGAAGATTATGCTCTCGATCCTCTGGCCGGCCATTTCCCATAAGGTCTTTGGCAGCTTCACTGATAAACTCTACTTTTCCATCGGGGCCGAGCAAGAGAACTCCCACCCGCATGATACTCGCAAGGGTATCAAGCTCTTTGTGCGCTGCCTCCGCTTTGCTACGCGTGCTCCTGACTTCTGAGCCCAACCGCATCGCTGCCGCCCGTAATTCTGAGAACTCGTCGTCCGATGTCTCTGGGCTACTGGTAGAGCCCTCTAACGAGCTCATTACCAACTTCGTAAGCCCGCGACTCAGTCTGCTGAGCTGCAGCTGGAGCAAGAGACCTAGTCCCACGATGATAACCAGGCCACCCATCAAGGTTATGGCAAGATTGGAGTAAGCGCTATCGTAGAGCTCTGCAATCGGTTTGTTCTGGATTTCCATTTGTAGATAGCCGAGGAGTTTCCCAGCGCGTTGAAGTGGGAGCCGCAATCGATGTATACCGTGACCAAAGGGGTGCGTAAATGCGCTTTGCAGGCGCGGTGCACGTTGATCGCCGAACAACCATTCGGGCTTTTCGGCCTCCTGACCTATGTGTGATTCATCACTGCTGGTGACGACCTTGCCCTTGGCGTCGACCACGTCGATCGCCACCACTACCGCGGACCGTTCCTCTGCGGTCTCGAGCGTGTCAACGAATGCCTTCAGTTCGTTCCGATCCCCAGCGAGCAGCTTGTCCGCCAGAGACTCATAAAGGACCGCCGAAATTTGTCCTCCAAGCAGGGTGGCGGTATCTTCCATGATTTCCTGCCCTGCGGTATGCAAATCGGCTCGGAGCCAAATAGCAAGCCCGCTGAAAGCTATCAGATAAACGATTAGAAGAGAAAGCGTACTTCTTGCTGCCAGCGGCATAGGAACTTTCTCTTGCTTTAACGCAGCTGATAGTTAACGTTCGTTCGCTCAACGCTCATTGATTAAGACAACCATAAATAAAAGCCACAAAAAACTGTTTAACGACGGCGGGCAACTTCGCATGACATGCGGTGACTGACATCATTCATATATGAGGCTCTAATCACCTCGGTCACTGAGAAAGGAAATCTTGTGTCTAAGGATGTGCATGTTATGTTCCATGCGGCTCATTGCCGAACCTCGCGAAGAGCCGATGAAACTTGTGGGAAGATTTATAGTGGCTAAGCGCTGCGGTGTGCTGTACTAAGGGTGTTGAATGCAGATGGTTTTGCTTTAATGTTATTTGGGTTCTTAGAAATCTTCCTTTAGTCTTCCTGATACTGCTTCAAACGGTTGTAGAGAGTTTTCAAACTGATCCCTAGAGTCTCAGCCGTCGACGGTTTGTTACCTTCAAAATGCGCAAGTGTAGCCAGTATCAGTCGTCGCTCTGCTTCGCCAATGGGCATTCCGACGCTAAGTCGCATGGGATCGCTATTGGAGGAAGGCTTTGGCTCAAGCGGATCTGCAACATGTATGATATCAATCTGACTGTCATGATGGGCCAAGATGAAAGCCCGCTGTACTGCATTCCTAAGTTCCCTTACGTTGCCCGGCCATGAATAAAGCGCTAGCTTTCGAATGGCTGCCGCGGTGAAGCGCTTTTGCGCGCCCTGTTGCTGGTTGAGCAGATGAAGGAAATAGTTGGCAAGGAAGGTAATATCTCCACCCCGCTCACGCAACGGAGGAAGGCGAATCGGAAAGACGTTTAAACGATAGAATAGATCTTCGCGCAACTTTCCCTGGATGAGGGCCTCTTCTGGATCGCGGTTAGTCGCTGCAATGAGACGGACATCGACGGGAATCTCCCGATCACCACCCACGCGAAGGAGCTTTCCCGTCTCGAGAACACGCAGGAGCTGAACCTGAAGTTCCAGGGGCATTTCGGTGATCTCGTCCAAGAACAATGTGCCACTGGTCGCCCTTTCGAAGAAGCCTTTGTGTTGGCGGTTGGCACCGGTAAAGCTTCCGCGCTCGTGCCCGAATAGCTCGCTGCCAATTAGCGTTGCCGATATGGCGCCGCAGTTAACAGCGAGAAACGGTCCAGTGGGTCTTGAGCTGAGCTTATGAATAGCTTGAGCTGCGAGCTCCTTGCCTGTCCCACTTTCGCCCTGCAAAAAGACGGTAATGTCTGTTGCTGCCACCTTGTGCATGACATCATAGACCTTTTGCATAGCAGGGGATTCTCCCACCATGAACTGGTTCGCTCGCGTCTCGGGTTCCTCAGGCGGCAACGTCCATCTCGTGCCAAGCCGATGCTCATGAAGGACGCTCTTGAGCGAGCACAGGCATTCCTGTAGACGCTGAATATCGAGGGGCTTGATGAGGAAATCGAAGACACGTGCTCGTAACGATTCGACGGCAGAATCGATGCTTGGATGCGCCGTAATGATGATGATCTTGGTACGATCGCAATCAACGCCGTTGATGAGATCCAGGCCGCTTCCGTCCGGAAGCAAGAGATCGACAAACAGGATATCGAGCAGGGTATGACGAACTGTTCTCCGCGCCGCCTCTAAGGTCGAGACGGTTGTCACCGACAGTCCTTCAGCTTGAATGAAGTCCTCCAGTGCCGAGGCAAACCCTGGGTCGTCATCGACAACAAGGGCGGTCAACATCGTGGCTTTCCCCTTGGCCGCCCACCCAGCCTGCCAACGACCTGATCCTGGGTTGAAGTGGCAAAAAGCTGCGGGCCTTGTCTAGTGCGTCAGTCCAAATCCTTTATGAACATTCACTTCGATAGAATACCACAAGTGATTGTTCGCGCCCTTAAGCGAGCTGATGTAAGACCCCTCTTGTTTATAAATATATTTTCTATTTCAAACAGTTATAGCGTAAACACTGTCCTAATCAGTGGGGCTCTGTAACGTAGGCTGCTCTGGTCAGGCATAGCTGTTGCGATCGACGCACAGGAGATTTCATAACATCCGATGGCGTATGACGTCCTAGCGTAAGGGTCGAAAGTAGTCACCCTATAATGGGCGGCTCAGGTCAGCTCGCAAGCCAGGCACAGGATGAGAAAATTGCCTCTCAACAACGGGCAGCGAGGAACTCCACGGTCACTAGCATGAAGTCTGTAAGATTTGCTCAAGTTGTAAAAACTGCCAGACTTGTCATCGCCGCGCTGAAGTTGGCGCCTCTCGTTCGATGACGGGAGGTGGATCTATTTTATCGCACTGGCCGCTGTTCGCGGTTATCGCGCTCTTTCTCGCCACCGCGTTGATTATCGCTCTTGCAGGTATTCGCTTGACACGCCTAGCAGACCGCTTGGCCGATGTGACAGGATTCGGCGAAGCGTTGTTCGGGGCCGTGCTTTTGGGCGGAACCACTTCGCTCTCCGGCATCGTCACCTCCATGACAGCGGCGAGCAACGGTTATGCAGAGCTGGCAGTCAGCAACGCAGTGGGCGGTATTGCGGCCCAGACCGCATTTCTAGCTATCGCGGATATGACCTACCATCGCGTGAATCTGGAGCATGCAGCCGCCTCCATTGAGAACCTATTACAGAGCGCCCTGTTAGCCACCTTACTGGCCATTCCTTTATTGGCAATGTCCGGCCCCAACGTTAGTGTGTTCGGAATACATCCTGCATCGGCGATGTTGCTTGCCGCCTATGGCTTCGGGATACGTCTGGTGTCAAAGGCCAGATCCGAACCACTATGGACGCCGCGAAACACGGATGCAACGCGGGTAGATACTCCGCAGGAAACATCCAGCCACGGGAACGCTGTGGGTCTGTGGTCAGGCTTCATCGGGCTGGCAGCGATCGTCGCCGTTTGCGGCTATGTGGTGGCGCAAACCGGGATTATCATCATAGGACGTACGGGTATATCCGAAACTGTGGTCGGGGCCCTTTTCACCGCCGTCGCGACCTCGCTACCCGAATTGGTGACGAGCATCTCCGCCGTGCGACAGGGGGCGCTAACGCTGGCGGTAGGTAGCATCATCGGTGGCAACTGTTTTGATGTCTTATTCATCTCGTTTGCCGACATCGCTTACCGCGAGGGATCAATCTACCACGCCATCAGCAATCGCCAAATCTTTATTATCGCGCTGACGATTCTGCTGACGGGGATATTGCTGCTGGGCTTGCTACGCCGTGAAAAGAGTGGTATTGCCAACATCGGGTTCGAAAGTTTCTTGGTGATCTTAATCTACGGCGGTGGCATCGGGTTGCTCGCGATTGGGGGTTAGTGTGTCAGAGGCCGCGCACGCACGGCCTCTGACGAGCTAAAAAGACTCTATGATCCGATAACAAGTGGTCAGCGACATAACCCGTCACAACGATGCAACGCGCTCTTCTGATAGCCAACAGCAAAGCCCGAAAGGGTCGTCTTGACCTGACTGCCGGCATTAAGCTGCTCGAACAACATGGGATGAGTGTCACAACCCGCCTGGTCCATAAACCGCAAGACATCTCGGCAGTCATCCAGCGTGTCGGCCCGTGGGCCGATCTCGTGATCATCGGTGGGGGTGATGGAACACTCAGCCGCGCTTTGGAAGCGCTCATCGAGGTCGGGCGTCCCGTGGGTATCTTGCCGCTGGGGACAGCCAACGATCTGGCGCGTACCCTTGGGATCCCGGACAGTGTCGTCGAAGCCTGTAGGATCATCGTGAACGGACGGCATTACGCCATTGATCTCGGCTGTGTTAATGAAAAGCATTTTTTCAATGTTGCCAGTGTCGGACTCAGTGTGCGGATTAGCCGCCGCCTTACAGGAGATGTAAAGCGACGCTGGGGTATCCTCGGCTATGCGATAACTTTTTTTAATGTCTTTAAGAAGATGCGTGCTTTCGAGGTACGCCTGAACATCGGAGGTCACTCCGAGATATTTCACACGGTGCAAATAGCGGTTGGCAATGGTCGCTTCTACGGCGGTGGGATGACGATTGCTGCCAACGCCTCTATTGATGATCAGCAACTAGATTTTTACAGTCTTGAGCCGCAGAGCCTGTGGCGTTTCATCGCGATCAGTCCGCTGTTGCGCAGTGGCCGGCACGACTTGTGGCAAGGCGTTCAACACCGGCGTGGCCAACAGTTCGAAGTTCTCACGCATCGGCCTATGCCAATCAATACCGATGGCGAAGTGACCGTCAGAACGCCCGCCAACTTCATTGTAAAACCAAGAGCGCTAACGGTATTTGTTCCGCCCATGGGTGGGCCGGGTTTGGCGACCGAGTCACGCTCATAGGTTATGCGAGAAATGTCGTGAGCGTCCGAGTCGCAAGGCGCACGGTGGCAAGCGACCGAAGTGTCCATGGGAATACACGCGCACTTCGAGCTATCGCGCGACACCGCTAAGAGAAGCCCGATGCTTTTGAAACACCTTCTAAAAGCCGCAATGATACCCGCCGGGACTTCTCTTCATCTTTTAAACCCCCTAGCAGACTGGAATACTGGCTTAGCGCCAGACCTCACTCAAGTCCTGTCAACTCCGGTGTAATATTTACAAGCCTTAGAAAAATTTCTAATGCGGTCAGCCGCCTACCGGCGGCCGACACTGCTCTAAGTCTTAGTTTTGCCTCATCGCACACTCCTGGGTGGAATAAGCAAGGATTACGCGCTGTGTGGACGTATGCGGTGGTTTATCAGTCAGACGGAGGGTCGCCTTCCCATGATAAAGAAAATAATGGCGATGACTAATCCGACCACGAACAAGATCCAAGCGATGTTGGTTGCCGTACCCGCTACGCCGGAAAAACCAAACAATGCCGCGATGATTGCGACAACCAAAAATATAATTGCCCAGCGAAACATCTTTATTTCCTCCAACTTAGTGTAGCGTATTCCAAGTTACTGATAAGCCTTCAAATCAAGCATTCGATGGTGCAGCACTACAATAGCCTGGTTGGCGCTATCGCTTCTACCCTGCCCTCACTACTCTAGAAGGCGATTCTCTTGCGGCTTTAATGAAACGTTGTAAACCAAAATAAGTTAACCACATTTTATACCAAGTTTGCTGTGATCGAGGATTTATCAGGAGGAACAAAGCCGATGAGCATAGGATCGTGCACTGATTTGTATTACGAAAAGCATGCACAAAGTGCGCGCCCGTTTCCGAACACCGAGGACCGTGTACTTCGCTGATGTTGCCCAGAGAAAGCTTCTAGAGGCCTCGCTGTTCGCTAGGGTGCTACGGAGAAAGTTATAAAGTAATCAAACCTTCACTCCAATGGGGCTTGCGAATTCAACAGATCTTTGTCTTTGGCTACTGCCCGTTCTGCGTGAACGACGCCAGCAAGGTGGGTGTCAGGAGACAAATCGACCTGGGCTTCCTCGGATGAGGAGGGCTGCATTCCGGCGACTTTGGCTTGCTTGTTTTTGCTTAGAGCGATGTCGGTGTGATGCTCGACTGCAGTCTCTGATTGTTTTAGGTGAAGCCGATAGATAGGCTCGGGCATTCCTATGCCGGCATCGTCAAGAGTCTGCTTCACACGACGAAGTGCTTCGCTTCTTACTTTGAGGAAATCGTTGCGGCGCTGATCGACCCAGCCGTTCATATTGAGTGTAACGTTCCAATCGCCAAGTTCTTCTATAC
Organism: Gammaproteobacteria bacterium; assembly: GCA_049282355.1. Classification (GTDB taxonomy): domain Bacteria; phylum Pseudomonadota; class Gammaproteobacteria; order HK1; family HK1; genus JAGTVB01. The sequence goes on along the minus strand of JBAPTW010000444.1, from coordinate 60,785 downwards.
TACATTGAGGTGCAGGATTGGACAGGATTTCACTCATTCCGTCTAACGCCCTCACAGTAACGGCTTGAGCAGTGTTGAGATTTGCTACAGCGTTTATTCTAACAAGAAATTCGAATCGACGATTTGGATTACGAGTATAATTAATGACAATGCCCTGGAATACCTTCGCATTTGGTATACGGACGTGATTGCCATTGAGTGTGAGTAAGATAGTCGCCCTGGAGGTGAGTCGCACTACTCGCCCTTCATGGCCCTCGATCACCACATGATCATTGGGTGCGAAGGGTTGGCGTAGGCTAAGCAGAATGCTGGCAATGTAATTCTCGATGGTGTCTCGAAAAGCGAAGCTCACAGCCAATCCAATGAGTCCGGCAGCACCAAGAACAGTCCCGACTATAGCCGTAGCCCCGAGGAAATCGAGAGCGACGAGTAGACCAATCAGCAACAGCAAACCGCGGACAGCTTGGCGCAGTAAATCACGCAAAAATTGATTTGGAGAGAGTTTTTCGAACAGAGCAGCCCATGCTCCGATAAGCTTGGCGACGAACCAAAAAAGTAGCATGATGAGGCCAGCAATGACGAGAATTGGTAGATAGGTGATCAGGCTAAGGATACGATTACGCAGCTTCTCTATCGCCGGTCTGAGCCTGCGTTCAATATTTCTTTCTTCGGTAATGGCGTTTTCTACTGTAACGACACCTTCGACACGCTGAGCGAGTTCCTCAGCCTGACGACGACTTTCAGAAGATAACGCCTCTCCAGAAAGTCGCACCACACCCGCATCCACTTCGACTTTCACCTCTTCAAGGCCTTTGAGATTAGCGAGTACTTCCCTTAGCCGCTGTGCGATTGCCTCATCTGGTTCCGGATTTGTCTCGATGGGCACCAAGTTTTCTGGTGCTTGTTCTTTCTGCATTGCTTGGTCAGCGCCTGACAATGGAGAATCTTGTGCCACTGCCGGGCCAATGGCACTTAACTGCAGGAGCACGACTAAAAAGATTAGGGTTCGGTAACGGAGCAGTTTCATACCCACAGCACCACAACTCCCTTGATTGTCCAATACAGGTAGCCTGTTTTGCGGGCTTCGCGTGCTCTCGCAGGTGCCTTTTGGTGGCATATCGCAGAGCCCTCCGTCCTTGGGTGAGCTGTTAACGGCCGATCATGATCCGATGACAGGCACAAGCTATTAGGGTTAGTACTCATTCTAAGGGCTATGTTGGTGCTTCTATAATTAGTTCTTAACCTAAACTTAGTGCGTGCTTTTAATTCTGAACGGTGTGCAGCAAAAACGATACAGAAATGCCGGGGTAGCGCCAAGATAAAGCCATTGTAGACTTATGCATAGCGTTAATTACCACGGCAAGCACAAGGTGTATCTTCTGAGACGGGCCGTCATCAGCTCAAGGGTGTCGAGTTCAAGCAAGGAGTCATTATAGTCTTTTAGGTATAGAAAAGAATTATAGGCACCAACTCTATAGTTCAGGAGCTAGTGACACAAGCAGCACAGAGGAGACAATGATGGGGACAGAAGCTGAAAGGCTCGATCTCGAAGAGCTACTGGGCAATGGAGCCCAAGAACTGCTGAGCTATAAGGCGCGAGGTTTCGCTAAGGAGCAACTTATTTTGCCAGGCGCGGATTTCGTCTCACGTGTTTTGGTTGATACGGATCGCCCGCCTACGTTGCTACGTAACTTCCAAAGCTTGTTGGACCATGGCCGCTTAAGGGGCTCTGGCTATGTGTCTATTCTACCGGTTGACCAGGGTGTAGAGCATTCGGCGGGGGCAAGTTTTGCGCCTAACCCGAACTACTTCGATCCCCACCGTATTGTCGAGCTTGCCATTGAAGGGGGCTGTAATGCCGTTGCTTCCACGCTCGGTGTGCTCGGCATCTGTGCGCGCAAATATGCGCACCGAATTCCCTTTATCGTGAAACTCAACCACAATGAGCTCTTAACCTATCCTAACAAATATGATCAGATCTTCTTCGGTCAGGTGGAGCAGGCCTTCGATTTGGGTGCGGTCGCCGTGGGCGCCACCATTTATTTTGGTTCCGATGAGGCGACGCGACAGATTGAAGAGGTTTCCATGGCTTTTGCGCGTGCCCATGAATTGGGACTGGTGACCATCCTCTGGTGCTATCTGCGCAATAGCGCTTTCAAAACGGATGAGGGCGATTACCATGTCGCGGCTGATCTCACTGGCCAGGCAAATCACCTTGGTGCAACCATTGAGGCGGATATCATCAAACAAAAGCTCCCTGAGATAAATGGAGGCTACAATGCGCTGAAGTTTGGCAAGACTAGCAAGCGGGTTTACAGCGAGCTGATACCTGACAATCATCCTATCGAGATGTGTCGCTACCAGGTGGCCAACAATTACCTAGGGCGCGTACCTCTGATCAACTCGGGTGGAGCATCCGGAGCTAACGATCTTGCAGATGCAGTCCGAACTGCCGTTATCAACAAACGTGCCGGCGGTATGGGCCTTATCACAGGTCGAAAGGCATTTCAGCGACCCATGAGCGAGGGTGTGACGCTGCTACATGCCGTTCAGGATGTTTATCTCAACAAAGCTATCACCGTCGCATAAGAAGGCCTTCTGAAAGATGCGCACGGGGTCGACATAGAAGAGATGAGCAAGATTCTGAATGATCATGGCAGAAGGCGTGGTGCGATAACGTCGGGCGCTTTTCTCCGATAAGATTATGAGAAATGAGAAAGCGCCACTCCATCCTTGTACCATTTACTCGCATCAAGCCGCCGGCTCGGCAGTTTGGCTGCTATGAATACCCTCTCGGTGCGCTTGATCCTTTCCTGCCCGCCGCGCCGCAATGGCAATAAAAATATAGGTCCAACCGTTGACAATGAGTTCAATAGCGATGAAAAGTCCAATGATCCAAAGCCCTGATACCGGCCATTCGAGGAGAACCACTGTCCCTAGCACCAGAGATACAACGCCACCGACCAGCGCCCAGATCCAGCCTCGAGAACCACGGTGCTGAAAAGCCATTATGAGCCGCAAGATACCGACGACGATAAAGGCTATCCCGAGCACGAGCGTAAGCGCCACGGCGGCGTTTATTGGATCAAGTATGGCTACCGCCCCGGCAACTAAGTAGAGCAATCCAATGAGAACGTGAAGGATTGTACCCTTCCATCCCTTGCACTTGAAGGCATCGATCAATTGGAACAAACCCGTTAACACTAGCAGTACACCGAACAGTAAAACTCCCGCCACAGTCAAACTGAAAGCCATACCGAGACCGATAGTGCCGAGGATTACCGAAAAAATTCCCAGCGCTAACAACCAGCCCCAATTTCTCTTAGCGTCGCCAAAGAAAGTGTCGATGACACCGGTACTGCTAGGTTCGTTCTCTATCATGAAACGTCTCCTGTGAACGGATTCAATATTTATAATAACCCGCGAGATCCAATATTACGGTATTGAAAAAATCGCCATAGACGGTGAATCGTTGCATCGAGTGGCCAGCTAGACATAGCTTTCTTTAGCGTCATCGTGTGGCATGGTTGTATTATTCATCCAATGTGAAACCTAGCTTTAAAACGACTTGCCAGTGCGCAATCTTGCCATTCTCCACATGACCTCGAGTTTCCATAACCTGAAACCAGCGAATGTTGTGTAGGCTCACCGAAGCTTTCGCGATAGCGTTTTCTATTGCGGCTTGCTGTCCTTGGCTAGAGGTGCCAGTAAGTTCGATTAGCTTATAGACTGCGTCGGACATAATAATAAGGCTCCTGCAGTTTTGTGGCATTAAAAATGATGGACATCCTCATGAGCTCCGAGAATAACTAAGGATCCTCCCTAGGGTGTTAGCGGGCGTGATACACTTCGCTGCCTCTTCGGTGGTGCAGAAATCAATGGCAATGACCGGTAAATGGTAACTTATAAGAATAACTCTATACGCTGTGACAACCAATGGGTACAAACCCTATGTCAGCAACTTGAAATCTCGACCGGTGTGACCTGTTAGTAATGTATGGCGAGGCGACGCCATGAGCGGTCGATTGAGTAGAGCGGCTCGTGCCCGCCTGCGCCTCGCCGTGGTTCAGATCTTCATATTCCGCCTGTGTACATCGCGATTGCGCATTGTCATCGCGTTCGGAAAAATTCTGATTGCTTTGTGTGAAAAAAGGTGACTGAATAGCAGCTGCTTTCGATGAAATCAGGTTCTTAGTGGTGAGCGGCGTTAAGAATATCATCACATGGGCAGAACGCGAAGCAGTTGTGACGAATGCTCTGGAGGGAAGGGCAACGGCAGCGATAAACAAGCTCAAGGTCGAGTACGGCCCGGAAGGCCTGTAAGCGTTTACGAACTGTCAGTAAACACACAAAACGACGCAATTACCGTAGAGAGACACATATGGATCTCACTAATACGCAGCACCGATGGGGGGGCGTTCAGCAAACGCTGCATTGGTTCATTGTCATCGCAGCGATTACCCAATTGACCTTGGGGTTTACGTTCACCAGCTTACCGCAAGACGATCCAGTTAGAGGAACGGTGTTTGCTGCTCACGCCACCGTTGGGCTTATCATTTTAGCCGTCATGTTGGCGCGGCTTGGATGGCGCCTGAGTAACCCGGTGCCGCGGCTACCAGAAACGTTGAAGCCCTGGGAGAAGCGCTTGGCACGAAGCACTCATTGGTTGCTTTACCTTCTTCTTATCGGCATGCCGATCGGCGGCTATCTTCTGGTGAATGCCCATGGTCATGCTGTTCCATTCTTCGGTACCGAGTTGCCCCCACTCATTCCGGCAAACGAAACTTTGGAAGAAATTATTGAAGTAATCCATATAGGGGGCGCTTTTTCTATCATCGGCCTCGTTATCCTTCACGCAGTAGGCGCACTGCGGCATGAATTCATTCTCCACGACAACACGCTGAGGCGAATGACGCCGCTTTCGGATAAGTGGCCTAATCCTTGACGACTTTCTTTACCACTGAGCTCTTGCCCATCTCAGGGCAATTACATAAATTTACTGTGCCTAGTTTTTCTAACTTGCTGTGATGGGTATTGCTCAGGGATTAGGTTTTCAGCTCAAGTTTTTTTTGCTGCCGCCGATGACCTTTTCGGACGTTGTTACCGTCCTCCTCCTTCTGCGTGGTACTTGGCCGAGGTCCTTCAAGCCTCGGCTTCTTTTTTGGTGCCAAATCAAGTGGCCAGATCCCAGAGAAAGCGGGAATCCTTGCCACAGCGGTGCCGCGCTTACATACCTGGCTTCGGGTAACATTGGCCGAAGAGGTCAATCGCACCTTCAAGTTCCTTATCCACCGCAGTCAGGCCACAAGCTTGATTCGTTACTAAGAACTTCGTAAGTAATGCCACAGGGTCCGGAATAGGCTTGTGAGGACCGTGTGCCGCCAGGAGGGCGGCGCCCGCTTACAGGGACGTATTCACGGCGTGTCCCCACAAGCCTATTCCGGGACCAATCGCCTCAACAGTGACTTTACTAACGAAAATGTTAATAACTTGCTATGTCTTTGTATAAGCCAGTGCGTCATCCTCCCTTTGGTGTATCCTGGCGGCCGTCGTGAGCGGTCGCCAAGATTTCTCGATACGCTCCTGTTTTTTACCGGCCTGCTGTCGAACGACGTTGGGCGTGTACCAGGAGGTGCCTGAGCTGGCACCCCTGGCTAGCGGGATACTCTGCTTATCTTGTGGACTGAGAGTTTGCTCCCATCGCTTGTAATCCGTCAGTTTTGTGGCGGAGGAACAGCATCGCCGGACCAGAGGACCTTCCGCAAGCCGCGGCAATAGGTCTTCAGGGCGCAGTGGAATACCGGTGCAAGACGCTAGTATCGTGGTCCGCGTGGCGGGCGTTCGTTCCTTGGACGTGCTTGGTTGACCTTGAGGCTTCTTCCTTTAACTGAGCTTTCGTTAAGAGCTTTTATAGCCTCTTCTGCGTCCGCCTGCTTCGGCATTTCCACGAATCCAAAGCCCTTCGATTCACCGGAATACTTGTCAGTGATGATGTTTGCGCTGGAAACTTCACCGTACTCGGCAAACATATTCCTAAGTTCATCTTCTGTCACGTTATAGGGCAGGTTCCCTACGTATATGTTCATCTATCGCTCTCTAAGTAACTTGTGTATTGCTCGAACAGGGCACTACCGGGTAACCAATACACCAATTAGACGGTAGTGATCAGCCAACTCATGGCAGATTTCGCACTCTATCGTTGAGTCTACGGCATCTCCAGGAAGCGAGTCCTGTGGCCTCGAGGCTGGATTTGCAAACTGATCGCAAACTCAAGCATGTGATATATCGAGGCAGCGGGCGGCGACCCAACTTTAGCAAGCATGAAGCCGATAACAAAAGAGGGCGTGGCCTTTGTGGGACAGTGTTTCACAAGCATACGGGGAGTGGTCTAGATGGATACTTCTGCGGTCCGCCACAATGAAAACATGCCCCTAGGGGCGCTGGAACAAAGTTCTTTAAGCCTTTGAAAATGAAATAATAATGGACATTTTTTGGTATATTTGTCGCGCGCATTACCCGCAGGTATTCAGGCCTAAGGGCCCATCCAATCCACCAGTGCTAGTCGCGGCAAGCCCCTCTTCGGGCTTCCTTCAACGTTGATTGAAATGAGTCTCCTCCGCTATCGACGCTAGCCTAGATGTTGCGATGATACTCCGAAACTCATCGCGGATGTCAACGCTTAAATTGTCCAGCTTGAGCTCGCCAGCGCCTCAGCCCTCTCACTGTTACTAACGGCGGGTATTCCAGCCGGCAGCAGCACGAAGACGCTCTGCGTAGGAAACTTGAGTAGGTCAAGACAGCCACCGTTCGCTTCGCACAGCGGTGCGTGTAAAACACTCCGCTTCAGGGATACTTGTCGCTGGGCGCTGTCCGCCTTACTCTCGCCCGCTCGCTACGGTTTCTTCACAACCTCAGAGGTGCTGTGTCAAGATTTGCGACGCTTGTTATAGCGGTGTTACTTGACATTGATCTAGGTCATGACCTCGGTTTGAACCAGGGGCTATATTAGCAATCGTAAATACGCCCTATGGGTCAATAACGCGGGCGGAGGACGGTGCCCTCCAAGCAAGAGCTGCACCAGATTCCTGACCCTTTGTGGGGCAGGGGAGGCGTTATCATGCCGGTCGAGACGACGCTAGCTGACGCTCTTTGCGCTCATGGGATCAGCCGGCGAGGGTTTTTGAAATTCTGCACCACGCTGGCTTCTTTGATGGCGCTGCCGCCGAGCGCGGTGCCTGCGGTAGCCGCGGCTCTGGAGAGCGCAAAGCGCCCCTCGGTCATTTGGCTCTCTTTTCAGGAGTGCACAGGATGCACCGAGTCTCTGACTCGCTCCGCCGCTCCGACCATCGAAGGTTTGATTTTTAACGTCATCTCGCTCGATTATCACCACACTTTGCAGGTGGCTTCTGGTGAAGGTGCAGAAGCGGCTCGCCACCAGGCGATGCAGGAGAACTGGGGAAAGTATCTGTGCGTCGTCGATGGCTCCATCCCGATCGGTAACCCCGGGTACTCGACCATCGCTGGCGTGGCTAACGCCGATATGTTGCGCGAGACCGCCGAGGGCGCGGCCGCCGTCGTCGCGGTCGGTAGTTGTGCCGCCTTTGGGGGCTTACCCTATGCCGATCCCAACCCGACCGGTGCTGTGCCGGTTTCCGAGCTGGTCACCGACAAGCCGATAATCAATGTTTCCGGCTGTCCGCCAATTCCTGTCGTCATCAGCGGGGTGCTGGCCCACTTTCTCACCTTTGGCGGGATCCCGGAACTTGACACCCTCGGACGACCGAGGGTGTTTTACGGGCAGAGCATTCACGACCGCTGCTATCGGCGCCCCTTCTACGACAAGGGCTTGTTTGCAGAGAGCTTCGATGACGAAGGGGCGAAGCGGGGGTGGTGTCTGTATAAGCTCGGTTGCAAGGGTCCCATGACCTACAATGCCTGTGCCACTGTCAAGTGGAATCAGGGTACCAGCTTTCCCATCGAGGCCGGTCACGGCTGTATTGGCTGCTCCCAGCCCAACTTCTGGGACGCGGGGGGATTTTACCAGCCGCTGGCGCTGCCGACCGGTGAGGTGACAAAGATCGCCACTTACGCGGCCGCGGCGGGCGCCGCCGCCGGTTTGGCTGCCGGCGCGCTCTACCGCCGCCACAAACATGCCCGGCAGGCCGTTCATGAAAGCGTCACCGTGGATGACCTGGAGAAGCCCGACGAATCATGAACAGTGTCGGTTTTTTGCAATGGGTGCGCGGTCCTGCCTTTGACGCTGCCGTGGCCATCTTTGTGCTAGGGGTAATTTTCCGGCTGTTGGGAATCATCATGCTGGGAAGAAAGACCGATCTCGCTGCGCCCCGCGGCGGGCAGTGGGGACCCGGGTTACGCACGGTGCTGTCACGATCGTTGCCCGATCGGGGGACATTTCGGCGGGAACCGGCCACCGTGGTTGGCGGCTATGTGTTCCATATTGGTTTTTTTATTACGTTCTTTCTCTTTGCGCCCCATATCGAGCTATTCCACGATTGGTTTGGTTTGCGCTGGTCGGCATTGCCCACTCCCTTGGTTGATGCGAGCGCCGTTATCACCCTATTGGCTCTGGTTTTTCTTTTGGCATACCGGCTCGCAAACCCGGTGCGCCGGTTTTTGAGTGGTTTTGAGGATTACTTTGTCTGGGGGGTAACCTTGCTGCCCGTGCTGACGGGGTACCTTGCCTACCATCACTTGCTGCTTCCCTATCATGGGCTGCTGGCGCTGCATATCCTGGCCGTCGAGCTGCTGTTGGTCGTATTTCCTTTCACTCATCTGATGCATACGTTCACTTTGTTTGCCGCCCGCTGGTATAACGGAGCGGTCAGTGGGCGTCGAGGAGCCGTCTCATGAATGCGCAAGCGCTCACAGGCACGGCGCCGGGGGCGGCTGCCGCTGCCGCCCCGCGAGGGGCCAGTTTAGAACGCGGACTGCATGTTTTCCTCGAGGAAATCGACGCGCCCATGGCCAGCTTCTTTTCAAGCTGCGTGCGTTGCGGCCTGTGTGCCCATGCCTGTTTGTTCTATACCGAGACCGAAGATCCTCGATACACACCCATTCACAAGCTCGAGCCGCTGCGGCGAATGTGGCGTCAGGAGTACACGTTTTGGGGAAAGCTTGCCAAGCGCGTCGGTCTTGCCAAGCCCGTGACCGATGATGAGCTGACGGCGTGGTCGGAGCTGGTCTATGACAGCTGTACCTTGTGTGGCCGCTGCTCTCGGGTTTGCCCAGTGGGAAACGACATCGTGTACATGGTACGACGCATGCGCGAGGGCATGGCCGCGGCGGGGCATGCACCGGCCGGTCTCATCCGTGCGACCCGCAACGCCATCCTCAACGGCAGCCCCATGGGGGTCAAGCTGGCAACCCTTGAGGCGCAGCTTCGCCATGTCGAGAAGGAGACAGGATTAAAGATCCCGCTCGATCAAGGGGGGGCGGAGTATCTAGCCATTTTTTCTTCCATGGAGATCGTCAATTACCCAGAGTACATCGCCGCGCTGGCACGTATTTTTGAGCAGGCGGGTGTCAGTTGGACCATCTCCAGCGAGGCCTTCGAGGCGACTAACGCCGGGATCCAAATCGGCCAATCCGACCTGGCCGCCGAGATCCTCTCGCGTATCGTCAAGGCCGCTGAAAAGCTCAAGGTCAAGTCCGTCATCGGTCCAGAGTGTGGCCATGCGTATCTCGCCTTGCGTTGGGAGGGGCCGAATCTTCTCAAGCGAACCTATCCTTTCCAGGTGAAGCACATCCTGGAGTTACTCGATGAGCTTCGAGCCGCCGGCAAGCTTCCCATTCAGGATACGGAGGGCTCGCGCTTAACCTTCCATGATCCTTGTCAGCTCGTTCGCCAGGGCGGAGTGGTGCATGAGCCTCGCAGACTGCTCCAGCTGGTGGCATCTGATATCGTAGAAATGAATGAAGCGGGTCTGATGAATTGGTGTTGTGGCGGCGGGGGAGGAGTGAGCGCCATCGAGCGGGCTGAGAGTTTACGGCTCAAAGCCTTTCGGCGCAAGAAAGCTCAACTTGACGAGCTTGGCGTGGAAATGCTGGTGACCGCCTGCGCCAACTGTCGGGTCGTCATTGAAGAGGGCATGGATGCCTATAACATGGAGTTGCCGATGGTGAGTCTAACGGAGTTGCTCGCAAAGCACCTTGTGGAGGCACCTAGAGCAGGAGGCACCTCTGCCTGATTCGCTTTCCATGGAGCGCAAACGGCGACCGCCGGGCGGAGCCGCTATCTACCCTGCTGTTCCTCGTCTGCTGTCCACTGCCGGTATTGCTGCCAAGTCCCACCGTGGGGGTGCTTGATCATTACCCTTTGGATAATATGGTGCGTGTGGCTATCCTGCTCCAGGAGATCATGAAGCGACCGACCTCGGCTTTTGCGCCAAAACAAGAGAAGGATTGCGACGAGCAAAAGGTAGAGAATAGCGCCAGAATATTTCATAACAAGTGGTAATGGTTTACAACGGAAGCTGTCGTGCTCTTAAGGGTATTGCCCTGCTGGGGGGTTCCAACTTGGGGAGGCATGCCCGGGGCTATGAGAGGCTGTTTGCTAAGCTTCTTGCCGTGACCCAAGTGCATGGTTTTGTTCAGGGCGGTCGGTTGACAACAGTGCCGATTACCGAATGATGTCGGTTAGCAGAGTTAATCACAATTCTTGAGGCGAATGTAGAGGAGGAGAGGGTTTACGATGGATATCAAACTCGTCGACGTTACCGTCCACATTGATGAGACCTTAACGAAAGAGCAACGCCAGGGTGTGGAAGACAAGCTACGAAGTCTAGACGGCGTGGTTTCCGTGGTGATTCGCGATGACAAACCGCATCTTGTGTTGGTGGAGTATAATCCGGAACGCGCCTCCAGTAGCACTATTTTGACCACGGTAAAGAATACGGGTGTTCACGCGGAATTGGTTGGTCTCTGAGAGACGGCCGTGCTCTGGTGCTGAAGAAGGGCATTGATCTTAGCGCTCTCAGGGAGCGCAGGACTAATGCCCCGCCAGATAGCGCGTTTGATAGCGCGCCTGGAGCGACGCGCCTTTTGAGGATGTCGATCGGGTAGCGGGAAGGGGATCAACCGAGTCACCGTCGCGCGTATAGAGGTCCATGTCTTTGGTCGCGCCGTGGGCTTCCAGCACAAAGATGCGTTGCCAATCAGGAGGGAGAGGGGCCACTGGCGCGCGGAACTCGAGGTGGACCTCTTCGCCCGGGGCAATGATCGCGTACGCACCGTCCACCGCCTCGACAAGCGCCTCGACGGGACCAAGGCGGGTGTAGAACCCGGCCATATAGCGCGTATCCCAGAAGGGCTGACGTTTCGAATAGTCATAATGGGGCCGACGTTGCGCACCGGTGGTTCTTTTCGGGAATCCAACCTTGCGAAGCTCGGCGCGGCGTAGCTCCAGGAGCTGCTGACGATACTTCGGAAGAGGCTCAGCCAGGGCAATCACGATTCGGTCCCAGTAAACTTCCATGTTGGTGCGAAGCCGAAGCGCACGCGTTCCCGGCGGCAGCTCTGTTAGCGGGTACGCCATGCGCCTTGGCATCCCGGCGGGATAACCGAACTCTTCCTGAAGAACGCGCCATCGACCGTCCGCGTCACGGGCCTCCAGGGTAGGGGCATCAAAGCTTGCTCCAGCCTGCCAGGCAGCAAACATGGTTTGAGAATAGGGGTACTCGACCCAGCCGTCCACCACCAATAGGGGTATTGCGTCAAAACCATCAAGCGCTGCCGGAAATTCCAGTGTGAGGCGGTGTTCTCCTTCCAAGCGTCCTACGAAGCGCCGATCCAGCTTGCCCGGAGGTGCTGCCTGACCATCGGTGTGGATGACGGCGGCCGTTACCATCTGGCCGCGCTCATTTACCGCTCGGTTTGGCTGGAGTTGCTGGCGATAGGTGTAGGCCGCGCCACTGGGTTGTGGCCCCTGAATCGCCATGCGCTCATCCACCACCAATTGCCACTGCGGGGGAATGGAGTAGGCGTGCAGCCTGATACCGTCCAGGTACGCGATTTCCTCCATCGGCTCGGTGATCTTGAGGATGAGCCGAGCCGCCTTGGGCTGCAGCAGATGCGAAGGCAATAGCAGATGCTCCCAGGGGCGCGGTGTCGCATACTGGCCGGGCGGACCGAGCGCGAAGCCGATGCCGGCCACCCCCAGAAGATCGGTGACGAAGCGATAGCCGGTGCCATCCCAAGCAAACAATACCGGACAGCTGGAGAGCTGCCGTTCGACCTCGGCGACGCGGTGGAGGCGGCCTGCTGTTAACCCAAGCTCAGTTTGATAGACGCCGTCCGACCAATCAATGGCGATAAAGTCGGCTTGCGCTGCACCACCGAGCCCCACCGCCAGGGGTTGTCGTCCCTGCCCAGGACCGGAATGATCGAGAAAGCTGTCCATGCGGGTCCACCTCGCGCCGACTCGAACGCCAATGCGTGCGCCGATGCCAGAGGCATTGGAGCGCATGGATTGCCCGGGATCGTCCATTCCGGACAACGTCAGCGCGAGAAACGGATGGCGGCCGGAACCGGGATGCCAGATACGGATGCCACCGTTCGTGTCGCGCGCGATGACCGCCGGGCCAGATGCTGGCTCAAGCAGAGCTGGGGTAAAACCGACAAGCGCTGCTTTGTTGCCCGCATCGGCGATGAAATCGCTTAGATTGCTGCCCTTTCCAGAAAGCCTTCCGGCCGCCCAACCCGCCGGTGTCGCCGACAGGAGATCGAGCTCTCCGTCACCGTTGAGGTCCTGAATGGCCAGGCCCGCCCAAGGCGGATCTTTGGAAAGGGTGCGACCCAGCGGCTGCGGCCGATAGATGCCCGAAGCATCGGGCTGCCAGCGTTGCAGCTCGCCGTGGGGGTTTGCCGTGTAGATCTCCGGCTGGCCGTTGGCGTCGGCATCGCCCGCCACAGCCGCCAGCAAAGGCGTGTGCCGAAAGTGTTCCAATCCTGGAGCAGGTCGGTAAGCCCAGAGGCGGTCGTTGAGGTAGATCTCATGCGGGGGAGCGGCATTGATCACGATGAGGTCGACATCCCGGTCCCCGTCGAGATCGACAGGCAACGCCTGCCGGGATTCACGTCCATCCCCGGCGATCCCTTGGCGCTTGCCAATTTCCTGGAAGGTGCCATCACGGTTATTGTTGAGCAGCTCATTGGGTCCGTTTCGGTTCACTACGAACAGGTCGAGATCGCCGTCGTGATCCGCATCCAAGAAGCTGCCGCCCACGCTGTCCTGATTCCCGCCCGCGGTTTGGGTCAGGGCCGTCACCTCCATCCATTGATCAAGACTGCTTTGACGCCATAGTTGATTCGGGCCGCGGCGCAGTAGATAGACATCGAGGAGGCCGTCGTTATCGAAGTCCCCCCAGAGCGCTGCATTGACTTGCTTGACCTGGGCGAGCGGATGGTCGAGCTGTGGGCTGAAGCTGCCATCGGACAGGGCGGCTAACAGCAGGTTAGGCCGACCGGTCTTTGCCAAGGCGTCGGGTATAAAGACGTCCAGGCGCCCGTCACCGTTGATGTCCGCTGCGGTCAGGCTCGCCTGGCGCTCGGCATGCCTCGCCTTCAAGGGAAGTGACTCAGGTGCTGCCAGGATGAGCGGCTCACCCTCCGAGAACAGCCGTCCCGACGGCGGTGGGGACGGCTCCTCCCGAAGGAGGCCGATAGCCACGGCTTCGCCGCGCGGCCCCATGCGCGTGTATTTGAATTCCGCCAGGCGTGCCCGCGGATTTTGCTCCAGCCGCTGATAAACCCTCATCAAGGCGCGGGCCTCCTCCCGCTGATTCAGATTTCGGAGCATCTGGAATGCCCCGTAGTAGCTGCTACGCAGATAGGGATCGAGCGCCATCGAACGTCGGTACCAGACCAGGGCTTCCTGGCTCTTTCCCTGCTGGGCAAGGCACTGCCCGAGGTAATAGGCGGCATAGGCGTCTTTGGGGTCTGCCTCGGTTACCCGCTTAAAATGAACCAGTGCCTGCGCCGTATCAGCGGCATACAAGCGCAGCAAGCCGGCCACATAGTGGGCCCGCAGATGGTCGGGATCGACGCCAAGGACACGCTCGACGATTCCCAGAGCAGTGGTATCGTCGCCTTCCTGCTGACGGTTGAGGGTGGCAATGGCGAGATTGACCTGCGCATCGAGCCACTGGGGATGGGCCTTCACCAGACGCGCAAAGGCGGCTTCAGCGGCTGCGTATTGGAACTGACCCATGAGGCCCACGCCCCGGTTGTTCGCTTCGATGGCCGCTGGCGGAGGGGAAAAGGTGTCGGCCGGCTTGCCCTTGCTCTGTTCCCTGTCGTCTACAGAATCGGAGCAAGCAGTGAGAACCAACACCAGTGCAAGAAGGACGGTTGTCAGGGTCATAGGCTTCATCGGTCGACTAAGAAGCTGTTTTAAAAACTACTGCGCTTGCCTGAGCGGCGTTGCGCGGCGGCTCAAAATCCTCATGTATTCCCTTGTACATTCCGGTTCCTCGCCACCGTGCGCCTTGCTCTGGCGGCGCTCGCGACATTTTTAAAACAGCTTCTAAGCGAGCTTAGGGGCTGGTGCGTGTTGTGCTGAGGTGGCCAGGATTGGGTGGCACTGCCGCGCTTTGCTCGATGACGAGCAATTGATCTGCAGCCACGTTATGCAGCTCCTGATCCGAGCCGTCGGGCCATTGCACCCGCAGGCTGTCCACGCTCGCCAGCTCACCGAGACCAAAGGTCACCGGCATCTCGACCTGTGAGAGATAGCTGCGGGTTGGCATGACCTGGCGGCGCTGACGGCGGGTTCCGGCTACGGCTTCCACCCAAGCACCGATGCCGTCTCGATTGACCGTATCGCCGCTAAGCCTTACCCGCAACCAGTGGTGGCCGAGTTGCTGATCGTTGCGTAACAGTACTGGTTTTCCCCCGATCTGGGTGATGATGATATCGAGATCCCCATCACTGTCGATGTCCGCGTAGCTCGCGCCGCGCGCCACCAAGGGCTGAGCGAGGTCGCCCGTCGCGGCGGCGACTTCCAGAAAAGTCGTTTCGCACTGCGTTGCGCAGTTCCAGAAGAGCTGCGGCGCTTGTGCATAATGCTGGCTCGGCTGAACGGTATTGATAGCTTCCTCCAGGTGACCGTTTGCCTGAAAAAGATCGAGCCAACCGTCGAGGTCATAATCGAAGAAAAACAGGCCAAAGGTGAGAACCCGGCGCGTTGCCACCGCCAGCCCCTCGGTGATGGCTTCATCGGCAAACTGCGCGTAAGACCCTTGGGAAACGTAAAGCGAGGTCATCTCGTTGGCGAAGTTACCGACGGCGAAACCGATGTCGCGGTCGTTTCGAAAATGCGCCACATCGACTCCCATGGCCCCGGTGGCGTTGCCGTCGCGATCGAAAGCGACGCCAAACATCGCCCCGACCTCCTCAAATTGTCCGTTGCCCTGATTATGCAAGAGGAAGTTCTGCACCGTGTCGTTGGCGACGAAGAGATCCATGAGTCCATCCTCGTCGAAATCGACCGGCATCGCCGCCAGCGCCTTCGCCACCGGCTCGCCGGTTGCCGGATGAGTGATCTCAATGCCGCTCGTTGGAGAAACGTCGGTGAACGACCCGTCGCCTTCGTTGCGATACAGATAACAATGGCTTCCCGCAAAGGTGGTGGGAGGGCCATAGGCGCGGCCAATGCCGGTGAGCTGAAATCCAAGCTCCAGGTCGAGCTCCCTAGACCAATGCACATAGTTGGCAACGAACAGATCGAGATCGCCGTCGTTGTCGTAGTCGAAGAATGCGCTTGCAGTGCTCCAAACATCTGCCCCGCCAGCCACCCCCGCCGCTTGCGTGACCTCGGCAAAGGTGCCGCGCACGTTATGAAACAAATGGTTTTCCCCCAGTGCTGTGATCAACACATCTACCCATCCGTCGTCATCGTAGTCGCCGATGGCAACGCCCATGCCGTAGCCGCTCGCCGCGAGCCCTGACTGCGCCGTGACATTTTTAAAGTGCCCGCTGCCGTCGTTGCGGTACAGTGCCGTGATAGCATGCCTCCCTTTCGGAGATTCGGAGCGCCACGCTCCCGAATTGACGAACAGCAGATCTTGGTCCTGGTCATTGTCGTAGTCGAGAAAGGCGACGCCGCCGCCCATCGTCTCCGGTAGCAGCTTCTCTCCGGAGGCACCGTTGACGTGCACGAAGTCAATGCCGGCGGCCTGTGTAATGTCGGTAAAGGTCACCGCTGGAGGATTTACCGGCGCCTGTGCTGGGACCTGCGGGGCTTGTACCGGCGTGCCTGGAGCGGTCGGCCGTTCTCGCAGCGGCCGGCGCGCCAGGTAAAGGGCGGTGAGGACCACTAGGGCGGTGATCAGGAAAAC
Source organism: Gammaproteobacteria bacterium (assembly GCA_049282355.1). Taxonomy (GTDB): domain Bacteria; phylum Pseudomonadota; class Gammaproteobacteria; order HK1; family HK1; genus JAGTVB01. Next base: position 44,430 of record JBAPTW010000444.1, on the reverse strand, counting down.
CGCGAGTGACCAGCGAAACGCCTTGCCGATGATGGCGTCGCCGGCCAGCTCAGGGGATGGGCGCCGGCGCTTTTGGTTAGGGTTTTTCAGGAGCATGCAGCCCTCTCTCCTGAGCCGATCCTTGGCGGATTGGCCCGGTGGCAGGATCGATGACTGTGACAGGCTTGAGATCATAGATGACCACGGCTTCGGCGGCGTGATCGGCCGCGCGATGGCGGCGTCGATGAATCGCGATGGCATGGTCGCCGGCATTGTCGTCGGCCTTATAGCGAAGATGCAGTCGGCGATGTGCCGTAGCCGCATGCGAGTTGCCGAGCTGGTCGTAGATCAAAGCGAGATTGTGGTGCGCCATGGCGTTTTCCGGGTCGACGGCCAGCGCCTTGGTAAACCACTGTCGTGCCTTTGCCAGCAGCGCCTTACGCAACTCGCGGCGCTGCGGGCGGCGCTCCCGTTTGGCCCGTTCGAAAAGAGTTTGGCCAAGCTCGTTCAGCAACCGGTGATCTTTAGAGAAATCAAAGCCGCGGCGACGGGCTTCGGGGAAATTGGTCGCCGCCAGTTGCCTGAAGTTGTGGATGGCTTGATCGAGCTGCCCATACTGTTTATTGACGAGACCTGTGAACCAAGCCAGCGACCAGGGCAGTGCGGCGGGTTTCTGGGCAGCGGCGCGCTGCAGGGCGGTCGCCGCCTCTGCCAGGCGCCCCTCTTTGAGGTAGACACGCGCCAGGTTGAGCGCACCATCGGCCCGCCCGAGCTGTTCGACGCGCTGGAACGCCTGCTCGGCTTGGCGCAGCTCCCCCCGTCCGCCCTTACGCAGCAAGCCAATGCCGTAGTCGTTCCACCGCTCCCACACCGCGGCGGGCGGCTCGAAGCCCTGGCCGCGAACCCAGCTGGCGTTAGTGGCGACCGGGAAGGTCACGCGGTCGACGGCAATGGTGGTGACCGGCAGGTCGTTGCGCACGAAGCGCGCTCCTTGGAAATGCCTCATGTAGGCGGTGTCAAATTTACGGTATAGAAGCTTCACTTCGATAGTGACCGGTTCGGTCATTGCATCGGGTATCGCTAGCCGGTAGTGCACCACATCGGCCGCCCCCGGCGGGATCTGGTGGTCATAGAGCGGTACATAAATATCCTGGGGGTTACGCCGGTCGATGCGATTGCCGTGGCGATCGAGGAGATAAGCATTGGCGAAGTGAGACCAAGGATCCACTGTTCCGTCTGCCGCCTGGGTGCCACTTTGGGCGATAATCTCGCCGGCGCTGCTGGCTGACACCTCGAGCCACACCTCATTAGAGTCGGCTGTGCCTTGAGTGAAATGATGACCGGGCTTCAAGGTACGCACCACGGTCTCCAATAGATAGTGCTGCCCGGGTTCCAGGGCGGGCACCGTCGGTCGCAAGGGTCCCAACAGCGGACTGTCGATGGTACCCCCGCGTCGCACACCGAAGAGGTCGAGACGCAGCGACTCTTGCAGAAATTTGCGGTGGGTGTCCTGGACTTCATGGGGCATGTCGAGTAGGTGTGCGAGGGCGGTGTTGGCGCCTGGAAAGAGATGATCGTGCACCTTGCGAACGCCCGAGTCATCGAAGTACTGAGCGCCGAAATCGTCCCGCGATGTGCTGAGCGGCATATGACAGCGATTGCAGTTTGCGACCGCTTGCGGCGGATAGTAGAAACTTTGTGCACCGTGTCCGGAGACACCGCTCAGCAAATAGCTACCGTAATGGTCCTGCCCGCGTAGCCACTTGTAGTGATTGAGTGCCACCGGCAGGTGGACTTTGTGGCAAGTTCCACAGAACTCGGGCTGTTTGTGGAAAGGTTTCAGGAAGGTGAGTTTGTGAAACTCGGGCTTGGCCTTGATGAGCTGTCGGTTGATCCATTGCAAAGCGGCATGCTCGCTGTCGGCGAATGGATAATGAATGGGTTCGGCGATGGTGTAATCGGCGTTGCCCCGTGGGCTGTTAATCGCGGTGATGCCATGGCAGACGCTGCAGGTAATCCCGGCGCTTGCTGTCGGATCAGCAACGTCATCAAACTGAGGGGAATCGAAGGCGCCGCTAAAAAAGGGCACCGGATCGTGGCAGCCGGCGCAAAACCGTGATGCCTGGGTGGTACCGTCATGTTTCATGGCGACCCGGCGGGTCTCGCGTACGCTGAAGCGATAGGCGGGATTGTTGAACGATGCAAACCGATGCGCACTGTGGGCCCAGCTTCGATGCGAGTCTTCGTGGCATTGGCGGCAGTAGGCATCCATCATCAACGTCTTGGCTGGAATGAAGTTTCCTGTCGCGGTTCGGGCAAGGGACGGCAGAAAGTAGTCGGTGCCCGTCCGCGGACCGCTGGGCTGCTGGGTGCGTGGCGAAAACGTGTAACCGAGAAACAGTGCCCCGGCAATCCCCAAGGCGAAGCTGAGCCAGCGCCCACTCTGCTGCCACTGGATCGGCGGGCCGGCCAAGCGATGCAGCAAAAACAGCCAAAGAACCAGCAGAGGACTTGCGACATGGAGCCAGTATGCCATCCGACGCACACTGGGTTCATTGACTTCGAAGAATTCAAATCGGGTGAGCAGCAGGCCGCTCAGCAGCAGCACCAGAACGACTGTCAACAGGCCAAGCCCGACTTGTGCGGCCCGTCGGTTGGGCTGCGGCCAGGCGCTTCGCAGATGCCACACAGCGAAGATGACGATGGGGACGATGATGAGCAGTCCCACCAGCAAATGCAACAGAAACATGAGCTGATAGAAATAGTCTTGATAGGTGGTGCTGGATAGCCACTCCAGCAGGGTGATTCCTCCCAAGTAGGCTGAATTGACGGTGAGCACGGCGACTGCGCCGAGGATGAGAAACCACAGCTGGCGCAGGCGCGGGCCCATGGCTGGTCGGTATCGTAGCGGGCGTGCGCGGCGCGGCCCGAGAGGGGTAGAGGACATGGCGATGACGGTCACAACAGGCCTATCCCGGAGCACGTGGCATTACTTCCGATGTTCTTAAGGTGGTTGACAAGGTTCGAAGAACTCCTCATCACCCAGGGCTTCTCGGCACTGACTGCTGGTAAAGGTCAGCGCGTCGGGGTCGGTCGCAGCGCGGCGTTCGCCCGCTTCCATATCGATCATCTGTTTTGCCAGGGGACAGCGGGACTGCTGGCGACACTCCTGGTGTGCTCCGCACACTTTGTCGAAAAGCTGCTCGCAAGGCGTTGACTTTTTTCCGCGCTGCAATTTGCCACAGGCGGTGAAGAACGCCTCGTCCGCGAGGGCGTCTCGGCACTGCTCGGATGCCCAAGGGGGCGTCGTCGCGTCAGGATAATCAAGGGCTTCCTGCGCCTGATCCTGGCTCATCTGCTGCAGCTGACGGGCGGGCTCGCAGGCGGCGTGGTCTGCACATTCGTCATGCAAGCCGCACACTTTGCGCACCAATCGTTGGCACGGCACAGCGGATTCGGCTGTCGGTGGGCTTGGCAAGTGTTGGCGCAGCTCGACGATCGCCTTGTTGGGTACCATCACACCCGAGCGGATCGTGATGGTCGATCCGTCCTCCAAGCGATGCACGCCATCCCAGAGTTGCCGGCGGGTGCCTTCCTCGGGGAACACTGTCACCCGATTGGTATTCGGGTCCACCTGAATGCGTCTACCGTCGGCCAGGCGATTCGTCCAGGATGCCGCGTCGGCGGTGGTCGCGACCAATGCGATAAAGCAGAGTAGCCCAGTCAACAAGCGACGTGCTCGTCGCGTCGAGAAGGGCGAGTTTAGCCCATTATTGTGCACCGTTTGGCCGCACCAACGCATTTGCTTGCGGGGCACCGCCGGCTCATCGAAGGTGCGTCTTGTAAGTTGGAATGTCGGCATTTCGTGCTTCTGAGAAATTGGCAAAATCCATGGTAACCGTTGCCAGCTCGACGCCTTCGAAGTTCGCGTTGCGGACATTGGCACCGCGCAAGATAGTGCCGCTGATGATGGCGTGGGCGAGGTCGGCATCGGTCAGATTGGCATTGCGTAAGTTGGCTTCAACCAAAATCGCCTGCCGCATGCGCACACCGGTGAGATTGGCGCTCTCCATATTGGCACGGTTGAGTACAGCGAAATGCCCGTCATCGCCGCTGCCGAGATCGGCCCCGCTGAGGTTTGCCCGAATAAGATTCGCCTCGTTTAAATGCGTGTCGCGCAGATCTGCATGACTCAAATCAGCCTCGCGAAGATTGGCGTCGATGAGCAGGGCGTTGCGCAGTGAGGCGTGCGAGAGATTGGCGCTCTGCAAAACCGCCCTACGCAGATCGGTCCGGCTTAAGTTGGCATGGGCGAGATTGACCTCGCGCAAGTCCACTTGGCGCAGATCCGCACCGGTGAGATCGGCGCTCCACAGGGTGGCGTGCGCGAGCATCGCCGCCCCGGCATGAGTACCATCGCTGAAGCGGGCGCCACGGATATTGGCGTTACTCAGATCCGCCTGACTGAGATGGGAGCCCCAGAGGATGCCGTGGGAGAGATTCGCTTCGCGCAGATCGGCTTCGAATAAATTCGCATTGTCCAGCTGGGCACGGCTCAGATCCATGCCGCGAAGATTGGCCTCTGCCAGATGCATATCGCGTAGATCAGCGCCCGCCAGTGTGTCGACATTGATCCTCGCCAGAATACTGCCCGTGTGCTTATTCTTGATCTCTATCATTGAAAATGACCCCAGAACCGGAATGATGCCAGGAGTGCTGGCGTTTAGCGCCTAAGGCGGCTGCCTAGAATGACTATTTAACTGAGACAGCTCGCAGGCTCAAGAGTACTTCGACAAATAATTTATGAGGTCATAGACTCTTGGTCCTTTTGCTGGTGCACCGCTACCAACCGAGCTGGGTGTGCTGCGGGAAGCGCTCGCTTAAGACAGGTTCCACGATTCGGATCGGCAATGAATTCTTCATCCCCACCTCCCCCTAAACAACGCTCACGGCGTCCAGCGCTTACCCATCCACCGATGCCTGCGGTAAAAAGGCCTTCCCTTGGCCTGGCCGGCCATCTCGCTCGACTCTTCATCGCTTCGCCGCTGACGCCATTGCTCATGGCTGCCACATTGGCGCTGGGGGTGCTTGGCCTGCTGTTCACCCCTCGCCAAGAGGATCCGCAGATCTCGGTGCCCCTGATCGACATTTTCATTGAATACCCGGGAGCGTCGACGGCGCAGGTGGTAAGCCTTGCCATTGAGCCGCTGGAGCGCATGATGAGTGAGATCCCGGGGGTCAAGCATGTGTATTCCATGTCTGGGCGAGAGCGTGGGCTGGTCACGGTACGCTTTGAGGTGGGCGAGCCTCTGGGACCGTCTATCGTCAAAGTCCACGAGACGCTGCAGACGAACCTGGACCAGATACCCCCTGGGGTATCCATGCCGCTGGTTCAGCCGAAAAGCGTCGACGACGTGCCCGTCGTCACCGTGACCCTGTGGTCCGAAGAAGTGGATGACGCCGCGCTGCGGGCGCTTGCTCAGGATGTATTGCAGCGTTTGAAGGAAGTGAGAAACACGGGACCGGGGTTCGTGGTCGGCGGCCGGCGTGAACAGCTGCGGGTCGAGGTGCTTCCAGAGCGCTTGGCGGGATATAACATCGGTCTCGACCAGGTGGCCGACACCATCCGCCAGGCCAATGCCGAGCGTGGCGCTGGCACGGTGGAGAACGAAGATCGATTGCTCAAGGTCATCACGGGCGCCTATCTGCGCTCGGCCGAGGATGTCGCTCAGCTGGTGGTTGGCACCTATCAGGGCATGCCCATCTACGTGCGTGATGTCGCTCGGGTCCGTCAGGCACCCGAAGAAACCAACCGTATGGTTTTGTATTACACCGGCGCCGCCAGCCAACAGCGGACTTTGGCCAGCGACGGTGCCTCGGCAGTGACCATTGCCATTGCCAAGAAAGAGGGCACTAACGGCGTTACCGTGGCCGATGCCATTTTGCAGCAACTGGCATCGCTTAAAAGTCAACTGATCCCGAGCAATGTCCACGTTAGCGTTACCCGCAACTACGGCAAGACCGCCAACGACAAAGTCAATGAGCTACTGTCCGCCCTGCTCGGCGCCGCGGTGGCCGTGAGCCTCATTTCTTGGGCCACTATTGGCGGGCGCCCGGCCCTAGTGGTCATCATCGTCATTCCTATCGTTATCCTGATTACGATTTGGTCCGCCTGGGTGCTTGGCTACACCATCGATCGGGTGAGCTTGTTCGCCCTGATTTTTGCTATCGGAATCCTGGTAGATGACGCCACGGTGGTGGTGGAGAACATCTTTCGGCGCTGGCTGTTAGAGGATAACACCAGCATTGCGACCGCCCTCGACGCCGTGCGGGAGGTGGGTAATCCCACCATCATCGCCACCCTCACCGTGCTCGCTGCCTTGCTGCCGATGGGGTTCGTCAGCGGCATGATGGGACCGTACATGCTGCCTATCCCTTCCCTGGGGTCGGTGGCCATAATTTTCTCCTTGTTCGCTGCTTTCGTATTTACCCCGTGGTGTTCTTACCAGCTGCGGCCCAGGCTGGAAGGCTTGCAACGGGCAGAGCAGCGGGAGAAGCGTGTGCAACAAGCCATCGGCCGCATCTATCGTCCGATCATTGAGCCGCTCATCCGCCGCCGCGTAGTCGCGTGGGGGTTTCTGGTGACCGTGGTGTTGTTGTTTTTTCTCGCCTGCTCGCTGTTTTACACCCAGGCGGTCACCGTCAAGATGCTGCCTTTCGACAACAAGCCGGAATTCAATGTAGTCATTGACATGCCGGAGGGGACGGCCTTGCCAATTACGGCCAACGCCGCGAAACGGCTAGCGCAGGCGCTGCAGACGATGCCTGAAGTGACCGCATTGCAGAGCTATGCGGGGACGGTCTCGCCATTTAACTTCAACGGCATGGTGCGTCATTACTACCTGCGTAATGAAGCCTGGCATGCCGACATCCAGGTGATGCTCCTCGACAAGCACGCGCGAGAGCGCAGCAGTCATGAAATTGCCAGCGCCGCGCGCGAGTTGCTGACACCGATCGCCCGAAAGCTCGGGGCACACATTGCCATCGTGGAGATGCCGCCGGGCCCGCCAGTACTGCAGACCGTAGTCGCAGAGGTGTACGGACCGGATGCGGCGACGCGCCGCGAGGTCGTCTCGGATCTGACGGCGATATTCGAACAGGTGCCCAATCTGGTCGACGAGGATAATTATCTTACAGCGCCTCATGATACCTGGCGCTTCGAGGTGGATACACAGAAGGCGACGCGGCTCGGCATCTCGGTTGAGACCATCAACAGCAACGTGGCCATGGCCATGGGGGGATATCAGCTCGGTGATCTCAAACGGGGACGGGTATTGGAACCGACCTACATTGTGATTCAGCTACCCCTCGAGGCGCGAGCCGAAATCAGCCGCCTTGGGCAGCTGCCGATCCGGGCGGCCGATGGCCGCATGGTGCCGCTCGCCGAGCTGGGGCGGTTCGTCAAAGCGCTGGAAGACCCCATCATCTACCATAAGGACCTGCGCCCGGTGGAATATGTCGTTGGAGAGATGGCCGGTAAGTTGGGTGCCCCCATCTACGGCATGCTCGGTGTGGAGTCGTCGCTGAAAGACTACCGGACGCCCGATGGCGTGATCATGTCAGGCACCCTCACCACCGCTCCCGAGACGACTTACGCGTCTGGCTTCGAGTGGGCCGGCGAGTGGACGGTGACCTACGAAACCTTTCGCGATCTGGGGCTTGCTTTTGCGGCGGCTTTGCTGCTCATCTACATCCTCCTGGTGATGGAATTCAACAACTTCCTGTTGCCGGTCATCGTCATGGCTCCCATCCCGCTAACCCTCATCGGCATCGTGCCGGGGCACTGGCTGCTCGGTGCCGAGGTGACGGCCACCTCCATGATCGGGTTCATTGCGCTTGCGGGCATCGAGGTTCGCAATTCCATCCTGTTGGTGGACTTTGCCAAGAACGAAGTGCACCGCGGATTGGACATTCGCGAGGCGGTGGTGAAGGCTGGGCAGATCCGCATGCGCCCCATATGGGTGACCGATCTCACCATGATGGCGGGAGCGATAGCTATTTTGTTCGATCCCATCTTTCAAGGGATGGCGATCTCGCTGTTGTTTGGTGCCTTGGTTGCGGTGTCCCTGACAATGGTAGTGGTTCCCTTGGGCTGCATCTCGGCGCGTCGTGCGTTTTATCCGCGCCAGCCGGACGCCCAGACACGCCAGCCGGCGGCGTCATCGGAGGGTGACGTCGATGCCGCGGAGAGTGCGGTGGCTGCGCGCGGTCACACTCAGCCCGAGGCGGCGCTGGCGGATTCACTGCCGAAGGCGGGTGCCCGCCACCATGAATAGTCGCAGTAGCATGACAAGACCTGTTCGGGGTGCTTGGGGTATCCCCTAGCGGCGATGGAGGTACACACCTTCTTCCTGCAGCTGATGGTCATCTTGCTGCTGGCCCGGATCCTGGCGGAGCTGGCGGTACGTTTCAAGATGCCTTCGGTGATTGGCGAGCTGCTGGCGGGCGTGGTGCTTGGTCCAAGCCTCCTCGGCTGGCTGCAGCCCACCGAGGTGCTCAAGCTGCTTGCCGAGATCGGCGTCATCCTGCTGCTCTTCGAGGTCGGGATGGAGACCGACGTGGGGCGTTTGATGCGAGCCGGACCAAAGGCGCTGCTGGTAGCGGTTGCTGGTTTTATCCTGCCCTTTGTCCTCGGTGCCGGCCTCTGCCGTGGGCTATTCCAGCTACCGCTGGTGGTGTCTCTCTTCGTCGGCGGCACCCTCACCGCCACCAGCATCGGTATCACCGTCCGGGTGCTTTGCGATCTGCGTCGGGAACAGAGCCTCGAAGGTCAGATCGTGCTGGGAGCGGCCGTCATCGATGATGTCCTTGGGGTGGTGTTGCTCGCTCTTCTGTACGAATTCTCGACCGGTGTCGGTGTGAGCTTGGTGAGCACAGGCAAAGTCATGCTGTTCGTGGGAGCATTCTTTTTGTTCGCGCCCATGGCCGCAAAGCTGATGTCGCAAGTCATTTCGCACTTTGATGCGAAGAGCGAGATCCCGGGGATGATTCCTACCACGGTGGTCTCCTTAGTGCTGTTTTTTGCTTGGTTGGCCCATGTCGTGGGGGCCCCGGAACTGCTCGGTGGTTTTGCCGCAGGGCTTGCGCTTTCCCGGAGATTTTTTCTCCCCTTCGGGATTGCGATCAGGACCTCCGCTTGGTTTAGCGATCGCCTGAGCAGCGAAATGCGGCCCATCGTGCGCTTGTTTACGCCGATCTTTTTTGTCATGGTTGGGGTGTCGCTGGACCTGCGATCAATTGACTGGGGATCCGCTTTTATCTGGGCCTTTTCGCTGTCGTTGCTTCTCGTTGCGGTCATCGGCAAGGTTGCTGCCGGGCTGCTGGTGCAAGAAGCGTGGCCGGTGCGTAGCGCCATCGGCATTGCCATGGTGCCTCGCGGTGAGGTCGGCATCATCTTCGCCGAGCTTGGGCGCATGTCCGGAATTCTTGCCAATGATAGCTATGCCGGTCTGGTACTAGTCATTGCTTGCACCACTCTGCTGGCCCCCTTTGCCCTCAAGGGGTTCTATGGGCACTACGGGCAACGTTTGAGTACAAATTCTGTTACTGCGCCCACCCCGAGGCAAGACGACGTTTCCACAAGGCAGCAAGCCGAAACCTAAAGCTCTCAGGGTTAATGCTGGGGCGCGGTTGTCAGGAGCCGCGGTAGACGGTAGGCTGTACGCCGCAGATGGGAGACGATGAGGCATCAAAGTGAAGGGAAGAGTGCATTGCTTCCGTCGTTTGCGGGACTTTAGTCAGCTTATTCGAAAGTGGAGGAACGAAAGAATGAGTAGGAAAAGGACAGCGAAATTCATGACTCACCTTGCCGTGTTCATGGTAGCACCTGCCCTCGGCGCGGCCACTGGTGCGCAAGCCGGGGAGCAGACAGCAGGGACATCGGCACCGGCGGAGCAAGGAATATCCTTCGCGCAGGTTGAGTTTGCTGGCCCGATGGGGCCTTACGGCGGTCCGCCGGGGCCGATGGGGCCACAAGGAGCTCCACCCTACGCAGGAGGAGGGCCATGGGGCGGTCCTGAGGGTGGCGGACCGGGAGGAGGCGGGCCCGCTTTTGGCTATGGTCCTCCAGACCCTCGCGCCATGATGGGGCCCGCAATGATGCCTGGTCAAGGGGGTCCTTCGGGCCCAATGATGGGTATGGGTGGTGGCGACAAATATGGAATGGCCAGCGTCATGCAAGCCTGGCAGCTTCCTGATCTCACCGAAGAGCAACGCAGCAAGCTGCGAAGCATTGCTCAAGACTTGCGCAAGAAGCATTGGGATCTGAAAGGTGCCATGATGGAGGAATCGGACAAGCTGGCACAGCTTTGGGCGGCAGAGTCGGTGGATGCGAACGCTGTCGGTGAAGCCTATGGTCGCCTCTTTGAACTGCAGCGGCAGTGGATTGTCAGCACCATCGAGACGCGCCAGCAAGTCGACGACGTACTGACGGGTGAGCAGAAGCAATGGTTGCAGGGCCGATCGCCAATGCCGGGGGCCCCCTTCCCGATGATGCGCGGCATGATGCCCGGGATGCAGGGAGTGCCTGGAGGCAGTCCTACAGCGCCTAAAAGTGGGGCGCAGAGCGGTGGCGGTCAAGCACAGGGTGGCGAAGCATCAGGAAGTGGAGCGCCGCAGCGCCCTGCAGGACCACAGAGCGGCATGCAACCGACGACGAAGTGATTTATCACCGTGACTTACAGGCATCAGCGTCATAGTAATCGCCACTGCGGGGCAGGAAGGAGCGGCTTCCCACTGCTGCGCTTGTAAAGCAGCGGGAGGCTTCCCCACAGTCGCACACTTATGTCTGATGGTCGCTCTCGTGCGAGGTGGCTGAGTTATTTACTCTGGATGCTGATAGCTTTAGGGGTAGGAGTCGGTCTGGGGGAAGTTGGTCTGCGGGCAGTTGGCTTCTCTTATTACTGGTCTCTTTACAAGCGGCCGGACCCGCAGCGCGGTTGGGGACCAGCGGCGGGTGCTGAGGGCTGGCAGCGCTTGGAAGGAAAAGCCCTGGTGCGCATTAATGAGGCCGGCATGCGTGACCGCCTGTGGCCGCTGCAAAAGGCGCCTGGAATTTTCCGTATCGCTGTCCTTGGCGACTCCTTTGTTGAGGCGGTGCAGGTGCCCATCGAACAGACCTTTTGGTTCATCCTGCAGGACGAGCTCAACGCTTGCAACCCATTCCAGGGGCGCAAGGTACAAGTCTTAAACTTTGGGGTGAGTGGCTACAGCACTGCCCAAGAGCTGCTCACCCTGCGCCACCGCGCCCGGTTCTACCAGCCTGACCTGGTTCTCCTCGCCTTTTTTCACGGCAACGATATTACGGAAAACTCGAGAGCGCTCGACCACGATCCGCTGCGCCCATACTTCGTTTATCGAGGCGATGAGCTGGTGCTCGATGCCTCTTTTCGACAATCACCCAGCTATCGGTTTCGGACGGCTTGGTACGGTCGCCTCGGATTCGCCTTATTGGATCATTCCCGGTTGCTGCAGGCGATTGATCGTGCCACCGATTTGCTAGGGCTCTGGTATGGGCAGTGGCAGGCGAGCCGGGAGGTTAATAAAAACAGCGCCAAAGAACCAGGAGTGGACACCCGCATCTATCAAGAGCCGCAGGACTGGCGGTGGCGCTCGGCTTGGCGGGTAACGGAAGGGCTCATCCAAAAAATGCATGAGGAGGTGAGCGCCCAGGGAGCAAAATTTTTGGTCGTAACGCTGACGACGGGTGCCCAGGTTCACCCTAATCCGTTATTTCGCGAACAATTTCAGCATCGCCTCGGCGTGGCGGATTTGTTTTATCCGGATCGACGGATCCACGAGCTGGGTGAACGCGCCGGGTTTGCGGTGATCAACCTTGCGCCTGCAATGCAGCTTTTTGCCACCTTTTCCGGCATGTGGTTGCACGGTTTCGAAAATTCTCAGCCCGGCATTGGCCACTGGAATCCGGCCGGTCACCGGCTCGCGGCCACCACTATCGCTGAAGCGCTGTGTGGGCATGAGCACTGAGAAGCTGTTTTAATGATGGACGGCGTACCTCCCTGTACACCGTCTCGGAGAAGGTTACTTGGGGTGTGTTGGTTGCGGTACCACAACTACTGGAGCCCCCCCACCATAGCCGTAGCCGCCGCCGTAGCCCCCATAGCCCGGATAGCCGCCATAGCCGTAGCCAGGATAACCACCGCCATAGGGTCCGCCCCAACCGCCACCGCCGTAGTACGGATAGCCGTAGCCCGTGCTTTGGCCGAAGTCCATGCCGAACATGTTACCACCCCACGGGCCGCCACCGCCCCAGGCATTGGCAGACTGTAGCGGCAGTACCACGGCACCGGCGACCGCAGCAGCAGCGAGGACTTTAGAAAGCTTATTCATGACCTATCTCCCTTCGTTAATTATTCAATATTCTTCACGAGCCTGGATGTGCCACAACTCGTATTAAAAGAATATAAGTACTTTACGATATTGTCAAGAAGAATTGGTGATGCCCGTGCGTTCTTTGTCAGCGAAGGGCGGTGTGTGACAAAAACATCAATAACTAGGGTGGATGGGGGTATAATCGAATCATAATATTCAGCCGGCAAGCAATATTGCGTTGGCGGCTGAGGTCAAACCCACTTCTCGATAAGCAGGTCAACAGTCTCGAGGGACATTAGATGCCGACCAAAGATCCCGAGACGGGAACGCACCCGTCGTTGCCACCAGAACAACCGTCGGCAGGGGCTGCTAGCGTTCCACTGGCTGGCGACGCTTCTTTAGAGCGTTTTGCCAAGAGCTTCGAGGCGAGTGCCCGACGTTGGGAATTGGTTGTGTACCCTTCTTTGTTCGCATTTATCATCCTTGCGGCCTATGGGTTCTTTTTGATCTACAGCTTGACCCGGGATATGCACATCATGGCGGCTGCTATCGATCCGACGATGGAGCCACATATGAACATGATGGCGAGAAGCGTCCAGCACCTGTCTGAAAGTGTCGAGTCGATGACCACCCGTGTCCATGAGATGGCGGACAAGATCAGCACGATGGATGCCACCGTGACCCGCATGAGCGGGCACATTGCGGTGATGCAAACGGATATGGGCGAGATGTCGCGCAAAATGAATACCCTTGAGCCGATGCTGGTCAACATGTCCGAGATGAACCAGTCCATCGGCACCCTCAATCAATCGGTGCTAGCGATGAATCAATCGGTGCAGGCCATGACCGTGAATACTGGTACGATGAGCCGTGATATGGCAGTCGGCACCTATCATTTCGTGCGCCCCATGTCTTTCATGAATTCCTTTTTTCCCTGGTGACAACCGTCTTTAGCCACCGCTGGTTGACGGCCCTGCACCGGGAAAAAAAGCACGGGGTACTTTGATCTGTATCATTGTGAGCGTTTTTTGTGGGAGCCATTATGGCTTTGTTGCGGTTGCACTCATTCTTGCGGTCTTCTACCCTTCGACTCGCCAAAGCGTGCTAAGGAGAAAAACGATGATGAGAAGTTTGACAAGAACGCTCGGAGTGTTGATTGTCGTGGCGGCCGCCGTTTTGCCGCTGCAGGCCAGCAAAGCCTTTTGGGGAGGAGGCGGCCCCTGGGGAGGCTATGGCTGGGGCGGATGGGGGGGCAACCCTTGGGGGTATCGTTACTATCCAAGATGGGCTAGCGGTCCTTACTGGCGTTACCCCTTGGGGGGACCGGGCTGGGGAGGCTGGGGGTATCCCGGCTGGGGGGTTCCCTTGGCCTCGGCGCCAATAGTCGTGGTGCCAATTGTCATCCCTTCTGCTCCCGCCGAAGCGAAGGCGCCAGAGCAAGCAGCGCCTGCTGAAACGCCTGTCGAACCCGAAACGACAGAGGATGTAGAGGAAGCGCAAACCCCAGAAGCCCCTGCCGCGCAATGATACAGGCTTGAATGGCAGGATGAAGGACTAAATGTTCCATCCCTATCTGACTGGCGAGGGCGCTGGAGGGGGTTGGCTTACCGTCGTGGCAATGATGCCCTCCGCCTCCAGAGCCCGCATTGGGCGAGGATAAAACACCGGATCGTCGGGAGGCCAAGGATTCCGACAGGGTTTGTCTTCCTGGTAGTGCCGCAGATTTTCCTGCAGTCTCGGCAGGAGGTCCATGCCTCCCCATTGGACTGCCGCGTCGACGGCCGCTTGCTGGAAGGCGGCGGCTTCTCGATAGCGCCCGAGCTCCGCATAGGCCATGGCGACCGTCTCCGCGTGCTCAATGCTATTGACCTGCTCGAGTAAGCTTCTGGCGAGGGCTAAGGCCCGCTTGCCATCGCGTAGGGCAGCGTTCGGGCTCGCGGCCAGTAACCGTGCCAGGGCCTGTTTGAGCACCGCGTCATTCGGGTACAAGGCGGTCGCTGTCTCCAGGCGCTCGCGGGCCCTGGGATGTTGTGCTGTGGTGGCGATGAGTGCGACTGCCTCGAGCTGACGCGCGGGTAGATCTTCTGGCAGCAGCTCGACAGCCTTCCCATAGTGCATTGCCGCAAGCTCGAATTGATCGGTACGCATCAAAGCATTGGCCAGGAAGAAGTGTGCGCCGCCATGCTGCGGATCAGCGGCCAATGCCGCCTCATAATGGACTTTGGCCGCTGCATCCGAGTCGGTTTCTTGGAGTAGGCGCCCCAAAAAATAATGAGCCTGTGCATCTTCGGGTGCTTGAGCCAATGCTGCTTCGAGTGCTGTCTGGGCCTCATTGGGCTTGCCTATGAGATACAGCGCCCGCGCCAGGCCCACTCGGGCGGACACATTTTCCGGCTCGAGGGTAATCACCTGACGAAATTCTTGCGCTGCCAGGCCGAATCGCTTGGCCCACACCGCCTGCATGGCGCGGTATAAATGAGCGCGGGCACCGGCGATGAGTTGCTCGAGCGTCTGCACGACCGGATCGGGATACGGCGGCTCGATGTCGCCACGCTGCGTGACGTGAGCGCGCGCCGCGGCGATGTTGCCGAGCCCGCGGTAAGCCATGGCGAGCTGATAATGGGCCCGGTCAGCTTGCGGCGCGGCGACCAAGGCTTGCTGAAGCCACTGGACAGCCTCCTCATAGTCGCCCTCCAGCAGGGCGACCTTGCCGAGCCGATAGGCAGCAGCACCGTGGGTTTCCTTCGTTTCCAAGGCAGGCTGCAACAGTGGCCGCGCCCGCTCGGGTTGGTTAAGAGAGATATACGCATCGGCTAGACGCAAGTGCAGTGGCTGGTAGTCTGGGTGCACGGCTTGAGCGCGCCGATAGGCTGCGGCGGCCTTTTCCAGCCGACCTTGTCCCTGGTAGAGATAGCCGAGCAGGTACGGCCAGCGAAATTCCTGCGGTGCCAACTGTTCGGCGTTGCGATAACAAGCGGCGGCTGCGTCATCTATGTGATGGGCGTGGTAGACTCCGCCGAGTTCGCCGTAAGCCGACCCCAGCTCCCGGTCCGAGATGTCAGCAATAGCCGCCATCTTGGAGAACTCCGTTGCGGCCGCCTTCAATTCACTGCGCACTCTTTCCTCCACTTGACTGAGGTCAGGCGGAGGTACTTGGAGCAGGCGTTCTCGGTCAATCGGTTGAGCTCCAGCCATGCCCGCCAGGCCGAGGCAAAGCAAAGTGCACCACAGCCTCAGCCTCGGTACGGCAAGCAGAGAAAGCCAAGCGTAGGACGATCCTCCAAGAGAGCCAGTGCCCATCTGCTTATTGATTTCTCAGCAACTGACCCTCACCCTCCCGTAGGTTCGAGTAGCGATCCACGGGAAGACCTCGCCATTGCTCAATGCGGCCGCTCGGCCAACGGACCTCTATCGAAGTCACCTGCGGGTTGTTCCCGAGTCCAAAGTGCGCTCTCGGGTCGTTGGCCGAAGCGTAACTGCCGTCGGTGCGTATCCGCCGCCAGAGCGGCGGTTGGGACGAGCGGTAGACGACGACGCGCGCACCCACCGCGTCTCGGCCGGCGCCAGTGAGCAGGCGCAGACCCAACCAATGGGACCGATTGCCGACATTATTGAGCAACAGTCGACTCGGCCCATTATTGTTGGTGACCACGATATCGATGTCGCCATCGTTGTCGACGTCTCCGAAGGCAGCGCCACGGCTCACTTCCGAAAGCTTGAAGGCCTCGCCAGCCTGTTCAGTGAAGTCTATAAAGCGCCCGTTGCCCAGGTTGCGCAGCAGTTGGTTGGGTTGATGCAGGGGGTATGGATCGCCTGTGCGGGCAAGCGCCGGGATGATCTTCACCTCCCCATTGGCGACGAATAAATCGAGCCACCCGTCGTTGTCATAGTCAACCCAGGCGGTACCAAAGGCGGTATATCCCTGGCTCGGTGCTCCTAGGCCCGTTTGTGCCGACTGGTCTTGAAACCAGCCCTGACCGTTATTGATATAGATGGTATTGGTTTCATCGCTGATGTGGGTCATGAACAGGTCTTCGTCCCCATCGCCGTCAAAGTCTGCAGCATCGACTCCCATACTGCCTTCGGCGGCACCGTCCATATTGACCGCCGCGCCCGCCAGCAGCGCTTCGTTCTGAAAAGTGCCATCTTGCTGATTTACCCACAGCTGATTGGGGCGACCATCGTTGGCAACATAGATATCCGCCCAACCGTCTCCATTGAGGTCCGCCGTGACCACCCCAAGCGCACCCCCCGACTCACGGCCAATGCCTGTCCGCACAGACACATCCTCGAAGGTTCCGTCGCCTCGGTTACGATAAAGGTGGTTTTGAAGCGGTTCATAAATTTGCGGTGAGCAATAGTCTTGAGCGCTGGTGGGAGCATAGCAAGGCCGATGCTTAGCGACAGTGAAGTTGACATAGTTGCCGACGTAGAGATCGAGCCACCCGTCACGGTCATAGTCGAAAAACGCCGCGCTGACGCTCCAGCGAGGATCACCCACTCCGGCGCCTGTGGTCCAATCCTTGAACGTACAGTTGCCTTGGTTGTGCCACACTCGGTTAGGGCCGAAGTTGGTGACGTAGAGGTCGACAAAGCCGTCGTTGTCCATGTCCCCAGTCGCTGCACCCATGCCGTAGTCGTGCTCTTGAATGCCACTCGCTTCGGTTATGTCCGTAAAGTGCAGTCGAGGGGTACCATTGGTCTGCACCACCAGGTCATTACGGTAGAGCCGGTCGCTAAGCGCTCGGCCGGCCGCCGGCGGGAATGGCGCTTGGCCTTCCTCGAGCATGATTCCCTGGACGAGGTACAGATCCAGATCGCCATCGTTGTCGCAATCCAACAATGCGGCACCTGCGCCGACGATCTCTGGGAAGTAGAACTTGCCAGACATGCCATTAAAATGCTTAAAGTCAATGCCCAGTTGTGCGCCCATTTCGGAGAAGACAGGCATTGTCGATAGCGGCGCCCGATGACTTGGGGTAGGAGGCGAAGCAGCGTGCGCGCTGTCAGTATTCGCCAGCAGCAACCCAGCAAACAGAAGTGTTGTAAACCCTTGCACGGTAATCGAGCCGATGGTCAGCGAAAGTTTCCCAGAACATGCGAAAGCATCAATTCTAACGAAAGCATCAATTCTAAGGCTCTAAAAGGTAGGGTAGCTCTTGCCTTCCATAAGCAACGGCCACCTGGCACGAACCTACATGACACATGCTGGCGCGGATGCGTAGCGCGACATCAAACACACTATCTATTGAGCCCAATTGCCTACTGAGGCGCAAGGAAGACAGGCAAGTCAACGTGGCTTGGCCGTTGAGCATTCATCTTCGCCCGCCTGGGCAAGCGACACTCACCAATACTACCAGCACACCTTACCATGAAGCTTCGAACGCAACTGTTTCTGTTTTTGTGTCTTTTCGGCCTCACGCCGCTTCTTGCTGGCGTATTTATCAATGTCCCTCTGGTCCTCGATAGTGTCCAATTCTTGCACCATGAAGCCCATCTGCAGAACCTTAGGGCCGAGCTTCGTGATCTGGATCAGCATCTGGCGAGTCGCAATGAGACGGTGCGCCTTCTCGCCAAGCTTCCCGAACCGGGGGCTTTTCGAACACCCGATGGTCATAACGAAGACGCCATTCCGTTGGCGACGGCCCGGTCCCGTTATGCCAATTGGCTCAATGATTTTTTGCGGGATCAGCTCGATATCGCCGAAATTTTGTTTTTTGACCGCAACGGTAAAGTGCAGTTCTGGCTAGAGCGAGATAGCAAAACCCTCCAGCTCAAGCCAGGAGAGGGTGAGCCTGACCGCCCCTCGGAAGCCTTTATCAAGGCGGGTATGCGGCTAAATCCCGGGGGTTTTCTTATTGGTCCGATCAGTATCGATCCCCATGCGGCATTAGAGGATCCGCGCCACTTCATGATGCTGCGGGTAATCAGCCCCATCATTGGATATCCCCCCTCGTCTACCACCCGCTCCGCTGGCGGGCGTCCCGTCGGGTCGGTGGTGATTAATGTTGACGTGGGGGGGCTCGCCAGGGCTTTTCGAGACACCTACTGGGTGCACAATGACGGCACCTATCTGCGGTATGGTAAGCCCGCCGATGCGCAGCTAACGGCGTTCCGGGATTTTCCCGGACTGGAGGAGATCTTTGCCAAAGGCAACTTTGCGCTTTGGAAAAAAGGCGATCAGCAGGTTATCTGGGCGCCGTTGTTTGTGACAGAGCAGTCTGGGCCCTTATGGGTAGGGCGGCGCGTCGACCCCAATCCCATCACCGAGTTTCGCCGCACCCTAGTGACGCGAATTCTCTCCATCGTGTTGGTGCTGATCATCATCGTGTTCGTCGTTGCCCGCTGGGCGGCGGTGCGCGCAGAGGGATTTGGGCAAGAGCTCACCGATAACATCGGGCAGGTGCTCAAGGGCGACGAGGCGGTTCAGTTCACCCGGCGCGGCCCGCCTGAACTGCGTAAGCTGGCAGAGAACTTAAGCGAGCTAGCCGAGCAACACGCGCAAAAAAGTCAAGCGCTGCGGGATCATGCAAGAGAGCTTGAGGAATCCAATCGCTACAAGTCAGAGTTTTTGGCCAACATGAGCCATGAGCTGCGAACACCACTGAACTCCATCCTATTGCTTTCCAAGCTTTCGGCTGAAAGACCAGTGCAAAACGGGTCTGCTGATCAGGCCAAGCAGGCCCGAGTGATTTATCAGTGCGCCAATGATCTCGCTGCGTTGATTGATAATGTTCTGGACCTTTCCCGTATCGAAGCGCGGCAAACGATCTTTCGCATTGAACAACTGGAGCTGCCAAACATGCTGGCCGAGTTGATCGAGCTGGTGCGCCCTCAGTTCGATGCCAAAGGAATTGTGCTCAGCCTGCAGATCGACCACGACGCGCCGCGCTCCATCGTCTCGGACGGCGATCGCGTTTCGCAAATCGTGAAGAATTTCCTCTCGAATGCCGTGAAGTTTACCCGTGAAGGCGAGGTTCAGGTTAAGCTGAGCCGCAGCGCCGAAGCCGATGCGGCTGAGAGACCGGTGATGCTCAGCGTACACGACACTGGAATTGGCATCCCCAAGGGCAAGCACGAGCTTATCTTCGAGGCTTTCAAACAAGCGGATGGCTCGACCCGCCGCCGTTACGGCGGCAGTGGGCTAGGGTTATCCATCAGCCGCGAACTCGCGCAATTGATGGGGGGGCGCATCGGCCTGCTTAGCGAAGAAGGTTGTGGGTCAATCTTTGCCCTTTTCTTGCCGCTGGTGTTTGAGCCGGCCTCCGCACAAGGGGCGGGCGATGAATCAAGGGCCGATGAGGCGGCAGGTGTTGAGCAACAACCGTTTCCGGATGCGGATTTTTCCACTCACAGAGTCCTTGTGGTTGATGATGAAATGAAAAATCTGTTGGAGTTGGTGCCGGTATTGGAGCATTGGGGTCTAGAGGTGACTGCAGCAGGCGATGGCACCGAAGCGCTGGAGACCCTCGCTGCGGACGGTGACTTTGATTTGGTGCTAATGGACATTATGATGCCAGGAATGGGTGGTTTCGATGTGATCGCGCGCCTGCGGGCGCGCGCAAAGCTACGCGAGGTTCCTGTGGTGGCATTGATTACGCGGGCAGACCAATTGGATCGGCAAGCTTGTCTGGCCCGGGGTGCGGACGATGTGCTTATCAAGCCGGTGAACCCAATGGAGCTAAGAGATCTCTTGGCCGACTATCTCAAAACGCCGGCCTCATCAGTGGGCACCGAGGGAGCCTAACATGGCGGTCGTCACAAAGCGGCATTCCAATTTTAAGCTGCTGCTAGTGGATGACAATAAGAACAATTTGTATACCTTGCGCACGCTCATCGAGAAGCACATCGATGTCGGGATTCTCGAGGCCCAGTCGGGACCGGAGGCGCTAAAGATAGCGCTGAGTGCAGGGGACATCGATCTGATCATTTTAGACGTCCATATGCCCGATATGGACGGATTTCAGACCGCATCCATGTTGAAAATTCGCCGCCGGACGGCAGACATTCCAATCATTTTCCTGACTGCCGCCTATAAGACTGAGGAGTTTCAGCGCAAAGGGTATGCCATTGGGGCGGTGGATTACCTGCTCAAGCCCATCGACGACAATCTCTTGATCAACAAGATCAGCACTTATTTTAGACTTATCGAGCGGGAACGGGCGCTGAACCGCATTCTTGAAGAGAAAGTTGCAGCGCGCACCGCAGAGGTGGATCGGGCTAAACAGTATTTGGAGAACATCATCCAGACCATGGGTGAAGCACTTCTCGTGCTTGACCCGCAAGGCATCATCAAATCGGCCAATCCAGCGGCATACCGAATGCTCAGTTATCCGGATAGCGCCTTGATCGGCATGTCTATTGGGGATGTCTTCGAGGAGGCAGAGCCGGAGCAGGCGGGTGCCTTCATGGGTATCTGGCTCGAAGCATTGATCCGAACCGGTGTGATCAGCAATATCGAGGCACGCTTTATTGCCCAGGATGGTCGCCGGTTACCGATCCTATTTTCCCGCAGCGCAATGAAAGGCCGCGACGGAGAAATTACCGACATCATTTGTATTGCGAGGGACATGACCGGTTATGTGCGGGTGGACGAGGACGTGGAGATGATTTCAAGTTCTTGACCTTGCTTGGAGTCTAAGATTGAGGTGTCCATTATGAGGTTAGTATTGACAACATGAGTGTGCTCTCAGACCGATCCGCGCCTGATGAGGACAATATCCTCACCGCCCATGTTCTGAAGGCAATGGCCCATCCGTTGCGTTGGAAGATACTCTGCACCCTCGGGAGTCAGGAGCTCTCGGTTGGCGAGATCGTCGACATGACGGGTACCTCTCAGAGCAATGTATCACAGCACCTCGAGCAGTTGCGGAGCAAACGGATTGTGAGCTGGCGTAAGGAGGGCAACCGGGTTTTTTACCGCATCCGCAACGGTCAACTGGTCATGCTCATTGCCACCATGCGCAACGTGCTCTGTCCGGCCAATCTAGACATGAGCGCTCGGGAGTGAGATGGACGGACTTTACGTGCGCATTTCCGGTTCAGCCAGCGAACGGTAAAAAGCCGTTGTAAAGTGACTACGCCGGCCTGAGCTGCGTTGCGCAGCAGCTCACAATCCCTATCTATGTTGGCTTTGTGCCAACATAGATAGGGATAGAGGGTGTGACAGATAGTGGAATTCTCTGGGATAGCCCGGCCCCCCCCATGAGCTCGAATGGGTTGTGTCCTGTCAGCTATTTCCTTGTCCCTTACCGTATTACTCGCCTTTTCCCTGAAGCTCACTCCTCGGGGCCCGCTTGCCGTTGCTCAAAATTGTTCTGGACGATTTTGTCGCCACCGCGAGTACGCTTTGCTCCGACGGCGAAACGGTGCGCCGATACCCGATTTCACCGCAAAATTTAATCACCACCCCCTTGCCTGGAACCCCGCAAGCGCCCTTCCAGGTTAGCGGGACAGAGCACGTTGCGCATGGTGGCAATGAGCATGACCAGTTGACCGTTGCGGATGCGGTAAAAAACCCGGTTGCCTTCTTTGCGGGAGGTCAGAATCCGTTTGCTCCGCAACTGCTCGAGGTGACGTGAGATATTGCTGGGAGAAGTGCCCGTAAGCGCAACAATATCCCCGAAGTGCAACTCACTATCTCCTAAGGTGCAGAGTATCTTCCAGCGCAACGGATGCGCCATCGCTTTCAGCGCCTGTGCAGTGAGAGCGTCGTGTTCGTCCGGAATGGGTGCGTCCGCTGGCATCGTTACTCGGGAACTTTTTCTTGCCACGCTTTAGCTAGGTGTCGAATGAGCTATCGTCGACTTCATAAATTGACCTATAGGCTCTCAGGTGGTTTCCCGCTGAGCCCTCCTGATTGTTCTAGGCGCCTTTTGGGCGTGCGCTGGCAAATCGTTACCGATTTACAATATTCAGATGTGCTAATCTACGGTGTCAGCCACGCGGTGGCAAGCTGTCTTCGCATGTTGCAGCAGCTCTTACTCGAGCACCAAGCGAGCCTTGCCTCTTCCATAGGCGACCTTCCCTGTGCTCGTACAACCGTTTATAGTCATCAACATGAAGACTGTGGCGAGATTCACCCGCTGGATACTGCTCGGGATGGTATGCTTGTGGCCGGCCACGACACAAGCCGCCTTTGAAACCGGCAGCAGCCTATTGCTGAAATGCCAGCACCACGGAATACCCTTTCAAGAACTCGGACCGAAAGCGGCTTATCAGTTAGGAGCTTGCTACAGTTATCTAGCGGGCGTGCTGGATGTGCTGGGACTCAGAGGTGAGATCTGCCCGCGTACAGCGGTCAATCCGCCGGAATTGGCAACCATTTTTGTGGGTTTTGCGCGCATGCAACCCTCTGCCGTTTTGCAGCATCCGGCATTGCTCTTCATTCAGGTAGCGTTTGAGCGCGCCTTTCCCTGCAACGAATAGCGTTTGGCGCAATCTTAAAGAATCATGGGCCTCGCACGTACAACCCGGCTCTCTGTCGCATCTCGCCGATAGCCCTTGAGTCGGCACCCGCTAGGACTGCCGGCCAAAACGAGGCCTTAGGTTCCAGGTGAAGGAGAGCATGATGAAACGAATGATGAATGTGGTGGCCGTGACCGCCATCGCTGGAGTGAGCTTTATTGCTCCCCTGCCTGCCGTGGGTGATAATCAGTCAGCGTCGCGTGTTGCTCAACAGCCAGCACCGACTGGAGTTCCCCAATCCGCTGGCGGTTCGCGAGGCGCGATGCCGCCGGACTATGAAACCCGCGGCCAATGGCGCTCGGAATTCGACGATCAACCACCGGAGTCGGGCTATACCGAATGGGGAACCGCCCCACCGAGCGGTGAGTGGGGGGAGCCCGTGTATGGAGGATGGAGCCCCGAGCCGTCGGGAACAGGATGGGGTTCCGAGTCATCGGCAGCGGGGGAAGAAGAGGGTGCCCCACCTCAATGGGCAACGCCCCGATCACCGAGTACGGCTTCACCCGAACAAAATGGCTCCGAAAAACCCGGTGCGTCGGTCACCGACCAACCATGGGTCGATCCATGGGCTACAACCGACCGTGGGACTGAAACACCGCCAGCTGGTCAAGCCGCTGAGCCGCCATCGGCGCCACGTACTGAGTCGTCTCCGGCTTCCGGACAGCCCGCCGGCACCGCGAACTATCCCGCTCAGCCGCCGCTTGCCCCTCCAAGGGCGCCACCGATGGCATATGGTGGTTACCCCGGTTATGGCGCTGGTGCGGTTCCACCTCCACCCCCGGGATGGGGCTACGGATACCCGGGCTATGGCGCTCCCCCAGGATCCTATGGCGGTCCAGGTCGTGGCCACAGCGGCGGGTGGCCTTGGGGCGATATGATGCCCTGGGGCAACCGTGGCGGAGGCAATTCGCCGTGGGGCAACTGGATGCCTTGGAGCAAGTAAGAAGCGGCTTTGAGACGGCTTCTAAGTCCTCGCCGGTAGGCTGATAGAAGAGGATTGGTCGTGGATCAACTAGTTATTACCCGCCCCGACGATTGGCACGTCCACCTGCGCGATGGCTTGGCACTGCGTCACACGGTGCGCGCGACGGCGCAATGCTTTTCTCGGGCTCTCGTCATGCCGAACCTTGACCCTCCCGTGGTCACGACGGAGCAAGCACTCGCTTATCGTCAGCGAATACTTGCTGAGATCCCAGTGGGCAATGCTTTTCAACCACTGATGACGCTCTATTTGACCGAGGAAACCTCACCAGAAGAGATACAAACGGCGAAGGCGAGCGGAGCGATCTACGCCGTGAAGCTTTACCCGGCCGGTGTGACCACACACTCTAGCGCCGGTGTATGCAATCTCGAACGCACCTATCGTGTGTTGGAAGCGCTCGAAGCCCATGATCTGCCTTTATTGATTCATGCCGAGGTGGCGGATCCTCAGGTGGATGTCTTTGATCGAGAACAGATTTTTGTCGAGCGCCAACTGATGCCACTGGTGGAGCGTTTTCCCGGCCTGCGGGTCGTTGTTGAGCATATCACGACTACGGAAGCCATTGATTTCGTGCGAGATGCTCCGATACGTGTGGCGGCGACCATCACCGCTCACCATCTTTTGATGAATCGAAATGTACTGTTCCAAGAGGGGATGCAGCCGCATCATTTTTGCGCCCCCATTTTGCAACGGGAACGCCATCGTCGGGCCCTTATCAGGGCAGCCATTAGCGGCAGCCCAAAGTTCTTTCTCGGCACCGACTCGGCACCACACCCCAAGGCAGCTAAGGAGTGCGCTTGTGCGAGGGCGGGGATTTATACCGCTCCTAGCGCCCTCGGACTTTACGCCGAGGTCTTTGAGGCGGTTGGATCGCTCGATCGATTGGAAGCTTTTTCGAGTCACTACGGAGCTTACTTCTATGGATTACCCCGCAACTTGAATACGCTCTGTTTGCAGCGTACACCCACGGCTGTCCCGTCAGAGCTTGACTTAGGCGATGATGTCGTGGTGCCTTTTCGGGCGGGAGGTACTGTGGCTTGGACGGCGATGACGAGCTAATGTTGGCGAGGGCCTTGAAACAGCGAATTGCACGGCGCTTCCGAGGCTACTTTCCGGTCGTCGTGGATGTGGAAACCGGTGGCTTTAATCCAGAAACGGATGCGCTGCTTGAGATTGCCGCCGTGCTCCTTTCTGTCGATCAAGGCGGCTTGTGGTATCCGAGCGAGACCTATGCCTGCCACGTCTCACCCTTTCCAGGCGCAAATCTAGAACCTGCCGCATTGGACTTCAACCATATCGATCCCCACCATCCCCTGCGCTTTGCCGTTCCTGAGCGCGAAGCGCTACAGACGATCTTTCGGCCGGTGCGCCAGGCGTTGCGAGATACAGGTTGCACGCGGGCCGTCTTGGTGGGACATAATCCTTGCTTCGATCTCGCTTTTGTCAATGCGGCCGTGAGACGCACGAGTTTTAAACGAAATCCTTTTCATCCGTTTACGACTTTTGATACAGCGACCCTCGGGGGATTGATATTTGGTCAAACCGTGCTTGCCCGGGCAGTGGCAGCGGCTGGTTTTCCTTGGGACAATCGTGAGGCGCACGCGGCAACCTATGATGCCAGGCGCACTGCGGAGCTTTTCTGCGCGGTAGTGAATCGTTGTCAAGCCGCATCGGTCGTGGCACTGCAAGAGCGGCGGGAAAATGAAGAGGAGCCTTTCTCGCGCAATACCATCGGGTAAAAAGCTGTTTTACCAATACCGCGCAACGCCGCAGTGACAAGCGCCGTCGTTCTTAGCGCAGCTTCTAAGGGCAAGCCGCCTCTGAACCCACGCGCAGGAGGATATGATGACGTCTAGAGATCAAGGCTCAAAGCCAGTATTCCATCCCCAGCGTGGCGCAGAAAAAACGGCTCGCAATCCAGTCAAGATTGCGCCTTCCGAAGGCCGTGTTCCCAAGAAGCCACCCTGGATCCGGGTTAAAGCACCAGTGGCGCCGGCAGTTATCCGGCTCAAGGGTCTGCTGCGCAATCACCGCTTGCACACGGTGTGTGAGGAGGCCGCATGTCCGAATTTGGCGGAGTGTTTTTCCCACGGTACGGCGACCTTTCTCATCATGGGTGATCTGTGCACGCGACGTTGTCCGTTCTGTGACATTGCCCATGGCCGGCCTGCGCCACTTGACCCCGCGGAGCCAGAGCAGCTTGCTCAAACCGTCGCCGCCATGGGTCTTCGCTATGTCGTCATTACCTCGGTGGATCGTGATGATCTGCGCGATGGTGGAGCCGGTCATTTTGCCGCCTGTATAGGCGCGGTACGCGAGCGGTCTTCGCAGATTCACGTGGAAGCGTTGGTACCGGACTTTCGTGGCCGCATGGAGATAGCGCTGGAGCGGCTGGGGGAGGCACCACCCGATGTGCTCAATCACAACCTGGAAACAGTGCCAAGACTCTATAAGCGAGTCCGCCCGGGCGCGGATTATAACTGGTCTTTGCAGCTCCTCAGGCGGTTTAAGCGGGCTTACCCGACGATACCCACCAAGTCCGGTATCATGCTTGGACTTGGGGAGACGCGGGAAGAGGTGATCGAAGCGATGCAGGATCTGCGTACCCACGATTGCACCATGATTACCATCGGGCAGTACCTCCAGCCAAGCCGGCATCACCTTCCCGTGGAGCAGTACGTCGAGCCGGCGCAGTTCGATGAATTGGCGGCACGCGCGCGCGAGCTTGGCTTTCAGCGGGTCGCGAGCGGGCCGTTGGTGCGCTCCTCTTATCACGCTGATAAGCAGGCGGCGGGCGAGCCAGTCAACTAGCGTGGTGGTCGTTTGTGCCGTTGCGCGCTCACGGCGTGTTGACGTGGTCCACGGTACACAGCAGCTCGCCTTGCGCTAGCTTTGCCTGGATTCGATCACCTCCCGCCACCGTCGTCGCACTTCGCAGTATCGCCCCCGAGGGGAAATGGGTGACAATCGCATAGCCCCGTTGCAGAGTTTGATGCGGGCTGAGCGCGTCAAGTTGGCGTCGCAGTGCAGACAACTTCAGGCGCCGGCGTTCAAGGTCCTGACCGACGGCATTGAGCAACCGATGGCGTAGCTGATCGCGGCGCGCCTGATGGACCCGTAGGGACACGGCGGGGTTCACGCGCTCGAGGCGCCCGGCGAGCGCCGCGAGGTGCGTCCCCCGCGCCATGAGTACGCTGGAAATGGTACGCTGAAGCCTTAGATATAACTCATCGTTTCGCTGGATGCGATCGTGCAATTGGCGACGCGGGTGTACCAATCGGCGTTGCATCCAAGTAAGCTTTTGGCGCTCTGCCTGCAGGCGCGCGCGCGTTCGCATCGCCAGGCGCCATCGCAACTTGGCCAGATGTTGTTGCAACTGCGCTTGGTCGGGAGTCACGAGCTCTGCCGCCGCTGAGGGCGTGGGTGCCCGTTGATCAGCGACGAAGTCGGCAATGGTGAAGTCAATCTCGTGTCCGATGCCTGCCACCACCGGTATTTGGCTGGCGTCGATAGCCCGCGCCACCACTTCTTCATTAAAGGCAGCCAGATCCTCCAGGGAGCCACCGCCACGGGCCAGGATCAACACGTCACATGCCGCATGCGCGTTCGCTACACGCAGCATGCGGGCGATTTCATTGGCTGCTCCCGTTCCCTGCACGGGGACAGGATAAATTAACACCGGTAATCCCGGGAAGCGCCGTTTCACCACAGTCAGAATGTCGCGAATGGCGGCGCCAGTGGGGGAGGTGATGACGCCGAGCTTGGTGGGAACTGCTGGCAGCCGTTGCTTTCTCGCAGCGTCGAACAGCCCTTCGGCACGGAGCTTCTGCTTTAGTACCTCAAAAGCACGGCGCAAAGCGCCGGCGCCGGCCTCCTCCAGGTACTCTACGATGAGCTGAAAGTCCCCCCGCTCGGGGTAGAGACTAACACGGGCGCGCATCAAGACCTGTTGGCCGTTGCCAACGGGAAATCCAAGACCGCGGTTGTAAACACGGAACATGGCGCACCTGACTTGACAGTGGGCGTCTTTCAAAGAGAAGTAGAGATGACCGGACGCGGGACGCGATAGGTTCGAAAGCTCACCTTCGATCCAGATGAGGGGGTAGTTTGCCTCCAATATTGACCGAACCTCGTGATTCAGTTCGGATACCGTATAGACGGCGCTACTGATTAGCTCTTGCCTTGTCTGCGGGTGGATGGGGCCCATAACCTATGTCGGTTGCTGTTGACTGTCAGAATGCTGTATGCGGAGCATCGCATACAGCATCGTGTCTTTCCAATGTGGGGGCATCGGGCTTCACCGTGCTTTCACCCTGACCTGCAGGAATCATCACAGTTGAGTTGAAAAGACGATCCCGAGGCTCTATGATGGATGCCTCACACCGGTCAAACAAGAGCAACAGCCGCTGTCGGTGGATCCAATTTCAGGGAATCAACAATTGATTAAGGGCAGCTGCCTCTCCCTGCCCTTGATTTTATTTATGCCCACAATCGCTCATGTGCAATAGGCAGGCTTCGAGCAGAATCGTCTTATTGACCGTGCACATGATGACGGGGCTTAACCGCTAGTCGAGGCATCGCAGGCATGAAGATTGGCGTCCCGAAGGAAATCGTCTCCGGTGAGACCCGCGTAGCGAGCACACCGGAGATGGTAAAGAAACTTCTTGCCAAGGGATTCGAGGTTTGTATCGAACGCGGCGCAGGTCACTTGGCCTGTTATGACGACGCAGCCTATGAGGCTGCAGAGGCGCAGCTGGTCGATACGCTCGATGCCTTCTCCGCGGATCTGGTCATCAAAGTGCGTGCCCCAACGCTGGAAGAGATCGGTCATTTCAAACAGGGTGCGGTGTTTTGCGCATTGCTTGAGCCCTGCGAGAACACAGCGCTTCTCGAGCGTTTGGCTGAAGTGGGTGTCACCGCATTTGCCATGGAAGCGATACCGCGAACCACGCGCGCCCAAGGCATGGACGTGCTTTCTTCTCAAGCCAATATTGCAGGCTACCGCGCGGTCGTCGAGGGAGCCGGGCGGTATGTGCGATTCTTTCCGATGATGATGACGGCGGCAGGCGCCGCGCGCCCGGCTCGGGTTGTCGTGTTGGGGGCGGGGGTCGCCGGTCTCCAAGCCATTGCAACAGCGCGGCGCCTTGGGGCTGAGGTGGAAGCATTCGATGTGCGCCCGACGGTCAAGGAAGAAATTCAGTCCCTTGGCGCGAAGTTTATCGAGTTAGATCTCGGTGAAAGCGGTGCGGGGGAGGGGGGCTATGCGCGCGAGCTCACGGCCGAAGCCAAGGAGCGACAGCAAAAAGCGCTTACTGAGTATTTGAAAAAGGCCAACGTTATTATTTCCACCGCACTTATACCTTGCAAAGCTGCGCCGGTACTCATTACCGAGGAAGCTGTGAAAGGATTGGCAGAGGGGTCAGTCATCATCGATATGGCTGCGGCCAATGGCGGGAATTGTCCGCTGACAAAGGCCGGTGAAGTGATTACCGCCCATGGCGTGACTATCGTCGGATTCACTAACTACCCGGCGCTGGTGCCGACCGACGCCAGTGCCTTTTATGCTCGGAACATGCTGAACCTTCTCTCGATCTTGGTGGATACCCAAGATGATGCCTTGATCTTCAAAGATTTTTCCCAAGACGACATCACCCGGGCCGCAATGGTAACGCACCAAGGGAAGGTTCTCTACCAACCGCAAACCTAGAGGAAGCGATTCTCATGTCCGAACCTCTCGTGGCGTTGTATGTTTTCGTGCTTGCCTGTTTTGTCGGCTACTTCGTAATCTGGGGTGTTACACCGTCCCTTCACACGCCGCTTATTTCTCTCACGAATGCGATTTCTGGGATCATTATCGTCGGCGCTCTATTGGTGGCCGGCTTTGAGCGAGCCAGCTTCACGGTGGACTTGCTCGGATTCCTAGCAGTGCTGCTTGCCTCAATCAATATTTTCGGAGGATTCCTCGTTACCCAGCGCATGCTCAGCATGTTCAAGCGCAAGAAATAACCTATCGAGGACACGCCACGTATGCAGATTTCTGTTGATGCCCAGGCCGCGGCCTATCTTGTCTCAGCCGTCCTGTTTATCCTCGGTCTTAAGGGACTGACGTCACCGGCAACCGCACGGCGAGGCAATATGCTCGCCATCCTCGGTATGATAATCGCCATCACCGTCACGCTGCTCAGTCCGGAAGTCCGCGGTTACAACCTGATCGTGATCGGGGGGGTAGTGGGTGCCGTTATCGGTATCGTTGTCGCCCTTAAGATTCGTATGACCGCTATGCCTCAGCTGGTGGCGATGTTGCACAGCTTTGTCGGTCTGGCGGCGGTTTTAGTGGCGGTTGGGACTTACTTTAATCGGCAAGCGGCAGGCGACTTGGAAACGCTGCTGATGGTCGAGTTGTCCGCGGGTATCGTTATCGGAGCAATCACTTTTACCGGATCCCTGGTTGCCTTTGGTAAGCTGCAAGGCATCCTGAGCTCGGCACCGCTGGTGTTTACCGCCCAGCATTGGCTTAACCTAGCGTTGGCCATCGCTACCGTCGCGTTGGCCGTTGACTTTGCGATCAACAATCATCTAGTTTCACTTTATCTCATCATTTTGCTTTCGTTCGCCTTGGGTATTCTTCTCATTGTTCCCATTGGTGGGGCCGACATGCCCGTGGTGATCTCGATGTTGAACTCCTATTCAGGGTGGGCGGCGGCAGCGACTGGATTTACTTTGGAGAATGAGCTCCTTATCGTGACCGGCGCGCTCGTGGGCTTCTCTGGTGCGATTCTATCCTACATCATGTGCAGGGCAATGAACCGCTCCTTTGTGAGCGTTATTCTGGGTGGTTTTGGCGTGGGCGAGGAGAGCGAGGCCTCCTCGGCGATGGCGTTGGCGGCTGAAAAAGGCGTGAAAGCGGCCGGGGTGGAGGATGCGGCTTTCTGGAT
Organism: Gammaproteobacteria bacterium; assembly: GCA_049282355.1. GTDB lineage: Bacteria > Pseudomonadota > Gammaproteobacteria > HK1 > HK1 > JAGTVB01. The sequence continues at coordinate 13,677 of JBAPTW010000444.1, read as the reverse complement.
GAACAATGAAGGGGCAAGAGTGATTGTGGTGCCCGGTTATGGCATGGCTGTCGCCCAGGCCCAACATGCCCTCAAAGAGCTGATGGAGCTATTGGAAGAAAAAGGAGCCGCGGTCAAATTCGCGATTCATCCCGTCGCGGGGCGGATGCCGGGGCATATGAATGTTCTATTGGCCGAGGCTGATATCCCCTATGAGCATGTCCTGGAGATGGATGAGATCAATCCGGAGTTTCCCACCGCTGATGTGGCACTGGTCGTCGGCGCCAACGACGTCACCAATCCCGCCGCCAAGGAAGATCCATCGAGCTCGATCTATGGGATGCCGATACTCGATGTTTACCGAGCAAAGCAGATATTTTTCATTAAGCGCAGCATGCGTCCTGGCTATGCTGGCGTAGATAACCTTCTCTTCTATCGCGACAACTGCTCAATGTTGTTCGGAGACGCCAAGGCAGTATGCGAGGATCTGGTTACCGCGTTGAAAGCGGCTTGAGTGGCTGCTCAGGCAGCTGCGGATGACAAAAAGCACAAAAATCCAAGTAAAGCCGGCTCATAATCGCGAAACATGAGGCCGATCCCTTCGTCTGTATGATGCACGACCACGGCTCTGACTTCATGGGTGGCAGTTGAGTTGCGACCAACGGCCAGGGTGGCATCGATGAGATCGCTTGGATACAGGTGTATTGGACCAGTTTCTACGAACATACCCTCAAGACTGATGTTTCGCACTTTGAATGTGCCGAAACTGGTGCGCCCATGATGCAGCTCGACGTCTAACGCTGCTGGGTTTCGCGCACTGTATCGGTTTTCCATCAAGTTCTACTCCCATAACTGTCGATTATCACGAGCTCATCGTTGCTCCGCCGGCGATTGCCATCGCACCGACCTGGTGCTGTGGCCGGAAGGGACCAACGATGCCGGTACCAGCGCTTACCAACCCTTGGAGGCGATCGAGGTCCTGGATATAGACATGGCGCAACTGTACACTCAGAAGGCCTTCATCCTGAAAGCGAGAAAATACGCGGCTTACGGTCTCAACAGCCAGTCCCAAATAGTTGGCGATATCGAGGCGGGACATACTGAGGTAGAATTGGCAAGGCGAGTAACCCCTTGTTTTCAGTCGTCCGGAAAGGTCAAGTAAAAACCCAGCGAGCCGCCCTTCCGCGCTCTTCCTGCCAACCAAAAGCAACATATTGCGTAGATGAGTGAGGTGGGTTCCCAATAAGCGATTGAGCTCTTGTCGAACGGGAGGGTAGTTGTGACACATTTCGTGAAGCTGAGTCACCGGGAATTCGCAGATCGCGGTAGTCTCCAGTGCGGCCGCTGCGCAAGTATGGCTGTTGGTGGCGAGCCCATCGAGACCGATCAATTCCCCCGGAAAGTGAAATCCGACAATTTGCTCATCCCCATCGGCCATGGGCTTATAAACTTTGACTGATCCGGACTTCACCGCATAGAGCGCACGCAGGGTATCCCCGGGTCGAAACAGGTGTTCACCGTGCTCTACCGGCGAAGGCCGGGGACTCACGCCCTTTAGTCGCTCTAATCCTTCTGGGCCAAGCCCGCAAGGCAGGCAAACGTGGCGCACCGCGCAGCTCCGGCAAGAAAGTATTCTGCGCACTGATGCTAAGTTCCTCGCCGGATCAAGACCTGAGCCGGCATGGCTTGGAGCCGACCCTATCGCTTTTACTGTGCCCACGAAGCTTTCCGCCTCTTTTTCTGCGGGGTGGCTAGCGCGGATCTCCGAACAGCGCTGGATGCCCCCAATCGTTATACATCCTTAAAGTAAAACCGTAGGAGAAATCCTGGGCGGATGAAATCCGCATTTACCGTAATGGGGATCAGGGATTTCCCGGATGGGGAAGGGAAGAGGGTTTAAGCATCCGAGAGAGGAGAGTCATCTGGATCAGCTCAGCCAGGGACTTGGCTTGCATTTTGTCCATAATTTTCTTGCGGTGGGTCTCTACCGTTCGCTCGCTGATTCCGAGCTCTGCAGAGATTACTTTATTGGCTTGTCCTTGAACCACTCGTCGAAGTACTTCGCGTTCCCGCGGCGTTAGCGTTTCGACTCGTGACAGAACCTCGGCCCGCTTGAGCTGCTGACTACGTTGCTTGGCATCTTCTTTTAGCGCACGTTGAATCTGGTCAAGCAAGTCTTGATCGGTAAAAGGCTTTTCGATGAAGTCTATGGCGCCGGATTTCATTGCTCGTACGGCGATAGGGACATCTGCGTGTCCCGTCAGAATAATAGTTGGCAGCTCCATTCCCTCTATGCGCATATGTTCGAGCAGTCCGAGCCCCCCCATTCCCGGCATACGCACGTCGAGCACTAGGCACCCAGGCTGGCCAGGGGTATAGGCCGCGAGAAACGCTTCGGCCGATGGATAAGTGGCCACCGTCAGGTCGACGGATTCGATAAGCCATCGCAGAGCGTTACGCACGTCTTCATCGTCGTCGACGACAAAGACAGTGGGTACTCCTTCAGCAGACATCGCTGTTGGGTAGCGTGGGCAATGTCAAGTGGAAAGTGGTTCCCCGGCGCTCATTGGGAGTCGCCCAGAGACGGCCGCCGTGGGATTCGAGAATGGTGCGGCTAATCGAGAGGCCCAGGCCGAGGCCATCGTGTTTCGTGGTCACAAAAGCTTCGAGCACACGCGTGGCGATCGCCGGGTCAAGGCCCACCCCCGAGTCCCGAACCGTTAGCTCAAGCTCAGTTCGGCGATTGGTAAAAGTGCGTAAGGTTAAATTGCGTGGCCCACTCTGCGTCTCCTCGATTGCTTCGATACCATTACGAATGAGATTGAGCACGACTTGCTCCAATTGGACCAGACTGCCGTTGACGAGTGGTAAGTCCGGCGCGAGGTAGAGTTCCATGCGAATTTCTTTTTTGCGTATCTCCGCACTGATGAGCCGCGCCGCTTCGGAGATGGCTTGGTTGAAGTCTACCCGCTCGAACTGCGCGTCCTTCTTGCGCACGAAATTGCGCATGCCTCTTACGATCTGCGCTGCCCGTTTGGTGAGTTGAGCAATCTGATCGAGCACTTCGATCAGTTCAGGATGGCTTGTGCGAATATGCCCAAAGCGGCGCAAGGCGCCTTCGGTGTAGCTCACGATCGCGGTGAGGGGTTGGTTGAGTTCATGGGCGAGCGTGGTGGCCATTTCCCCCATGGTGCTTAGCCGAGCAACGTGGGCGAGCTCTGACTCGCGCTTTCTCGCTTGCTCCTCCGCATGCCGGCGGGCAGTAATGTCGATGACTGTGTCTTGGACCGCGACCTCCCCCTTCCATTGGATGAGCCTCACTACTTTATCTAGAGTGACGCGCGCGCCATCCTTGCGCAAGGCATCGTACTCGTAGTGAATCGGCACGGACTCACCGAGCAGTCGCCTTGTCAGATAGTCCCTGAGCCGCGCTCGCTCGTGAGGCGCGATGTGGTGCTCAAAGCGCTTCATGGCAAGAATTTCTTCCAGTGAATCATAGCCGAGAATGTCGGCATAGGCTTGGTTGACGAACAACGGGCGCCAATCTTGGTGGATATAGATGCCCTGAATAGAGCCTTCAATGAGGTTGCGAAAACGTTCCTCGCTCTCGCGCAGTGCCTTCTCGGCAGTCCAACGTTCCGTAACATCCAGCAACGCCGTTCGGCAATAGCGGGAGAACCCTGCGGCTTCTGGAACCAACATGCTTTCTAAGGCGCCGTAGAAGGTCGAGCCGTCGCCGCGCCGAATGCCTATTTCCACCGCCGCCCGGTTGCGACGAAAAACCATACGCAGGTGCTGCGCCAGGGCATCGCGGTAGGTGCGAGGCAAGTATAGCCACAGGGGTTTGCCCAGAACGTGCGCGCGACTGTATCCGAGCATTTGCGCACCCTGCAGATTGAGTTGGTGGATAACCCCTTCACGGTCCAGGAAAAGGTAGCCGACCGGAGCGTATTCAAAAAGGTCGATGTAGCTCCGTTGGGACTCTTCCAGCTCGGCCTGGGCATGCAGAAGGTTCTCGTTTTGGGTGTAGAGTTCTTCGCGATGTACGTCCAGCTCCTGGACAACGCCTAACAAGCGCTCTTCCTTGGCGCGGCTTTCCATCTCCATCCGCTCGAGCTCGAGAATGCGTCCCCGAAGCCGCTCCAGCGCCTCGTTGAGGTGGTGATGGTCGTTGACTCTACTCATTGCGGGCGAGGAGGCATCAATGCTGCGCTGGAGATGGAGGAAGGATGATTTGCTCGTCGGGTGCATAGATAAGCCCGATGAGCGACCGTCGCCCGCCTTCTTTCCACTCGGTCAAAGTAAGGTGGATAGTGATGCGCTTTCCAGCCTTGTTACTTGCCACAACCCGTCGGCTTTTTCCCATAATGTGCGGTTTCCCAGTTTCGATATAGCGCTGAATGTAACCCGCATGTTGATCGCGCTCCGACGATGGCAAGAGCATGCCCACATTTTGACCGATCGCCTCGCTCGCTCGGTAGCCAAAGATACGTTCAGCAGCTGCGTTAAAGCTTTCAATGCAACCTGTTTCGTCAATACTAATGATTCCGTAGAGATAATTGTTCAGGATGGCGGCAAGATAACTTTCTCGCTCGCGCAGTGCCTTCTCGGCGGTATGCAGGGGTGTTTGGTTCAAGAACATCAGAATAGCGCCGACAATCTCTCCCTCCTCCGCGTAGTAGGGCAGGATGCGCTTCCAGTAAACAGTCTTACCCTGCACCAGCTCGGATTCCAGCGTGCGATCGGTCTCCATGACCTGAAGCAGCTCGCTGCGCAGCCCCGGCAGGCTAATGGTGCTGGGAACCCCCGTGACTACCGGACGGGAGAGAATTGATGAGAGATCGAAGAGCTGATCGGCAGCTGGAGTAGCCCGCGTGATACGCAGATCGCGATCCACTACCAGCATTGGAAATCCGATACTTTTCAGGACGTTTTCAATGTCGGCACTGGTCATCGCCACTTCGGCGGATTTTAGTTGCAGTGCTTCGTTGAGGGTATGTAGCTCCTCATTGGCGGATTGCAGCTCTTCGTTTGATGTTTCCAGCTCCTCATTTGCCGAGTGCAGCTCCTCATTAGCCGACTGCAACTCTTCATTGATCGACTGCAATTCTTCGTTGGTGGTTTCCAGCTCCTCAACCGTGGTCTGCAGCTGTTCGCGCGTATCCGTCACCTCTTTCTCAAGCTCCGCGATGCGCGCGTCTTCACAGAGATCAACCCTGGGGACATCACCCTCCTGGATGTCATCTCCTAATTCCTCTTGGAAGATGATCGCAATGAGCCAGCCCTCCTCCTCGCTCATACGCACCGGCCTGGCGTGTAGGCTCAAGCGAACGACATTGGACCCAGTTCCAAGCTGAAGCCTGCGACTCTTGAGGGGGGTGTGGTCTCGGCTGACCCGGTAGAGCAGGGTGCGCAGATCCGTGCGAAGCTCTTCTCGCGCTAAGTTAACGATGTTTAGGTCCAGATCCCCCGCGGAGAGGCGCAAGTAGGCGCTGATGTCTCCGCGCACGTGACGTACCTGCATGCGTTCATCGATGAGCACCGCCAACGGCGCATAGGCGTCGGCGATGGCGTGATTGATGATCTCCTGCATGGAATGTCGTTGCTCGCCCTTTCGCCTCGCAGTCGGTGTGGTGATGGGGATTGGATAAGGGTGATAGTCGTATCCTTGCGCTGAACTGAATCTCTCGGCGCGTCGCCGGAACAATCGCCACTTACGGTCGACCTGTTCAAACAGCTCGCTAAAGGCGACGATCGACTCGGATTTACCGAGCAAGAGGTAGCCGTTTGGCTCGATCACCTGGTGAAACAGCGGTATGATTCGCTGCTGCAGTCGACTGTTAAAATAGATGAGCACATTGCGGCAGCTGATGAGATCCAAATGCGAGAAAGGCGGGTCCTTTACCAGATCGTGGCGCGCAAACACAACCATTTCCCGGATTGGCTTGATCACTTGATAAGCGTTTTGCACGCTGATAAAGCAGCGCTTGCGCAGAGCCGGGTCGATCCCGGCAAGGCTCGCAATCGGGTACACACCGCGTCGAGCATGAAGGATTGCGTTTTCATCTAGATCCGTGCCGAATATCTGTACCGACACGCTCCTCGGGCGACTCCGCAGCAGCTTATCCAAAAGGATGGCGATGGAATAGGCTTCTTCGCCGGTCGCACAACCCGGTATCCAAACGCGGATCTGGTCGCTTCGGTTCTTCCTGTCCAAAATGACGGCCAGCGCCTTCTCGAGTACCTGAAAGGCCTCCGGATCGCGAAAGAACGCGGTCACCGATACGAGAATGTCCCGCCCGAGATCCCATGCCTCCTTTGGTGACTCCTCGACGTAACGTAAATATTCGCTAAGCTGCGCCACCTTGTGGATCGCCATGCGACGTTGAATGCGCCGATGCAGCGTGTTGGGCTTATAGTCAGAAAAATCGCAGCCGGTGCGCGTGAGCAACAATCGTAGGATGCGCTGCACATTGCACAGCGTATCGTCCTCTGGTAACGGCAGCGGAGCACTGCGAGGATGTTTCAGTAGATCACGAAGTTCGGGGCCGATACGATGGGGCGGCAGCACCAGGTCGACATCCCCTGTGTTGATCGCCGCATGAGGCATCCCGTCAAACTTCGCCGACTCGATGGCCTGGGCCATAGTGAAGCCACCATGGGCCTTAATAGCGCGGACCCCGAGGGCACCGTCTGAGCCCGTCCCCGAGAGAATAATACCAACGGCTCGCTCTCCCACGTTTTCCGCCAGCGCGGTAAAAAACTGATCCACTGAGGGCTTCGGGCCCACCTCACGGCTCGTTTTGGTGAGCTTCATGCGCCCGTTGGCAATGGAGACGTTGCAGCCCGGTGGGGTTACGTAGACACGTCCGGCGCAAACTGGCTCACGATTCTTCGCCTCCACCACCTCCAATTTGGTGTGAGCTCGAAGCAGATCGATGAGCATGCTTCGATGGGTCGGGTGCAGATGCTGTGCGATCACGTAGGCAATATTCACGTCCGTCGGCAAACCTGACAGTAGACCGCGCAACGCCTCGAGCCCACCTGCGGACGCGCCAATGCCGACAATAATCAAGTTATCATCGACTTGGTTGCTGCGCCGCACCGGTTGTTTAGCTGCCGGTTCAGCGGCTGTAATCGGATGTGGTCTTTCAGTATCGGTAGTCAATGCCAACCCTCTCCATCATCAGCGGGCATCTGTAGGTCCTGATAATGAGAACGGGGAGCTGCTCAATGACACTCCCCTTGCTCTTGTTCTATGAGGCTTACTAAGGCGCCGAGAATCTCGTGGCATTAATCTGGCGTGGTGGTCAGTGGCGTTTGTCTCGCCTATGATTATGGCATACACGATCAATGGCGGCTCTTGGCGGCGCCCTCACCGTGCTAAGTTGAGACAAGTCTTCCATGGAGGAGCGCAATACGGATAATTCTGCTTTTCGATCAATTTCATCTCCAGGCTTTCATGCCTTTCTCGCTTGCCTGGAATCATCGCCGAAGTATCATATTCTTGATTTGGGTTATCCGCTTGCCGCCAATGTGGCCCATCTATCGTCGTGGTTTCCCGGCAGGGTCTATGTCGCCGATCTGTTTAGAGCCATCGAGGCCGAGCGGCTACCGGCGTCTGCGGATATCGGTCTGTGGCGATCGACATTCTCCCGTCTGCTCGATTTTCAGTCCGATCTACAATTCGATGCCATCATCGCTTGGGATCTCTTTAACTACCTACCGTGCGATGCATTGACTGCGCTGATTACCCATCTCGGTGCGTTTAGCCGCTCAGGCACGGCGCTCTTTGCTATGATGGCAACACACAAAACCATATCGGCTAGACCTTTATACTGTCGCATCGTGGATGAGAATCGCATTTCTTACGAAGCCGACTCCGCAGTTGTCACAGCTTCCCCGCGCTACACCGCGGGTGCGCTGGAAAAAATGATGACCGGGTTTTACCTGCAGCGTTCGTTTCTGCTAAGTCATGGCGTGCAGGAGTACATTTACCGTCGACAGTAGCTTTGTTTCTGCATGCAAAGCCATGGCACCCACTAGGGATTGCTCGCAAAAAGCCCAAAAATGACTTCAGCCTACACTGTGCTCGATGTGCTCGAGACCAACGCGCGCCACTATGGGGCCCAACCCGCCCTACGTGCCAAGAAAGATGGGCGGTGGCAGACAACTTCGTGGAACGCTTATTACGAACAGGCACTGTTGACCGCTCGGGGCCTGATCGCGTTAGGTCTTGAGCCGGGCGCGGGTGTCGTGATCATGGCGCCCAATTCGCCACAATGGTTTCTTAGCGCAATCGGTGCCATGGCTGCCGGTGGTATTCCTGTTGGCATATATACCACCAATCCTCCCGCGCAATGCTTCTATATCGCCAAACATTCCGATGCCGCAATTGCCATTGTACAGGACAATGCGACGGCTGACCTTTTTCTTCGCCTCCGGCCACGACTTCCGCGGCTCAAGGCCATCATTGTGCTGCACGGGCACGTGCCCAACGAGAAGGTATATGCTTGGGAAACTCTGCTCGAGCGCGGCACGAAGGTGTCAGGGGAGCGTCTTGGAGCGCGCATTGCCGCACAGCAGGTGAGCGATGTCTGCAGCCTCATCTATACCTCCGGCACCACGGGCCTGCCGAAAGGGGTGATGATTCGTCACCAGAATATCGTCTGGAATGCCAACGCCTGTGCACGAGCCTATGCAGCGCAGCCCGGCGACGCCTTTATTAGCTATCTGCCGTTAAGCCACATCGCGGAGCAGCTCTTCACCTTGCATATTCCCATGGCAGCCGGTGCCTGCACCTGGTTCGCCGAGCGTATGGATACCCTCGCCGATGATCTGAGGGAGATCCGCCCCAGTTTTTTCCTCGGGGTGCCGCGAGTGTGGGAGAAGATTCAGAGTGTCATACAGGCGGCCGGTGCCGAGGCGAGTCCGATAAGACGGCAGCTCGTTGCTTGGGCGCGCCGGGTTGGCTTGCAGTCGGGTCTTGCTGATCAAGAGGGTCTTCCCAGGCCCCGAACTCATTGGTTGGCCGAGCGTCTGGTGTTCGCCAGAGTACGCCATCGGCTCGGACTTGATCGAGCCCGCTGTTGCTTCACAGCGGCGGCACCGATCTCAAGAGGAACGCTGGAATTTTTTTTGAGCCTCGGCATTCCCATTCTAGAAGCCTATGGCATGAGCGAGTGCGCCGGTCCTGCCACCGTGTCCTATCCCGATCGATACCGCACCGGTAAGGCAGGTATTCCCATTCCGGGCACAGAGCTCCAAATTGCCGATGACGGCGAGATCTTGATCCGCGGCCCCCACGTGTTCCTAGGCTATTACAAGGACGAGCAGGCGACGCAGGAAACGCTGGATAAACAAGGTTGGCTGCATTCTGGAGACATTGGCGTGTTAGATGATAGCGGGTTTCTGGAAATCACCGACCGCAAGAAAGACATTATTATTACCTCTGGAGGGAAGAATATCGCGCCGCAGCCGGTGGAGATGAAGCTTCGGGAAATACCCGGCGTCGCCTACGCTATCGTCGTCGGCGACAGGCGAAAGTATGTCGCCGCGTTGCTCATCCTTGATCCGGCTGAACTGCCGGCGGCGGTTGCGTGCGCCGGGAGCCCGGCGCGCCTGCCAGAAGAGGCGTGTACCTGCGCCATCTTTCGCCGTTATTTGGAGCAGCAGGTTGAGAAGGTGAACGGGGAGCTTGCGCACTATGCCACGATAAAGCGCTTTGCGGTTCTCGCTGAGCAGCTCACGATTGATGGCGGCGAGCTGACCCCCACGATGAAGCTCCGGCGTCGTCTTATCGGTGAGAAGTACGCCGAGCACATCGAGCGCCTCTATGGGTAAGCCCGCGCCCGCAGGCATGTTGTTTCGTGAAAACGGCAAGGAGAGCCGCCGTGCCACGATAAGTCAGTGGTATGTCAATGGCGCCCCGTCCTTTGCGCTAGCCTGGTTCAGAGAAGCGCCGGCAGCCCTTTAATGCGGGCTGCGAGATGAGTCAGGCGGCGTTTTGACCGCGCGTGGCGCACAGCCATCGATAGGGCTTTCGGCTGGCCAACGATCACCACAAGCCGTTTGCCGCGGGTCACGCCGGTGTAAAGCAGATTGCGTTCCAGTAACGTGTAGTGCTGGGTGGCAAGTGGAATGACCACCGCCGGATATTCCGATCCCTGGCTCTTGTGCACCGTGATGGCATAGGCAAGCGCAATCTCATCGAGCTCTGCTAACTCGTAGCTAATCTCTCTGCCGTCAACGTCGACGAAAATCAAGCCTTCTTCGAGGTCGATACGCGCGATGCATCCGATGTCACCGTTGAAAACTTCCTTATGATAGTTATTGACGGTCTGTACGACTTTATCCCCTGGCGCGAACGTCCAGCCATAACGACTCACACTCGGCTGGGCGTGGGCATTGAGTCGACGCTGCAGCTCGGCGTTAAGAGACCGGGTTCCCAGCAGCCCTCGGTTCATGGGACACATCACCTGCACGTCGCGGATGGGATGCAGTCCAAAGCGCGAGGGGATGCGTTCGGTCACAAGGTCCAGCAGTCGGTCGTGGATGGCTTCGGGGGTATCGGTAGCGATGAAGTAAAAATCGCTCGGATCTCGGGGATCGCCCGGCCGCTCGGGCATCTGTCCGCGGTTAATGCGGTGCGCGTTGGCGATGATGCGCGAATCGGCCGCTTGTCGGAAGATCTCGGTAAGGCGTACGGTCGCAATGCGGCCGGACTCGATGATGTCGGCGAGCACGGCACCGGGGCCGACGGATGGAAGCTGATCGACATCTCCCACCATAAGCAGCGCGGCAGGATCGGCCACCGCTCTTAACAACTGGTTCATCAGCGACACATCGACCATGGACAGCTCGTCCATGACTACAAAGTCCGCATTCAGGGGATTTTCTCGTCCTCGACTAAACCCACGTCGGTGAGGATCAAATTCCAGCAGCCGATGGATGGTCTTTGCCTCGAGCCCGGTCGATTCTGAGAGTCGTTTGGCGGCACGCCCGGTGGGCGCGCACAGTACGACCTGAGCACCTTTGGCGCGAACGATTTGCAAAATGCTGTTGACCACCGTTGTTTTGCCAACGCCAGGGCCGCCGGTGATCACCGTTAGCTTCCCGTTGATCGCGATGGCGACGCCGTGGCGCTGCGAGCTTGAGAGAGTCAATCCGGTGGCCTTTTCGACCCAGGCAATGGCCTTTTCGGCGTTGACTGCTCCCCAAGGTGGTGGCCCCGGCAACAGTCTCAGAAGATGCTGGCCCACCCCCACTTCTGCGTGATGCAATGACCTCAAAAATAGGCAGGATCCGCCGTCAACCGTTTCCGCAACTAAATTTCCTGCCGCCAATTCCTCGTGGATTCCTTGCTCGAGAATTGGTGTCGGAATCGCGAGCATCTGCGCTGCGGTTTCGATAACTCGCTCACGCGTAGCGGTGCAATGCCCCTCAGCGGCAAATTCTTGCAGCACGTGGCGTATGCCGGCCTGGGCACGCATCAAGGAGTCCTTGCGAATGCCCAGACGCTGAGCCAAGGTATCCGCAGTGAGGAATCCCATGCCGTGGATATCCAGGGCGAGCCGATAAGGATTTTCTCGAACCCGCTCGATGGCATTGGCACCGTAGGTTTTATAGATGCGCACCGCGCGCGCCGTCCCGACGCCGTGAGAACGCAGAAATACCATGATCTGACGGACTACTTTTTGCTCACGCCAGGCTGCGACCACCCGCTGCATACGCTTTGGTCCGATACCGGGGAGCTTTTCGAGCTTTGCCGGCTGCTGCTCGATGACCTCAAACACGTGCTCGCCAAAAGCGCTGACGAGCTTACGGGCGAAGTGAGGTCCAATGCCCCGAACCATGCCGGAGCCCAGGTATTTTTCGATTCCTTCAAGCGTGACCGGCGGCACGATGCTTAGCTGTCGTGCCTTGAATTGCAGTCCGTGGGTACGATCGGTCACCCACGATCCCTCGCATTCCACATATTCACCGGGCGTTACCGCCGGTGCTGTGCCCACCACGGTGGCGAGATCACGGCGTCCCTGAACCTTGACTCTGAGCACGCAAAAACCGCTTTCCTCACTGTGGAAAGTCACACGTTCGATGGATCCGTGTAGCCGCTCCGCGAAAGACGCATCAGGCACGCGCGATGCTCCGTACAGCCTCAGAGCTCCTGTTTATTGAGATAAACGGTGGGGATGGGCCGAGGAGCATTCCGCTACGCTCAGTCTTCAAGCGCGTGATCCAATCGGCGAAAGAGGTTCATCAGCATGCCTGCAGTGGCGCCCCAAATGAACCGATTTTCATATTGAAACACCCAAAAGCGCCGCTGCTTTCCGCAAAACATCAGCTTGCCGATCTGATGGTTACGGGTGTCGAGCAGGAATGGGAGCGGGACCTCGAATACCTCCGCAACCTCGAATGGATCGATTTTCAGGCGGAAAATTGGCTGCACAAAGCCGACGACTGGCGTCACTAGAAAGCCGGTAGCCGTTTCATAGATGTCGAGGTGACCAATGATATCGACACAATGACGAGGCAGGCCGATTTCTTCCTGCGTTTCACGTAATGCGGTCGCGATGGGATTCTCATCAGTTGCCTCAACGCGACCTCCCGGAAAGCTAATCTGCCCAGGGTGATCCTTCAAGTGCTGGGTTCGTTGTGTTAGGAGCACCGTGAAACCCGTTGGCCGCACCACGATAGGAACGAGGACCGCAGCAGGCGTGAGCCGGGGTGCTTGCTCGGTACGGGGATCAAGATCAAAATCACCGACCTGTGCTGGCACACAAGCAGGCGTTGGCGTCAGTTCTTGCCACCCAATGAGACAGCGAACAATACGCTCCTGTAGTGCCTGCATGTGCTCTTCCACCAAGGCAGATGGCATCGACAAATTCCGACCAACAAGTAAATAGAGCATACTTAAGTTTAGTGGAATAGCCGCTAGCTGATGTATACCCCTGTGAGAAAGCAGCAGCGATCGCGCTGGAATATAAGCCATATTCTATGAAATTTGGCGGTGTCTTTCGTTGCACGCAGGCTTTGGATAGCCATCCTTGAAAAATCACCTTCGATCAAAAAGAGGTTCTTCAGCTGGGCGGATTACCTCCCGCCGTGAAAGCGATTATAGGCGTGTTTGCGCCGTTGTTAGTCCTTCGTAGTGCTACTACAAATGCTCCCAACGAGCGTATCGGTTGCTGACTGAGCGGGCGTGGCAGATGTTGCGCATTGTGCAGCGCTGGTTACCCGAGCGACCGATCGTGGCCGTGGCCGATAGCGGCTTCGCGGCGTTGGAGCTACTCGCCTCGGTGTCGAGACTCCAACGGCAGTGGTCAGACGCGCGATTGCGCGTACCATACCCCTACTGCGGGAGCTATTTTCCATCGTGACGCTGATTACCGATCGGCTCATCACTGGCCAGGCCATGGCGGTGCGTACCAGCGCTTAGTATCGAAAAACGCAACCGACCTTCAGCGATGCGCTGGCTCTGGTGCGCCATCCCCTCTGGAGCGCTCAGAATTTTGCACATCACGTGCAAAAATCGACCATCAAAAAATCCCAAAATCATTCTCCTACAGCGCAGATGGCGTCGTTAATGATGCTGAGAACTTGTTTTAAAAGCTACTGCGCCTGTCATCGCGGCGCCGCACGGCGACTCAACAAAATCCTCAGGAGCTATTTGGAACAGCCGCAGGCTGTTCCAAATAG
>JBAPTW010000443.1:0-2237 GCA_049282355.1 Gammaproteobacteria bacterium | reverse complement strand
GCCCTGACCCGGCTCCAGGATGTTCACCGGCTGCCCGGGCACAACCTTCAGCACGCCGTCGACGACCACCCGGTCCCCGGCCTGCAGGCCGCTGACTACCACGATGTCCTTCTCACCGTAGTAGTCGCCGATGACCACCGGGCGGACCTCCGCGCGGCCCTGCTGATTCACGACGTAAACCAGATGGCCGTTCGAGCCCTGCTGGACCGCAAGCTGCGGCACGACCACAGCGTCGGGCCGCACCGCACCCTTCACGTAGGCCGTGACGAACATTCCCGGCCGTAGCTCCCGCTTCGGGTTGGGCAGCACGGCGCGCACCAGAAACGACCCGGTGTCCGGGCTGAAGGACGGATCAGCGAAATTGATGTTGCCCTTCTGCGGGAACGGCGTGCCGTCTGGCATCTCGATCTCGACCTCGTAGCCCTGGTCCCTCGGCAGGACCAGCTGGCCTTTCGCGCTCTCGTCGCGCCAGCGCGCCATCTGGTTTTGCGACAAGCTGAAGTTCACCCAGATCGGATCGGTCGCCGCAACGTAGGTGAGCACGGCAGATTCGCTCGCCGCATTGATGTAGGAGCCTTGACGCTGCGCGGACTGGCTGGCAAGCCCGGTGACCGGCGAGCGAATGGTGGTGTACCCGAGATTGAGCTCGGCTTCCTTCGCTTTCGCCCGCGCCGCGAACACGGCGGCGGTCGCAGCGTCGAACTCACCTTGGGCGCCGTCGAGATCGGCTTGGGACAGCGCGTTCTCAGCCACGAGCGGCTTCACCCGACCGAGGGTCGCCTTGGCTGTCTTGAGTCGTGCCTGCTGGGCCTGCAACTCGCCTCTGGCGGCGTCGAGCTGCGCCTGGAAGGGCTTCGGGTCGAGCTGGAACAGGATCTCTCCCTGCTTCACCAGCTCGCCTTCCTGATAGGCGATTTCATCGAGGTAACCGGAGACCCGCCCGACGATGTTGACCTGGCGCGAGCTCTCGGTCTGAGCCACGAACGTCGGCGTGTAGGGGATGCTCTGCGGCTGCACCGTGAGGACACTCACCTCGGGCACGGGATGCTGCTGAGCGGATGCCCCCGCGGCTTCATTCTTGTCCTCCCCGCAACCGGCGAGCGTCAAGGCGACGGCGATCAGCGCTGCGGCGCGCAGCCTGTACGCAACGTTTCGTGGAGGGGAAAAGAGGAATGGTCGAAAGACGGATTGCACCAGAGCCCCCCCACACGCTCTCATTTATTCTTGGTCTGTCCGGGCCAGCCGTTACGATAGGCGGTCCCCCAATATACTTAAAGCGAGGGAAGAATACCATCGCCGAAGATTAGGCCCTAACCACCTATCAGTTGTGCATGACTTCATGAAAAGCGGGGAGAGGCAGGTCATTTTGTAAGCAGCGCATCAGGTGAGGCAGCCCGCGTTTGAACCAGGACACCATACTGCGATAAAGTTTTCTAAAGCGCCAATGGCTTGGATCGGATTGTTCTTGAGTTTTTTTTCGAACACGGTTGGATGATGCCAAGCCTCATCGCGACCCACCCGCACACACCAGTACATGGCCAACGTCATGATCAGGATCAGCCGTTCCAGGCGCTCGGGATGCTCAAGTTGCGACTCCTCTAGCTCAAAACCTCGGCTCTTGAAGTCGGAAAAGGTCGGCTCAATGGCCCACCTCGCGCCGTAATCGAGCACTGCCGCTCGCGTCGGCGGGCAGTCCATAGCGATAATCCACGGTTCCGGATGGCCGGCCTCATGCCAGATGCCCAGGTTCGTCAGAATACCTTGGGCAAACAGTGGCACCCCCGGCAGGTAACGCTCTTTGACGCCCCGCGCCAGCTCACCCGTGGTGACTTCGTCGCCAGAGCCCGGATCGGCCAACAAATTGCCCTTGAGCCGCAATCGGTAGTGCCAGTGATGGGCGTGTAACCAGGCAAACAGCTCCACGGAGGGATAGAACCGATCCGCCGACAACAGCACCTTCGCCCCTGCTGGCAACCACCCCAGCACCCGCGCCAACACCCGTCGCTGTCCCTCGAACCCGATGTTGGCCGGCCCTGCTTCCGCCACCCAAGCCAACGGCAGCGACCGATCGCCAACGCGCACGACTCGCCATCAACACCGCCATCCGATCTAGGACTTACGCATTGACAACGGGTTGAAATTGTGAGTTAAGGCTTTCCATGTGAGGGATAATGGCTCGAATAAACGACGCCACCACACCGTTAAACAAGTCCCGCTGCAGGCGATAGCAGCTGCGG
>JBAPTW010000442.1:0-2272 GCA_049282355.1 Gammaproteobacteria bacterium | reverse complement strand
ACGCTCGAGCAGTTGGGCGTCACGTTCGAGGTGCGGGTGGTCTCCGCACATCGAACCCCAGACCAGCTGTTCGATTACGCAGAAACCGCAGAAAACCGCGGCATCGAAGTGATCATCGCCGGCGCCGGTGGTGCAGCACATTTACCGGGGATGACCGCTGCTAAGACTGCCTTACCGGTTCTTGGAGTGCCTATTCAGTCAAGTGCATTACAGGGTGTGGACTCGCTGCTTTCCATCGTGCAGATGCCCGCTGGGGTGCCGGTCGGAACACTGTCGATTGGCCGAGCAGGCGCTGTGAATGCAGCTTTGCTGGCGGCAAGTATCCTGGCAGCGCGCTACCCACGGATCAAAGAGGCATTGTACGCGTTCCGCCGCCGACAGACCGAAGCGGTGTTGGCGATCGCCGATCCTAGGGACCCGCCATGACGACTGTTGGGATTATTGGCGGCGGTCAGCTGGCACGTATGCTGGCACTGGCGGGTTATCCGCTTGGCTTGACCTTTCAAACCTTAGATCCTGATCCAGACTCCTGCGCTTTGACGCTGACCCATCAGATCGTTGGGGAATACGGTGACGGTGAGAAGCTGCGGTGGCTCGCCGAGCATTGTCACTGTCTGACCTACGAATTCGAGCATTTGCCTGTTGAAGCTCTAAAATACGTCGCCGGTCGCGTGCCGATTTTCCCCTCTCTCGAGGCCTTGGGGGCTGCTCAGGATCGGGCCGAGGAGAAAACGCTTTTTCGCGAGCTCGATATCCCTGTGCCCCGTACCGCCGACATTTATACGCTCGCCGAGCTCGATGCGGCCCTGACAGACATCGGTTTACCGGCGATCTTGAAAACGCGCCGTTTAGGCTATGACGGTCGAGGTCAACGTCTGCTGCAGGATCGCCGAGGCCTGGCGACAACTTGGCGAGAGCTTGCCGATCAACCATTGGTGATCGAGGAATATGTGCCGTTCGAGCGGGAGCTGTCGATTATCGCCGTTCGCGCCCGGGGGGGCGAGACGGCCTTTTATCCACTGGTAGAGAACGAGCATCGGCACGGTATGCTGCGTTCCTCCGTGCCACGTCCTGAGGATCCCTTAAGCTCAGTAGCACAACAGTACGCGATGCGCTTGCTCGATGCCCTCGGCTATGTCGGCGTGCTGGTATTGGAGCTTTTTGAGATCAACGGGCGACTGCTCGCCAACGAGTTTGCGCCCCGTGTACATAATTCCGGGCATTGGACTATCGAGGGGGCGCAGACCAGTCAGTTCGAGAATCACCTGCGCGCCATTCTCGGGCTGCCCCTCGGCTCCTGTCGTTCCGTCGAGCAGTGCGCGATGATCAATCTTGTCGGTCAGCTCCCCGACGCAAGCGCGTTACTCGCCATTCCGGGCGCCCATCTGCATGTTTATGGTAAGGATCCGAGACCGAATCGGAAGCTCGGGCACGTTACTGTTCGCGCGCGTGATGCGGTCACTCTAGCGCAGCGCGTTCAAAGCGTGCGCGCCCTCATAGACGCCACCTAAGCGGCGACATCCGTCGCCGCTTTCCCCGTCCCTTGCTGTTTTGGCTCCTTAAATTTATTTGCCGGCTTAGTTGTAACCTCATTGTGCAGCACTACTGCACGCGGCTCGTCACGAATGACAGGCAATAAATTTATGAAAATAAGTCATTACGATACCGCCAATGCCGCCGGCACACGTATCTAAGACAATTTCAGGGAAAGCCCCGCGCACGAGTATACTCGTCTCATTAAGGAACTCAGTGGTGTGATCAGTGCCGAGGCGGAACGTTGCATGCGTGTGTGGGGCAGTGCCGGCTGCGCCGGGTCATTGACGCATTGCCCAAGAGGGGTGGATCGGCTGTGTACATGAATCTACTACGAGGTATGTTAGCGGGCCTCGTTGCGACCAGCGTGCTGTCTTTGCTGGTAGCGGCGAAGCGATGGGTACCTCAGCTCGACAGCGTGACCGCATTGGATGGATTGGCCCATAACGTAAACCTTGCGCTCGGGTTACCGAGCCCTGTTACCGGGTGGGTGTTGTACGTTGCCATGGGTGTGGTTTGGTGGGGATGGCTGTTTGCGGTTATGGCACCGATACTGCCTGGCCAGCGCTTTTGGCAAAAGGGGTTCGCGTTTGGTGTCATTGCGGCATTGCTGGTGTGGCTGATGGTGATGCCGCTCGCCGGAGCGGGTTATTTTGGTCTGCATCTAAACCCAATGCAGCCACTGGTCACCTTGGTGGAGCACTTGGTCTACGGTGTCGTACTCGGTGCGGTGTATGGT
>JBAPTW010000441.1:0-1813 GCA_049282355.1 Gammaproteobacteria bacterium | reverse complement strand
AGAAATCCCAAATCTGGGTGCGAATCGCTTGTTGGTCCTCGCGGTGGTGGTCGTTAAGGGGGATGAGCTTATGCACCAGTCGTTCGGCGTGCACCCAGCAAAGGCCGTGGGTGAGCACATCGAATTGACCCGCCTCATCGCTAATGATCGCCAAGCCCTCGGCCAACCCCTTCTCGTAGAGCCCGCCGAGCAGGGCGCCTTCGGTGGCGGTGCGCACGTGGCGCGGGTTGGCGATGCCCAATGCCCTTAGGTGTTCCTCCCACTGAAGCGTCTCAGTGAACACCCGGCAGGAGGCGTTTTCTAGCGCCGTTAAGGGCTGCTGCGGCAGTTTATGCTCGCGAAAATAGCCGAGCGTGGCGTCGTTGAGGGCATAAGCTGGGTTGCCGCCATGGAGCAATTGCAGAAAATTGAGGCGGTCTTTGCGCTCGGTGGTCTGAAACCACGCAAAGTAGTCGTTGCCGATGCGGGTGGTGTAGCCGTTCTTGCCTTGATGGCGCGCCCCGGTATCATCCACCGTCACCTGGCTTGAGACTTCAAGACCGGTGGCTAACAGCGCGTCCTTCTCGGCATGCCACGGAGCTTGATTCTCGGTCAGGATGCGCTCAAGCTGACCGGTCGAGATGTCAACCCCCCAGTCGCGTAGCTGCGCCAACAACAAGCCGCGGGTGACATGGGCTTGATAGTACTGATACAAAATGAAGCTGCGTAGCGTCGAACCAAAATGCTGCCCTCGCACCAGCTCGGGCAGCTGACCGATGACAGATTGCCCTTCGGGCGTTTGCCAGCGCTCCAAGCGGTAGCGGATGTTCCGCGGGCAAATCATCAGATCCTGCACCACGTAATCCTGGTAACCCTTGAATCGTGACCCAGCGGGAATCACCTCAGGCGCAATCGTGCGCTCCTCGTGAATGTTCAGCTCAGCCGTCTTGGCGCGTTTCTCCGAGCCTGGGCGTTTTGTCGCTTTTGAGTCATCGCCCTTCGAGTCTTCCTTGCCGGCTTTTTCATCCAGTTGGCTCGGCCTGAACCGGGGGCGTTTCTTTTCCCCCTTGAGTATCGCAATCTCGTCTTCTAGCTGCCCAATGCGTTCCTCTTGGCGCTGCACCTCCTGAGCCAACGCTTCGATAATATCCAGGAACCCCCGCACCAGCGGGGTTCGCTCCGAGTCGGCGAGGGGCGGCTGCTGAAACCTCTTCGTCATGCCTCTAGCTTAACATCGCTCTCCTCTGTTGACACACCTCTCGCCCGGACTTATTGAGCTGTTACTCGAATTTAAGCCAAAGATTCGTGCACGAACGTTCGTCTAAAACGCTCGTTTAAGCTGGACACTGGTGGGCGTTGGGCGTCAGGTGCAAGGTACCAGAGGCATTGGAAGGCGGAGTAAAGGGGGGCTTTGGCCCGAGGAGAAAGCCTAGTCTCAGCTATTTGCAGCTAATGTGGGCCGGTCATCTTGTTTGCAAGCTATCTGCAAATAATGTGGGCCCGTTTGCAGTTAATGTGGGCCAGAGCGAGCGCTTGTTTGCAGCTAATGTGGTCCCAAAACGCCCCTTGTTTGCGGGCCGGGCGGATTATGATTGCGGGCCACTACAGGTAGGCGTCCCAGCCGTCGTCAAACTTGCCTTTATATTTGTCTGCCCACTTCTTAGCGACATGGTGAGGGCCGTGCACCGCACCCGGCGTCCACCACATCAGGAAGGGCCGATCCGGATTCACGGCGAGATGACGCCGCATCCAGGTGATCGCCTTGTCCGCCATGTCTTCGGTCAGGTGGTAGTCCTCGTAGTTCTCCACGTGGGGCGGGGAGATCGGGGTGGTG
>JBAPTW010000440.1:0-8188 GCA_049282355.1 Gammaproteobacteria bacterium | reverse complement strand
AACAATTTCAGGCCGCCCACGCGCAGCGCTTATCGGTCTACCCGCTGCCGGCCTTCTCGCCCGATTTCAATCCGATTGAAAAGTTATGGAAAAACACCCAGAAGGACGCCACTCACTTAAGGTACTTGAAAACCTTTGCGGAACTGCGAGCCTCCGTGCTGAAGGCGTTTCAAAACTACCTTGACGACGCGACCAAGATCATTTGCGTGATGAAAAAACTACGCATCACGGCCGGCATCGCGTGAACGGGCCTGCGCCAACAACCGTGTAACTATTTTTCTGAAAAACTATAGTCTGGAGCTACACATAGAGACTGCTATGTGAAGCTTCACGTAGCAGTCTATCTAAAGTTGCCATCAACTTGTGCGGCGCGTGCCCCTTCTTCGAAGCCTGGTGACGTCACATCTAGCCGAGCTTTTGGCCTCTGGCCCTCACCAATCGGCAGCGACAATGGTTCTGCCCATGATTCTCCGCCAGGTTAGTAGTTTCCTTCGGGCAAGCAATGATCGCATCCAACCGCTTGATCCGTTCGACGCCGGTGATACGATCTTCATCCCCCTTCATCCCGGCCCATACGGCCCATCGAGTGATGAAGACGTCCAAAGAAGCGCAGTGCATTTGGCTCGCTATACATATCTATTAAACTGCTGACGCGGATGTCAAGGGGATAGGAAAAGTCGGTGAGGTTTTTGAAACGGCCCAAATCACTCGCTGACGACGCCGTCCGCTAAGGTCAGCTCATCAGCTAGAGCGATCATTTACCAACGAAACGCTTGAGGGGCGCGCTGCTACAATGCGTCCGCGTCGAAGCGTAGGTTAGCCAGTGGATTGGCCCAAGGCTCCGACGACTATGAATGTATGGTTCAGAACACGCGCCCAAAGTGATTCCAGTTCGTACGTCGAGGGCAAACCTCGTCGTTTAGCGAGAGAACTTAGTTCCTTAATGAGGGCTAAGCGCTGAATGAGTTGCTCCTCGACCTCAGAGTGCGTTGGTGCCGATAAAAAGAGACGCTGCAGAACAAGTTTAAGCGTCATGTTCTCGCGACTATGTTGGCGCGCTCTTTCAAAAAGCTCGCCCTTTAGGCTATCAAGAAAAGTTCGCATTTCCAGCGCAGCCGCTGTCTCGGTACCATTTCCCGCCCAGTACCGGAGATATGCCTGGTGCGCGCAATCAAACTTTTGCCGACGGTTGGCAAAATCTGCTCTAAAAGAGAACGTACCCGTGCCGGCTGTTGGTTTGACTCTTGAAGTTGGCGGTATTCAGCCAGCGCGCCAGATGCGTACTCCACGGCAGCTGGGGTTTCGAGGCGCGCAACACTCGATACGTACGCTACCACGGCAGACGCGGACGACAGAGTCGCCGAACTAACGTGCGTTATCGCTCTCGGGTCTATATCCGGAATCATGGGGAGCGAGGACTTGATTCGTGCGTACAGTGAATCTGCATGCCTGTCCACATCAAAGGTCGATATGTTGCTCGCTTCTGTCGGACGCCGCTCAAGTGTTCGCTTTTCCCAGACCAACAATTCGATGAGCTTTTGCACATCTGGTGCTGCATCAGCAAGCATTCGACTTCGGTCGAGCCAGGTACGAAGGTATTCGTGCGCGTCGTTTAGCTTCTTTTCGTCCATGGGGGTGGCTAATGGCACGCTTTAGTGGCGCGCTTGCAGGTCCGCCCAGAGCTGGGTGTTAGACGGCCTACGTTGACAACAGTTCTGAGTACCATAGAGCCACCGCCAATTCTCCAAAGCCAACCAATATTGCAAGTACCGAAGAAAGCATTACTCGCCGCATGTAACTAAGATAGCGAGCAGCTCGAGAGTTAAACAGAGTAGCATTTTCAGCGTTTTGGCGGCTTGCCGCAGCTTGTGATTTTACGTCCCACATCTTGTATTGGTGCTTCCAGTATGCTGCTAGTATCGTCATTACGAGGCCACCAATCATCAACGTTACAAAGATAAGCAATGCTAGACGCCCAACCTCGTCTACTAACGCCTCGGTTTGCGCGATTGCGGCTACGATTGAACCACCCGAAACGGCCTGTAGCATTCCGATTACGAATGATTCGTTGGAAAAGAGGATGTCGCGGTCCGATTCCGCCATATCTTATGATCGTCTAACAGGTAATGGGCTAACACTTCCGTCAATGTATCCTGGATTTCCAGCGGTCATTGTGTTGGTGTTAAGCTGCTGATTTGTTGCCGTTTTCGTCGGATACGTCAGTGTAGCCTGGACCAGGAAGTCCTGGCAGGAGGTTGCAGGCACGTGCCGACGGGTTCACCGTTCATGCTTCTCGCCCGTTTGACACTTAATGCCCTAGTCGGGACCTCGTTACGACGCAGTTCCTTGTGCATCTCATCCCTATCTCGTCGTTGTAGGACTCCACAGTGACCAGCGGCATGGCGATAGCGAAGCTTCCAGGCAATCGAACTGACAGACACCGGCAAAGCGCGGCCACGTACTGATGGAGACGCAAATCCAAGTGGGAGGGGTTGTTGAAAAAACCTACAGATCACGAGCGATGCGAAATCCAATATCGTTGTTCCCGAGGGACGCGGAAAAATGGTCTCGATTCGCCGAACGCACCTTCCTCGCGAAGGTAATCCAAGAACCACCGCGTATTACGCGTTGGTGGAAAAACTCCGGACCTGCGCTGCAACCGCCGGACAACCATGCCGAACCGTCGGATGGAGCACCATCGTAACTACCGTTCCAGCAATCTAGCGTCCACTCCCAAACGTTTCCCGATGTTTCGTATAGTCCAAAAGGATTGGGAGCAAGGGAGCCTACAGGTATTGTCTTGGTATACCTCCCACCACAGAAATTGCAGTTCGCATGATTGCTACCGATGCGCTTTCCCCACCAGTAGGGCGTGGTAGTTCCTGCCCGCGCGACATACTCCCATTCGGCTTCAGACGGCAGGCGGTAGCTTTCTCCTGTTTGTTCGGAGAGCCATTCGGTGTAGGCCACTGCATTCCCCCATGTAACGTTGATGACCGGACGTGTGCCACGACCCATAAAGGATGCGCCGGGGAGTTTTCTCCCCGTTGCGCGTGCAAAGCGGTCGTACTCAGCGAACGTTACCTCGTACCTTCCGATGGCAAACTGTTTAGTAATGGTGACTTTGTGTTGCGGTCCCTCATTGCCATAGCGCCAAGACTCGTTCGCCGGAGACCCCATCGTGAAACTCCCACGGGGTATGACAACCATTGCCGGCCCTTGCGATCCATTCTGGAGGGTGTCTCTGAAGACAGCACCGGGTTTGGATTTTGCCGCCTGCTCTTGGCGCTGTCGCTCGGGCGCTGCGGCTCGTTGCGCTTCCTGCGCGAGTTGCTTCTGTGATTGCGCCTCTCGCTCTCGCTCGAGGCCTGCAAGCTGCTCCCGATCTTCATCCTCGGTCTTGCGTGCTTCCACGAGACGCTCGTGTGCCTTTGTGAGAATCTCTGCCTCGGGGAGTATGCCTTCAGCGCGGCCAAGATATCTTTCTGCCTGGTCGGAGCTACCCTCGCCAAGTGCCCGCTCTGCGAGCTCGACATACCGCGCCACGATGTGCTGAAGGCCTTGCTGCGCTTCAGGATGATCGGGCTGGAAAGCCAGAACGCTCTGGTAATACTCAAGGGCGTTATCCCCGGCAGGTGTTGTAAGTCGAAGAGCACCTAAAGCACTCTCTGCTTTTTCAAGTAATGCTGCGATCTCATCCTCTCGTTCCTGTTCTTCTCGCCCCTCCTGCGGCGCTGTGACCCCTACCGATAGAGTTTTTTGTTCCGTCGGCGGTGCTTCTTGTTGATGCGTTTCATGGGGCTCCTCACGCGTGACCTGCTGCTCCGCCTGCCGTTGGCTCATCGTTCGGGATTCCGCGGGAGTTTCAACATACTGGGGCCGTTCGACAGGCGCTGGCGGAAGGGATGACCTTTGAGAAGGCTGTCCACGCATATACATCCACCAAACGCCCCCCGCGACGACGGCAACAAAGAGGGTCACCAAGAGCCCGAGTTTCATTGGGTCCCTGACAACAGGGACCGACCGGTGCGTGTTGCAGGACACCCCTTTCGTTGGCGGGGGAGGGGGTATGGAGGCCATGGGCTCTGTTGCCGCTGACGCGATGGGATGCTCGGTAACCACCTGCGGTGGTAGGAACATCTGCCGCCACTCAGCCACACTCTGAGGCCGCTCCTCCGGCAAGAATCGCATGGCTTCGTCGACAGCGTAAAGGATTCGCTCGGAAAAACGGCCATGCCCTACACGGCAAACCGGTTTCAGTGGGTCTGGCTTGCCGCCAAGACGCGCGTAGCTCCGCTGCATCGCGTCGACGGGGGCGCTTCCGGCGATAGCTGTGTAAAGGGTCGCTCCCAGGGCATAGATGTCGGTCCAAGGGCCTTGTTTGCCTCCCTCACCGTACTGCTCAAAGGGTGCGTAACCCGTGGTCACCAGGCTCGTCAGTGTGCGGGTCTTCGTACCAATGGCGAGGCGCGCCGAGCCAAAGTCCAACAGCACCGGCGTTCCATCCGCTCGGACATAGATGTTCGCCGGCTTGATATCACGATGGATGAAACCAGCGGCGTGCAGGTGCTCGAGGCCGTCGAGTAGGGGGAACAATAGTCCTCTCAACTCGGCTTCCGTCCGAGGCCTGCCGACACATAAATAGTCCGCGAGACTCTCACCCTCCTCATAGTCCATGACCATGTAGGCGGTGTTGTTAGCCTCAAAGATGCTGTGGACCCGGACAATATTGGGGTGCTTGAATTTGGCGAGGGCCTGCGCTTCTCCCATGAAGCGCGCAAGGCCCCAGCTGTACATCTGGTAACGGTCGTCCGTGGTGGGATGGATGGCGCTGTCTTCCTCACGTACGGCAAGGTCCACGGGGAGATATTCCTTCACTGCGACCTGTTGGTGGAGATTGAGGTCGGTCGTGAGATAGGTGATACCGAAACTGCCTTGGCCGAGCACGCGCTCAATTCGGTACCAGAACAGGCGATAGCCTCCTGGCAGGGCATTGCGGTGCGCGCGCTGACTCATCGAGAGCAAATTATGAGAAGCAATAACATCTGCGCTTTATGCTCGCAAAAGAAGCAGCGTGCTGTCCAACTGCGCCCAAGGCTGCATTGCGGCATTAGAGGGCGCATATCACAACCAGCTTTGGAAGCTTAAAGATCCTTTGCGTTGAGCCTTTGACCGACTCTCAACATTTTCTGCGGCGGCTATTCGGAATCCCGCCGCTTTGGCACATAGGGGGATCCTGCACGCGTTCGGTCATGAGTAGGATATCCTCACGTCCGGTCTTCTCGCGAAACACCTGCACGCTGTTGGTCGTGAAGTCGACTTGCTTCCAGGTGAGCTGACTGATCTACGCCTGTCGGCAACCGGTAGAAGGCGACGTTTGGATGCTCAGGTTCCGACATAGGCGTCAGCCTCGATCTCGACCAGCATTTCAGAGGAAATCAGGCGCCTAACTTCAATCATGCTTGTAGCTGGGCAGATATCCCGAAAGAACTCGCCGTGAGCCTTACCGATTTTCTCCCAGTCCGAAATATTGACTACGTACATTCTCGTTCTCACAACGTTTGAAAGATTGGCACCCGACTTCACCAGTGCTGCCTCGATATTTCTCAGGCACTGCACGGTTTGTGCGTACGGGTCGTTTTCGCCGACGATTCCATCTTTGCCGTCCGTCGCCGTTGTACCCGAAACGTGAATATACGGGCCAACCTTCACGGCGCGGGAGTATCCGACGATCTGTTCCCACAAGGCGCCGGACGAAAAGTTCTCTCTCGGCATACTTTAGTATTCTCGGTTTGCGAGTATCCAACTACACCTCTCAACGACCTAACGATCAGGTAACGCGTCAACTCACCAACTGAGTACTGACTTGTAGCTGGCAATGCAATGTCTCACGAGGCGTACTGGCGGTGGCGTTGAGGGGTAAGGAGAGGGCGACGCGGATGCCCAGAACGGTGACGCGGTAGCCGTGGGTGTGTGTTTGTCCACACCAGCGCTCGTAGGCTATCTTGGTATATTCGCAGGAATGTCAGCACGCGACGGGTTAATCGGTCCAGGAAAAGTGGCTGCGAAATGAACGGTAAGGAATACGAAACTCTCATTCATGATCTTGTGTCTCGCCTAGTTGGGCACCAGCCGGCAATCCTTTTAAAAATGGTAAAGAGTGGAAGGGAGAATAAGATCAACGGAGCGTCTAGATTCGCACACCAAGTCGACGTCTCTGTGAAGAATGCACCTTTCCTAAATCTCATTGAGTGCAAATACTGGTCACGTCGTGTCGGTCCTCAGGCTGTCCTCGTTCTTGCGGCCCGGCTTGTAGATATCCGAGATGCAAACCCGTCGTTAGACGTTTGCGCCCATCTCGTCTCGACCAAGGCCGTGACAAATGGTGCTCGGGTTCTCGCTGAACACTTTGGCATCAGCCTCGACGTCGTATCAAGCATCGAAGAATATGGAATTAGGCTTCGAGATCAAGTTTTCGTGGGTGTACGCGATCCTGTCGTGGCTACTGATAGCTTTGAAGCAGAAAATATCCCAGGCAAAGTCGGCTAGCTCCGCGTGGCTTTAGAACAGGAGCGTAATTTACGTCGCTGCTAAGCGTCGGAGGATCATATCTGTTATTAGTTTCACCCATTTACCTAAAGATAACCTTCTCAACTTTCTCTGCGGTTTCTCCAATCGGGACAGAAGGAAAATCACGCGCATCAGCTAGTATGATTGCCGTGCACTCGTCAAGCAAGTCAAGTTTCCCATCTCGCTTGAGGTGACGCTCCAACATCGATTTGATTGCTGCTTCTTTAAGGCTTCTTTCTAACTCCCCCGTCCTGTCTTGATAATATAGACCCAGCATACCTGACAAATAGGACATTACACCTAGCTTGATGGCGTGTTTTGGCTTTTTTGCACGTTGCAGAAATAGCCGCATGCCGTCGTATATCTCGCGATGGTCCATAAAGACGAGCGATTCGTCACCCGATTGGTTAGGATAACCCTCTACCAGTAGCTTATTGAACTCAGACCATCCCTCATCGCCACGTCCTGCCTGCTGAAGATACATAGTCCCTTACCTCCGAAATCTTGAACAAAAAGACTAGAAGTTCAAAGCGCATTTCTCACCAGCGTAGGCTGAACAAAGTACTCGCGGATGACCAGCGCGGTGACAAGGACACGACGACCGAACTTGGTGAGAGAGTACTTGTAGGTGTGGGCGACCTTTTTGATTAAGCTGTGGGTGCGCAGGCGCTTCAAGATGTAGGAGCAGCGCCCGGAGGAAAGTCCTTCGATGTGGGCACGCAGATCGGCGGCACGGAAGCCGGAAATTTCCCAGTCACCGCGGGCGAGGGTGAGAAAGAGCTGGTAGTCCGGGTCGAGAAAGAGGTTGAAGCCGCGGAAGGAGTGTCCCTTGGCTTTGGCCGGTGCTGCCATCTTGGCGATGGCCTTGTGCTCGGCATCGGGATTATCGAGGCAGGCCATGAAGGCGTAGTCGCGCGCGTTGGCCGCCTGCATGAGTTGGCGCAGATCGTTGAGGCTGTAGATGTTCTTGCGCAGTGGGGCGAGCTTGAAGACCTTCTCGCCGTTGCGCTGTTGCACGTAACGGTGGTGTTTGAAGAAGGAAACGTCGTTGGTTGTGCACTGCACACGGGTGATCAGGGCGCCCTTGTCGTAGAGCTTGATGCTGGCTGGACCCATGCAATGGCGGATACGGGTGCCTTGGATGCGGGTGGAGAAGTCGTTACCGAGCTCGCCTGGGTAGGCACCGGTGAGCTTGCGCCCGAGGAAGGTAGCCACATGCTCGGCCTTGATGACGTGCACGGCGGTGCGCACGATCGCCTCGTAGAGTGGTTTCAGCTTGGCTTGCTGGAAAAAGACCACGTCGCTGGCGTACTCGACCTGCATGAAGCTCCAGTGGTAGCCGGAGCGAAAATGGTGCAGCCCTGGACAAAAGCGCCGCGCCCCTTGATCGAGGTGCTCGTGAAGGCTCTGCGCATCGAGTGCGTCGGCAAGCTCTTGTGCCTTCTGCGGATCGGCGATGGAGACAAAGGCATTGTCGATCATCTCGAAGGGGATGTCGGCTTGGAGCAGCTGGCGTGCCAGCCAGAAGTGGCCATTGAAGTAGACCTGCAGGCGAAACGGTGCCCAGGTCGGAACGCGCACGTAGCACCGGCCGAACTGCTCGTCGATGAAGTAGAAA
>JBAPTW010000439.1:0-3075 GCA_049282355.1 Gammaproteobacteria bacterium | reverse complement strand
CTCGGAAAGCTGCGGCTGGAGGTTTACCACGGTCCCGAAGGTGGCGAGTACCGGCATGTTGATTACTACCGCTCCGGGACCGTCTCGCCGAAGGCGTTTACCGATCTGGCGCTGGATCTTGATGCACTCGGGTTTGCCGCAAGCTGAGTGCACCACAACCGCATGTTGGTCATCGAGTGCAAAACGCTCAGGCTCGATCGGAACGATCGATAAAAAAGAGCACGCATCACTGTACAAGCTCGACAGTCTCAGTGAGGACGTGAAAGGCCTGTTCAGCCAGATGCTACTGCTCTGCGCCCGCCCACCCACCTTGCTCATGCGTGATCGCGCCTCGCACCTCGGCGTTCGTATTCTGGGGCCGAGAGACCTGCCTATGCTCGAAGAGCAGCTCCGCCGCTGGCTGGCCGGCCCCTGAGTCGGTGGCTTCTCCGTTGCGCCCGTCATGCCGGGGCGCAATGGGGCGGACCCGGCGGCAAGCTTGCCAGTTCTGCAATGCTCCACGACTTCCCGTAGTCTTGCCGCATGAGCGGCAGAATGTTTTACCTGGCAGCCTACGATGTGTCCGATCCCAAGCGGCTGCAGCGTGCCCTGCACGTGCTTCGTGACTACGCGACCGGCGGCCAGAAATCGGTGTTCGAATGCTTTCTGAACGAGGCGGAGAAGCGGGCCTTGCTGCAGTCCGTGGCCGCCGTCCTCGATCTGGATGAGGATCGCTTTTTTGTCGTGCGGCTCGACCCGAGGAGTAAGGTGCAGATTCTTGGCATTGCAGTGCGCCCGACCGACCCGAGCTACTTCTATATCGCTTGAGGAGTGAATCGTGGGTACGCTCTATCTTGATCGCAAGGGGACGAGCCTCAAACGTGAAGGCCGCGCGCTGGCCGTCTATCAGGGCGGTGAGCGCTACGGCACGGTGCCCATCAACCTCCTCGAGCGAGTGGTCATGTACGGGACGGTGGCGCTGGATACCGGCCTTCTCGGGGCGCTTGCCAAGGAGGGTATTGCGGTGACGCTATTGAGTGGCCGGCACGGCCGCGGTCAGGCGATGGTCGTCGGCCGGGCGCATGCCGACGCCTCGCGGCGCATTGCGCAGTACCAGCGATATAACGATGCTAAGTGGCGCACGACCTGGTCGCGCCGGCTGGTGCACCACAAGCTGTTGGCTCAGATCCGTTTGCTTCGCTACGCCCTGAAACAGCGCCCGGACCGACGGTACGCGCTGACCCGGGCGCTCGACTCGCTGGCCCGATTGCTTCAGCAGGTGGGGGAGGCGTCGGATGTTGGCCGCCTGCGTGGCTTAGAAGGCGCAGCCGCCGCAGCCTACTTCGCCGGCCTAACGCAGCTTTTTGCGGATTCCCTTGGCTTTACTGGTCGCAACCGCCGTCCGCCCAGGGACCCGGTAAACGCATCGCTTTCGCTCGCGTATACCTTGGTGCACTACGAGACGGCCCAGGCCTGCCATGCAGCCGGGCTCGATCCGCTGATCGGCTTCTATCATGAGCTCGCTTACGGCCGAGAATCGCTGGCTTCCGATCTCCTGGAGCCGCTTCGACCGCGCGTCGACCGCTGGGTCTGGGACCTGTTCCGGTGCAAGCGACTGCGTGCCGAGGATTTTACCCGCGAGGGTGAAGCTTGTCTGCTCGGCAAGGCCGGCCGCAGGACCTTCTTTGCAGCGTTCGAGGTGTTTGTCCAGCCCTTGCGCCGCTTGCTCAGACGGGTGACGCAGCGGGTTGTGTCGGAGCTGGTAGGCGGAAAAGACTGAGGAGATGCCGGTGCCGGAATCCGCTGTCAATTCTGAAAACCTTATCCGCCTCATGGGCAGACCGGACCGCCGGCCGCTCTATCTGGATGCCCGAGCGAGCACGCACGTCTTTCTGGATGGCCCGGCACTGCGGATCCTCGTTGCCGGGCAGGCAGAGCGCAGCGTGCCTTTGCGGCGCCTCTCGCGAATCGTGACCAACGCCCGGGCCGAGTTCACGACGGACGCGCTGCTCGCCTGTGCTGACCGCGGGATTACGCTTGTTTTTCTCACCGAGGACGGCGAGGTCAGGGCTCGCATCCTCGGCACGCCCGGCGAACGCCAGGAGCTTCGTCAGCGCTTGCTGGACTTAATGGCGCAGCCCGACTGGAGGACGCTCTACAATGATTGGCTGTACGCCGTCGAGCGCCAGACCGTGAACGGGGTGCGTCGCAAGCTAAGGGCCCCGGAAACGATCGGCATGCCAAGGCCTTTGCGCGCCTGGATTGATGCGCAAGCGATCCGCTTGTCGGACGCGGACACCGCAGCCAAGACCCGCCAATGGCTTGCCGAGCTTGGGTTCGCCTGGATGCTCCACCATGGGCAACAGCTCGGCCTGGGGGCGCAATCGGAGCTGCTCCACGACGGCTGGCCCGATTTGACCACCGATCTCGCCGCCCTCTTTGAGTGGGAGCTAGAGCCCGTGCGCCTTGGATGGCTTTGGCGCCGATACCGCTGGCGTGCTCGCAATAGCGCGAGACTGCACCCCGCGACGCGTCGGGACATGGTTCGGCTCTTCGAGCGCAACGGCACACGTCTGGGAAGGGCGGGACGCACTCTAACCAATCGCTTGCACTACTGGCTCGTTGAGCTAGCTTGATTCCCGGAGGTCCCCATGGCAGACAACAACCCCAGGCTGCATCTTATTTGTTATGATATCGCCGATCCGAGGCGGCTCAACCGTGTCCACCGCTGCCTGGTCAGACATGGCTTGCCTTTGCAGTATTCCGTCTTTTTAGTATACGCTCACAAGGCAGGCCTGCAGGCAATTCTAGCGGAGATGCGCACCCTCATCGACCACCGTAAAGATGACGTACGTGCGTACCCGTTGCCCCGTGACGCTGAGTATCAGCATCTTGGACGGCAGGTCTTCCCCGCTGGTGTGACTGTCGCGGGGAAAGGTCTAAATGAGCAAATGTTTTTCTTCGAAGAGTGGGCAAGTCAGAGAGCGGAGATCGGCAAGTAATGAGACTTAGCTTTTGCGAAACTGTGATTGTTGCCAGCCGTCTCTACAGGTTCTTGTTTGATAGGCGAAAAATCGAACGAGCAGTTAAATACCG
>JBAPTW010000438.1:0-3473 GCA_049282355.1 Gammaproteobacteria bacterium | reverse complement strand
TTATCTCTATACTCAGAGACATACCCGGCATCAGCGGTAAATTTTTTTCATTGACCGTGATCGCGGATTGCTCCAATGTGATCCGAGCTACGTAGACCCAGCCCAGCCGTTCATGCTCGATCGCCTCGTCAGAAATTTTTAATATGGTGGCTGGAATGGTTCCGTATTTCGTGAATGGGAACGCATCCACTTTGACTTCAGCACGCTGACCTTCGCGAATGAATCCGATATCTTTATTTTGAATCCAAGCTTCGGCTTCGAGCGGCGAATCCTTCGGCACGATGACCATCAGTACTTCCGCTGGCGTCACGACGCCACCAATCGAATAAATGCCGAGTTGCTGGACTCTGCCGTTTACCGGTGCGCGCAGCGTCTGATACTGGTTGCGGGCGCGTGCTTTGACGAGCTCTTGTGTTAAAAGATCGACCCGGCTCTCGGTTTCGACCTGTTCCATGGCGAGTGTCTTTGTGAACTCGGCCGCTAGCGCCGCGCGTTCAGCACGGGCTTGTTGAATCGACGCGCTGGATTCGGCAAGTCGATGCTGAAGGGCTGCCAGGGTCTGGGCTGATTCGATACGCTCCTGCTCGAGCTTTAAATAATCGGCTTCCGCGACCAGGTGCTGGGTCGTCAAGTTTTTAAAGGCCGCAGCGCGCTTATTGATTAGGGGAAGCGTTTCCTCGAGCTTTTTGCGCTCTTCCTTGAGTGCGGCCTTGATCGCCTCTTGCCGGAGGATCGCCGTCTCAAGCGCCGCGTCCTTAGCGCGGCGCTCAATGTATTGGCTCGCGAGCAGGCGCCCCTGGACCGCCACTAGGTCCTGGGGAAAGGATGCCTCAGTATGAAAAAAAGGCTCCGGATCGTCAGCTTTCGAATCCAAAGCAGTGCGCAACGCCTGGATTCGCATCAGAGCGGTTTTCGTTGTCATCCACTCTGTTTCTAGGCGCTTCAAGTCGGCTTGCGGCGTGGTGGGATCAAGCTCTACTACAGGCTCTCCCCGGCTCACATGCTGCCCATTTTCGATCAGAATACGGCGCACGACGCCAATTTCGAGTGGCTGGATAACCTTGCTGTGATCTGCCGGGACTACCTTTCCACCGGCCACAGCCACGATGTCCACCCAACTGAAGATGGACCAGACGAGAGCAACTATGAAGAAGAGAATAACGGTCCCTGCAATCGCCCGCGCGAATGGCGAAGGAGGTGATTCTTGAACCTCAAGCGCGGCCGGCATGAACTGCAGGGCATCACGGGTTCGGTCTGGGCTCTCCAGCTGCTTTCGCACGTGCCAGGCGGCACGCAGTGTTTGCCAATGAATCGAAGGACTGTGGTTGGCGGTGGACACGCGGGTTTTTTTCAGCTCATAGCCCGCCAGCTGCACTGAGCCCGTCGCTTTGCAGCGCATATAATCGTGCATAGCGGCCAGTTCTGCGCAAAAGCTCCTCGTGGCTGCCTTGCTCCGCAAGGCGACCCCGTTCGATGACAAAAATGCGATTGCAGTGCCGCACGGCGCTCAAGCGGTGGGCGATAATGAATACCGTACGCCCCCTTGCCATGGCCTGCATGTTCTGCTGAATGATCCGCTCGGATTCGTAGTCGAGACTGCTAGTGGCCTCGTCGAAGATGAGGATCTTGGGTCGGCCAATGAGGGCTCGGGCAATGGCAATGCGACTGCGCTGTCCGCCAGATAGGTTGGATCCATGCTCCTCCACCAGCGTGTCATAGCCTTCCTTGAGTTCCAGCACGAACTCATGCGCTCCGGCGAGCTTGGCCGCTTCAATAACACGCTCCAGTGATATGCCGGGATCAATGAGCGCGATGTTCTCGCGTATCGTCCGGTTAAAGAGGATGTTTTCCTGTAGGACCACCCCGACCTGACGCCGAAGCCATGAGGGTTCCATGAGAGACAGATCAATGCCGTCGACGAGCACGCGCCCAGACTGAGGCACGTACAGCTTTTGAATAAGTTTCGTGAGCGTACTCTTGCCCGAACCAGAACGACCAACGATGCCGATCAGCTCGCCCGGTGCAACTTCGAAGGACACGTCATTGAGGATTTCGGGCCCGTCGGGAGGATAACGAAAGTAGACCTGCTCAAACGAAATGCGCCCCTCAATCCGGGGTAAAGACGAACGCGCTGCCTTGTATTGAGGCTCTGGATGCGTGTTGAGAATATCGCCGAGTCGCTGAACCGAGATACCAACCTGCTGAAAGTCGTGCCAGAGCTGTACCAGTCTGAGTACTGGGCCAGATATTCGACCGGCGAGCATGTTAAAGGCCACCAGTTGTCCAACCGAAAGGGCTCCGTCAATGACCAGACGTGCACCGAACCACAGAATAAGCACGGTCATAATTTTGTTGATGAAAGCGGCTATCTGTCCGGCAACGTTTGTCAAATTCGTGGCTTGGAATGCCGCCCTGACGTAGCCGGCAAGCAATTCTTCCCAACGACGCTGCCATTGGGGCTCCGCCGCCATTGCCTTTACGGTTTCAACGCCGGATACCGCTTCGACGAGAAATGCCTGTCCTTCAGCGCCTCGGTTGAATTTCTTGTGCAAGCGGTTGCGTAGCGCTGGGGTAATGAGCGCCGAAAGCAGGACATAGCATGGAACGGTGGCAAGAACCACCAGGGTCAGTAAAGGACTATAGAAAGCCATAATGGCAAGGAATACGCCGGTGAATAGCAGGTCGATGAGCACGGTTACGCTCGAGCTAGTGATGAACCCGCGGATATTTTCAAGCTCCTTTACACGTGCCACGCTGTCGCCGACACGCCTGGCTTCAAAGTAGCTAAGTGGCAAGGCCATCAGGTGTCGAAACACGCGCGCGCCTAATTCGACGTCAATGCGGTTTGTGGTGTGAGTAAACACATAAGTACGAAGGCCACCGAGAATTACCTCAAAGAGCGACACCATGAGCCAGCCGATTGCCAGGACATCGAGTGTGGTCAGACCGCGGTGTACGAGCACTTTGTCAATGATCACTTGAAAGAAAATCGGCGTCATAAGGGCGAAAAGCTGGAGAAAGAACGACGCCAGAAGCACCTCGCCGAGCAGCCGACGGTACTTGACCAAAAGCGGAACGAACCAAGAGAAATCAAAGTGCTTCCGTTGGCCTGGCTCAGAATCTCGTCGTGCAAACAAAACGAGCTGTCCGGACCATATTTCTTCTAAGCGTGTTACCGGAACCGCCTGCGGCTTAGGATCCACTGGGTTTTGGATAAGTGCTGTATCTTCGTTGATTGCCGCCAAGATGAACCAGCGCCCGTCGCGGTGTTCGAGCATGGCGGGTAGCCACAATCGCATCAGATGACGCAGACCACATTTGCGCGTCTTTGCCTTCAACCCCAAGTGTCTTGCGGCGCGCAATAACGCCAAGGTATCGAAGGGTTTCCCTGGTTCGGCGAACGAGTGCTTGAGGCCATCCTGTTCTGCGGATAAGCCGTGCAGCCGGGCCACGACAATTAGGCTGGCGAGCGC
>JBAPTW010000437.1:0-34763 GCA_049282355.1 Gammaproteobacteria bacterium | reverse complement strand
TGGTGGCTATGGGTGGACTCGAACCACCGACCTCAGCATTATGAGTGCCGCGCTCTAACCAACTGAGCTACATAGCCAGGGACTTAGAAAGATACTGGAACAGTGTGAACGGTTGCAAGCGGCTTCGGGGATCTTGCCTTCAGCATTCATCGGCTGCCACACGCTCGCGGTACTTCTTTGAACCGAGCACCGCGCGGTCAGACGTTGAAGCGAAAATGGATAACGTCCCCGTCTTGCACCATGTAATCTTTCCCTTCCAGGCGCATTTTGCCGGCCTCTTTGGCGCCGCGCTCGCCGCCCAAACGCATGAAATCTTGGTAGTCGATAACTTCGGCACGAATAAATCCCCGTTCAAAATCCGTATGGATCTTCCCGGCGGCCTGAGGCGCGGTGGCGCCAATGGCCACCGTCCAGGCGCGGGCTTCTTTCGGACCGGCAGTGAAAAAGGTCTGCAATCCCAGCAAGGCATAACCGGCGTGCACAACCCGATTGAGTCCCGGCTCGTGGAGACCCATGTCTGCCAAGAATTCCTGTTGCTCAGCTTCGGGTAGTGCCGTGAGATCTTGTTCCACGGCGGCACACACCGCAACCACGACGCTCCCCTGCGCTTGTGCAATGGCCTGAACCGCCTGCAACGCCGGGCCAGCCGTTACTCCTGCTTCGTCGACATTGGCGATGTAAAGCGTCGGCTTGCTGGTTAGAAAATGGTAATCCTGCAAGCGTCCGTGCTCTTCCGCTGACAGCATCATGGCTCGCACGGGTGTGCCCTCATCGAGCGCCGCATGGACCTTTTCCAATAAGGCTTGAGTCGACTGAGCATCCTTGTCGCCGCTTCGAGCCGTTTTAGTCACGCGCTCCATGATCCGGCCCAGGGTGGCCAGATCCGCCAGAGCAAGCTCGGTGTTGACAGTTTCAATATCATCCTGCGGCGCGATCCGGCCCGCCACATGGGCAACGTCGGGGTTTTCAAAACACCGCACCACATGGGCGATGGCATGGGTCTCCCGAATGTGGGCAAGAAATTGATTGCCAAGCCCCTCGCCTTTTGAGGCCCCGGCAACCAACCCGGCGATATCCACAAACTCCATGGTGGTCGGCACCACACGCTTGGGATGCACGATATCAGCGATACGCCCAAGGCGTGCATCCGGAACGGGTACAACCCCTACATTGGGATCGATGGTACAGAAGGGATAATTCTCCGAGGCCACGGCGGCACTGGTGAGAGCGTTGAAGAGCGTCGACTTGCCGACGTTGGGAAGCCCGACGATGCCGCACCTAAATCCCACTTTGCTTACCGGTTCGCCCTACAGCTGGCTCTGCTAAAGGATCCGCCGGCTTGGCGCGATCGCCGCCCTCACGGTGCTCCGGCTCGGGGGCATGGGACTCGGCATGCAGCACATTCATGGCACGCTGCAGCTCACCGGCAACGATCGATGGCAATACCTCCAAAGCGCGATCCAGTGCCTTTTCGATGAGCGCTTGCTCTTCCCGCGGCGCATGTTGCAGCACATAGGCGGTTACCTCATCGCTTCGCCCCGGATGGCCAACGCCAAGCCGCAAGCGCAAAAAGTCCCGGCTGCCAAGCGCCTGAATGATGTCGCGCAATCCGCGATGACTGCCTCCCCCACCGACCTTCAGTCGCACCACACCCGGCGGCAAATCGATTTCATCATGAATCACCAAGATCTGCTCCGGGGAGTAGCGGTAATAATGCGCAAGCGCTGCGACCGCCTGGCCACTACGGTTCATGAAAGTGACCGGCTTTGCCAGGTAGCAACGGTGGCCATTGATGTCACAATCAGCAACCTCGGCGAGAAACCGTGAGGCAGAGCGGAATTTGCTACCCGCGCGCGCGGCTAGCACCGACACCAGCCAGAAGCCCACGTTATGACGAGTCTCAGCATAACGTGGGCCTGGATTGCCGAGACCGACCACCAGTTGAATAGGCGTCAAAACCCAATGAACCCAGGAAAGCAGTGGGCGTTAATCGGCATCTCAGAGGCCAGCCGCGGGTCCAAGGCCGCTCTCGGTACCCGGCTCAGCACCCTCCTCGGCCTCGGCCGCCAAGCCTCGCGGCGGTTGCACGGTGACAACCGCCGGGTCCTGCTCGCGCCCCGCGGCGAGCGCCACGAATTCAACGCCAGAAGGTAACGTGAGCTCCGAGAGATGCACCGACTGCCCGAGCTCCACGAGTGCCATATCAACCTCGATAAACTCCGGCAGATCTTTCGGTAGACAGCTTACCTCGGCTTCGATCAACAGGTGCGAGATAATCCCCCCGGCTCGCTTCCCCGGGCAGCGGTCTTCGTTTACAAAATGCAGCGGCACGTGCATCGCGATGGTTTCGGAGGCGCGAACGCGTTGGAAATCCATATGCAAAATGGCGGAACTGCGCGGGTGACGTTGCAGCGCCTTCAGCACCGCCTGCTCCTCTGCGGCGCCGCCGAGCCTCAAGGTGAGCACATGGGAGTAGGCTGCTTCGTTCTCAAGCTGCTTTTTGACCTCTTTCTCCTCCAACAGGAGCGGCATCGGATCCTTATCGGCGCCGTAAAGGATCGCCGGGGTCTTACCGCGCCGGCGCAGGCGACGCGATGCGCGGCTCCCGAGCTCAGCGCGTGCTTCTGCGACTAGTTCAAATTCGTTCATTTAGTTCTCCGCTCATGACGTTTGCCACGGGGTGGCAGGCGTCTTCAGAAGCTGGGCTACTTTACCCATGTAGGGAAATGGCTCCAGCCGTGGTTCAGTCCATGATGAGGGTGCCCATCGACTCCTCCGCGCTAATGCGGCGGATACTCTCTGCCAGTAGCTCCGCTACGTTTAACGATCGGATTCGGCTCTCGGCCGCCGCTCGCTCATCGAGGGGAATGGTGTTGGTGACCACCAACTCGTCGAGCGACGAAGCTTGAATGCGCTCGATGGCGGCTCCTGACAGCACCGGGTGCGTGCAGTAGGAAACGACTCGTTGTGCACCATGTTCTTTGAGCGCATTGGCTGCTTGACACAAGGTACCTCCGGTATCGACCATGTCGTCGATGAGGATACAGCTGCGCCCTTCCACCTCCCCGATGATGTTCATCACCCGGGCTTCATTGGCCCGGGGGCGACGCTTGTCGATAATCGCCAAATCGGCATCGTCGAGGCGCTTCGCTAGCGCCCGGGCGCGAACCACACCGCCCACATCGGGCGAGACCACAATGAGATTGGGATATTTGTGTCGCCAAATGTCGCCAAGCAAGATGGGCGAAGCATAAACGTTATCCACCGGTATATTGAAGAATCCCTGGATCTGATCGGCATGCAAATCGACAGTCACCACGCGGTTGGCACCCGCACCCTCTATGATGTTGGCGACCACCTTAGCGGTAATCGCAACGCGCGCCGCCCGCGGCCTCCTATCCTGGCGCGCATAGCCAAAGTAGGGAATGACTGCCGTCACCCGCGCGGCCGACGCGCGGCGCATGGCGTCGATCATGACCACGAGCTCCATGAGGTGTTCGCTGGCCGGCCGGCACGTGGATTGAACGACAAAAATATCCTTGCCACGCACCGAATCCATGATTTCGACCATCACTTCGCCGTCACTGAAACGGCCCACGATGGCCTTGCCGAGAGGCATGTTCAAGTGGCTCACGATATCGGCGGCAAGCTGTCGGTTCGCGTTACCGCTAAACACCATCATGGAGCCTGAATCGGGCACATTTTCTAGGCTAACGTGATCCGCTCTGCGCAAGGCACCGTTGTTAAACTGGATCTCATCCATCCAACTTACAGACATCGTACGGGCATGAAATTGGCTGGGGTGCCAGGATTCGAACCTGGGAATGCGGGGATCAAAACCCCGTGCCTTACCACTTGGCTACACCCCATTCACAGAAGCCGGTAAACTCCAGCAAGTTAAAACTCCCTCTGAACCGCCCGAGCATATCTCTCTAGCTCGAACGATTGCGGCAGTCCCAAAGGACAGCACGGCGCGACGCAGCGCCTGCGCTTCCACACCGCCTAACCTCGAGACTCTTTGCGCAGCGACGACCTGGCACAATTGGGCCGCTCGCCACGGCTTTTTCACAAGCGCTCGCTGGTCAACGCGCGCGCAAGCAACGGCGATCGATTTTTCCCTTGGGTCACGATTCCCCGCCAGTGAGCCGGCAATCGGCTCAAGAGTCGGTGCCCCTCGTTTTCTGCTTGCAGCAGCAGGAACACGACACTACCCGTACCGGTCATCCTTGCCGGTCCAAATCGGCTCAGCCAATGGAACAGCGCGTCAACCTCAGGGTAATGCTCTCGTACCCAGGTCTCGCAGTCGTTGCCGATTCGGTGCACCAGATCTCGGGGGGAGATCGGCCGAGAAAACCCTTCTTGGTTTCTCAGCAAGCCCAGAATTCTCGCCGGCGTTGCGTTGCGTGTCAATGTAGGCGCGGCGAATACGGCCGCCGTCGAGACGTGGCAGCCCGGATGCACCACCAGATACCAAGGCTCTTCGAGCTCTACCGGGGTCAAATGCTCGCCAACGCCTTCGGCCCATGCGGCCCTCCCGCGGACAAACACGGGCACGTCGGCACCCAAAGCCAGGCCCAGCTCGGCTAAAGTATCTACCGGAAGCTGAAGCCGCCACAGCTGGTTCAGAGCCACCAACACCGTGGCCGCATCAGAGCTCCCCCCCCCGAGGCCACCACCCAGTGGAATGCGCTTTTCGATGCCAATATCCACCCCCAGCTCGGTCCCGGCAAAGGACTGCAGTTGCCTGGCCGCCCGCACGGTCAGATCGGACTGTTCGGCAACACCAGCCAGATCGGTGCAACGCCGTATAAGCCCGTCGGCGCGTACCGATAACCGAATCTCGTCCCCGTAGTCAAGGAATTGAAAAGCCGTTTGCAGCTCATGATAACCGTCGAGCCGCCGTCCGAGAACCCGCAGAAACAAATTGATCTTTGCCGGGGCCGGCCAGCTAGCTGGTTGCTCCATCAAGATTCGAGGACCCAGTTATTGATCGCGATGCGGGCCGAGATCTTAGAGCTTTGCAAGTAGAGCTTGGCGGGCAACTGCACGCCCTCTACCTGGTCGTAACCGAGGTATTCAATGGCCCACCCCCCTTGGCGCAATGACTCGAGTCGACCGCCACCATCGAGCTGCATCCCGTCGATGGCAGCGTCTTGATCGCTGACACCGAGGAGCCAGTAACGAAGTCCGCTCACGGGCATGCTCCAGCCGGCTATTTCTCGGAGCAGTTTTTCAGGGGCATCCGCGGCAAAGCGCTCTTCCTTGGAAGTACGCAGCACGACGCCTTCGGGTCCCCCGGAAAGTTCCATGGCGCCCACACCGAGCGGACCGCGAATTCGAATTCGATAGTGATCACCCCGTTGTATCCAGTGCACCGAAGCGTGCCAAGCTTGCTCATCGGCGCGAAGCGCAATACGGCCGGTGAGAGACCAA
This sequence comes from Gammaproteobacteria bacterium, assembly GCA_049282355.1. GTDB lineage: Bacteria > Pseudomonadota > Gammaproteobacteria > HK1 > HK1 > JAGTVB01. Next base: position 29,330 of record JBAPTW010000437.1, on the reverse strand, counting down.
CTGTCGAGTCTCAAAAGCTGTTGTACGCGCTGCCGCCAAGCTTGTTCTGGCATCGCCACCGGCGCCGGCTCACGCAGCGCCGCACACCCGGCCACTAGCATGCAGAGCAGCGCCCCTGGCCAGAGCCGCCTGCTGCAGCAAAACCGACCGCGCCAATCGACAATTACGTAGCCTGAATGAAAGATAACCAATCCTTCGGATGGCAATTTGCGTGGCCGCCGCGCAATGGCGTCAAAAAACCTCTAGCGCCTAGTTAGGGTCACTGCGCAGGCGTTTCATCGCTTCCAATATGCGCTCGTTTCCCGGAGTTTTCTTCAGCGCCGTTTCCCACACATTCCGAGCGGCCGCGTGTTTGCCCATTACCCACAGCACCTCCCCCAGATGAGCAGCGATTTCGGGATCAGGCTCGTCGCTCGCCGCCAGCGCTTGGGTTAGGTGATCGACCGCCTCCTGATGGCGCCCGAGGCGATAAAGCACCCATCCCAGGCTATCGAGAATGTACTGATCATCAGGCTTTAGCGAAAGCGCACGTTTGATCAGATCCAACGCCTCCTGGTAGCGGTCCGTTTGATCCGCTAGCGTATACCCTAAGGCATTGAGCGCATCCGCGTTATTGGGCTCCCGCGACAGGATACTCCGTAGATCTGCCTCGACGATCTCCAACCGGTCCAGCTTCGCCGCCAGCATGGCTCGAGCATAGAGCAGGTCCGTGTTCTCGGCATGCTCCACCAGCGCCCGGTCATAAACCGCCATGGCCTCGTCGAGCTCGTCGGCTTCCGTCAAAACCTCTGCCTCCGCCCGGTAGAGCCGGATCGATTCCTGCGCGTTTCGCCGAGGCAGCGTGTGAAGATATTGCTGACCTCGTTGTACCCCTTCTTGCTCCGTGAGTAACACCGCCACCCGAATATGCGCGCTCAGGTAGTGCTCGCCCCGATCCACTTTGCGGTACGCGGCGATCGCACTGTCGGGATCGTCCTTGGACTCGGCGATCTGCCCCAGATAGAAGTAGGCTTCCGGCACACGGTCTCCAAGCTTTATCAGGCGCTGGAACTGCGCCCGGGCTTCATCCGGATGGTTCGTTTGCAATAGGAGAAGCCCCAACGCATAAATGGAATCAGCATCCTCGGGCGAATCCTTGACCAACCGCTCGAACTGCCCAAGTGCCTCTTCATAGCGCTTACCCCCCACGAGAAGCCTGGCATAGGTGATACGCAATTCTCGCTCTTGCGGATTGGCGGCTAACGCTTCACCCAGAGCCTCCAATGCCTGCGCGGTTCGGCCCTGTTCCTGCAGCACTTGTGCATAGAAAACCGCCGCGCGTACATCGCGCGGATTCATTGCCAGAGTCTGCTCCAGCAGCGCTTCAGCTCGTTTCAGCTCACCGAACCGAGTCAGGAGATGCGCAAAGGCGAACAAGGAGTCTGGACCACCACCGTGTTTTTCCATCAATCGCCCCATCACTTCGATGACGCGCTCTTTGTCCTTCTCTCGGGCTAGAATATCACTGATCTGATACCAGCTTTCTTGAGCAGAATCGCTGGAACCCGCCAATGTCACCCCGAACTGAGCAACCGCATCGTCAATACGATCAGCACGCATCAGCAGCACAGCGTAAATCTGCCGTGCTTCCAGCGTATCCGGTTCCAGTTCGCTCCAGAGCTTCGCTGCTTCTAGCGCATGCTTTTCGTCCCGAGCAAACACCCCTACTTGGGTGGCACGCTCCGCGACCCCGGCATCTCTAGTGCGCCGTGCAACCTCGAGGTAAGTATGGGCAGCCAACTCTGGATCGCCACGTTGCCCCGCGAACTCGGCTACCAGCAACTCGTAGAGGATCGGCCCGGAAAATCCCTCTTCGCTATCCACAGCTGCGAAAGACGCAGTCACTGGACTTTGGACGGCAGGCTCTGCAGGTTGCGGCTCATCGTGAAGCAGTGGCCCGGAATTGGCGCAGCCTGAGAGGACGAATGCGAAGCACCCTAGATATGTGGCCAGCAAAGATACGCCCCTGAGTCGTGACCGGGGCGAGAAATCAAGTGAACGAGTGACAAGCGGAAGCAGCCTCATAGCGTATTGACCTCATCTCGTCTTAGCCAGTAAAAACGGGGGGCTCCTAATCGAATAGACTGCTTAGGGGCAGGCTTTGTTTTGTAATATACCCCAGTCACGTACTGCACGTAATAGTGGTGAGTGGCATTGCTTGTATTCGAGAAAACAATGTCCGATCATGCTCTGTTGGCTCATGATTGCCCAGGACCTATGTCACTTATTGTGCTTGGCGTTAATCACAAAAGCGCGCCTCTCGCCGTGCGCGAGCGGGTGAGCTTTCCGCCAGAACGCTTGAGCAGTGCCCTGAGCGAGCTCACTACCTGTGAGGGTGTGGAGGAGGCTGCCATTCTCTCCACCTGCAATCGTACGGATCTTTACTGCGGCGTGGATGCGGCCAATGGTAACCATGCTTTCGAGTGGTTCACGGCGGTAGGAAGCTTAAGCACCGCCGAAGCCCACCGTTATGTCTACGTTCACCGATCGGAGTCGGCCGTACGTCACATTTTGCGTGTGGCAAGTGGACTGGATTCCTTGATTCTAGGAGAGCCCCAGATTCTGGGGCAGGTGAAAGAGGCATATCGCCGAGCCTTGAAGATCGGCACCATTGGGCAAGTGCTTCGGCGGCTTTTTCAGCATGCCTTTTTTGTCGCTAAGCGTATCCGCACCGATACGACCATCGGATCGAGTCCCGTGTCAGTGGCCTTTGCTGCGGTGCGGCTCGCACAGCAGATTTTTGGCGATCTCTCCCCCTACACAGCCCTACTCATCGGTGCCGGAGAAACTATCGAGCTCTCGGCTCGTCACCTCGTCAAGTCCGGCTTGGGACGATTGGTTATCGCCAATCGCACACTGGAAAACGCGCACCGACTGGCGACGGAGTTCGGAGGTTACGCCATCGCCCTGGACGAGATCCCGGCGCACCTCGCGGAGGCAGATATCGTCATCTCGTCGACAGCGAGCGAGACCCCAGTGCTTGGCCTTCGCGAGGTGCAACAGGCCATTCGAAGGCGCAAACACCGTCCGGTTTTCATGGTGGATATTGCGGTTCCCCGAGATATCGACCCGGCGGTTGGCATGCTTGAGGATATCTACCTTTACTCAATCGACGACCTGGGGGCGGTTATTAGAGAGAGCTTTCAATCCCGACACGAGGCCGCTCGTAAGGCCGAAGAGATCATTGACACTCAAGTCAGCCATTTTATGGGTTGGCTCGGAACCTTGGATATGGTTTCCACCATTTGTGCATTTCGAGACTATGCCGAGGCTATCCGGGATGACAGCGTGCGCTGGGCACAGCGCCGACTCGCCGCTGGCGACCCCCCCGACGAGGTCCTCAATCGCCTCGCCAATGCCTTGACTAATAAACTTATCCACTCGCCAACAGTGAAGTTGCGCCAAGCGGGATCGGAGGGGCATGCGGAGCTGGCCGATGCGATTCAGGTATTGTTTGGGCTTTCCGATCCACGACGACGGCATCCCCATTTATGAAGTCATCTATCCATCAAAAGCTAGAGACGTTGAGCAGCCGATTGGAAGAGGTCAACGCCCTCCTTGGACGACCGGAGATCATTTCAGATCAAGACCAATTTCGTGCGCTGTCTAAGGAATATGCCGAAATACGACCGGTAGTGGAGTGCTACAGCCAATATCGGAGCGTGCAGGCATCCATCGCCAGTGCGCGCGAGATATTGCGTGATCGCGACCCCGACATGCGTATGCTCGCTGAAGAAGAGCTGCGCCAAGGCGAGGCGCAATGCGTCACCCTTGAGCAGAAGCTCCAGCGACTGCTGTTGCCAACCGATCCGGCCGATCAGAGCAATATCTTTGTTGAAATTCGCGCCGGCACCGGTGGGGATGAGGCCGCGCTTTTTGCCGGTGATCTATTGCGTATGTATGCGCGCTATGCTGAATTGCGCGGCTGGCAAATCGAGGTGATGACCGAGCATCTTGGAGAACATGGCGGATATAAAGAGGCCATCCTGCGTCTCATCGGGCAAGGCGCCTATTCCAGGCTCAAGTTCGAATCCGGAACCCACCGCGTCCAGCGGGTGCCGGAAACCGAATCCCAGGGTCGGATCCACACGTCGGCCTGTACCGTGGCCGTGCTGCCCGAGCTCCCGGAAATCGACGACGTGGAGCTTAATCCGAGCGACCTCAAGATCGATACCTATCGTGCTTCGGGGGCCGGAGGGCAACATGTCAACAAAACGGACTCTGCCATCCGCATCACGCACCTTCCCACAAACACCGTGGTGGAATGCCAGGACGAGCGCTCACAGCACAAGAATCGCGCGCGCGCCCTATCGTTGTTGCGCGCCAAGCTGCTTGCGGCGGAACGTGATCGACAGACGCAAGATCGGGCCGCCACACGGCGTAGCCTTGTCGGCAGCGGTGACCGATCCGAGCGCATCCGCACCTATAACTTTCCCCAGGGACGCATCACGGATCACCGCATTAATATCACGCTTTATCAGCTGTCAGATGTGCTGGAAGGTACGCTGGATCCATTGATTGACCCCCTCATCAGCGAACATCAGGCGGCGCAATTGGCGGCGCTAAGCGACTAACGCTTGCGCTGGATCTGCGCTTGCCGAAAAGCATGACCACCGCTACCTCCGTGCGTGTGGCCCTGGAGTGGGCCGTGCGTGCATTGGCCCCAACCTCGGACGCCGCCCGCGTCGAGGCAGAGATGCTGCTTGGGCATAGCATCAATAAATCCCGCCACTACGCTTACATTTGGCCAGAGCGCCTTATAACTACTGCGCAATATCAGCGCTTCGAAGCACTTTGTCGCCGCCGAGCAGCGGGTGAGCCCTTAGCCTATATCGTGCGGCGGCGGGAGTTTTGGTCTCTTGACCTCGAGGTAACGCCCGCTACCCTCATACCAAGACCGGAGACGGAGTGCTTAGTCGAGGCAGCGCTCGCACTTGTTCCACCCACCGCTACCTGGCGCATTGCGGACCTTGGAACCGGCAGTGGCGCCATCGCATTGGCGATCGCAACAGAGCGTCCTGCTTGTCAGATCCTGGCTACCGATAACTCCGCCGGGGCTCTCGCTGTAGCCAGGCAAAACGCCGCACGACTGGGCTTAGGTAACATTTGTTTCTCCTTGGGCGATTGGTTTGCCGCCCTCGGCGATCGAGGCTATCAAATGATCCTCTCTAACCCTCCTTATGTCGCCGACAGCGATCCCCACTTAGAGCGTGGTGACTTGCGTTTCGAGCCGCGCTCCGCGCTGGTCGGTGGGCCGGATGGCCTCACGCAGATTCGGCTCATTGCCCGCCAGGCACGCGCGTATCTCGTACGCAACGGGCGGCTGCTCCTGGAGCACGGCTATGATCAGGGTCCGCAAGTCTGTGCCTTGCTGCAGGGCTTAGGCTATCAAGGCGTTACCGACCACCGTGATTATGCTGGGAGCCAACGATTTGCCGAGGCTGTCGCGCCGTGAACCCGCAGCAGCTCACCCGCTACAGCCGACACATTCAGCTGGCGTCAATCGGTCTCGAGGGACAACGCCGATTACTTGGCTCTCGGGCGTTAATCGTCGGCCTTGGCGGTCTCGGTTCGCCCGCGGCCATGTATCTGGCAGCGTCCGGGGTAGGCCATCTGACGTTAACGGATTTTGATCACGTCGAGCTCTCCAATCTTCAGAGGCAAATCATTCATGGTACTTCGGATCTGGGGCGCCATAAGGTGCAGTCAGCTCGCGATCGGTTGCTGGAGATCAATCCCGACATCAGGGTAACGGCGCTACCGAGAGCGTTGGATGACGACGATTTGGGGCAGGAGGTTGCACGTGCGGATGTGGTTGTGGATGCCAGCGACAACTTTGAGACACGTTTTGAGCTTAATCGTGCGTGCGTGAACACGCAGACACCGCTCGTTTCCGGAGCCGCCATCCGTATGGAGGCCCAGATTACAGCCTTCGAGCCGGCGCGCCCGGATAGTCCCTGCTACCGTTGCCTCTACACAGACGAGTCGGGAGCCGAGGAGTCTTGCGGAGCATTCGGCGTGCTGGCGCCGCTGCTGGGCGTTATTGGCAGTCTGCAAGCGGTGGAGGCATTGAAACTCCTCCTGGGGCTCGGTAGCCGCCTCACGGGCCGGGTGATGCTGTTTGATGCGCTACAGATGGAGTGGCGGACTCTGCGGCTGCGCAAAGATCCTCACTGCCCCGTCTGTGGAGAGCGGGCACGGCCTCTGTGTTCATGACAGCACCTTACCCTCGTCGACGCAATGGCACGGAAGGTGGCGACTTCTGCACTAGAATCGTGTCTACCTGTCCTTCGGATGGCGAAGGAAAATCGGCATCTGTCTCTCGCTCCGCCGACCAAGTGAGGTCGAGCTGCCGCGCTGCTCGGACATCGTCCAAGCGACGCACGGGCAGCGTATAGGGGGCGGCTTTCAAAAACTCGATGCCTTGGCGGGCCTCCTGTTCAATTTGGCACATCGCCTCAATAAAGCCATCGATGGTTTCCTTGCTTTCCGTTTCGGTGGGCTCGATCAGCAAGCATTCAGGCACCAGCAGGGGAAAGTAGGTCGTCGGCGCATGATAACCGTAATCCAATAACCGCTTGGCAAAATCCATCGCCGTCGCGCCAAGCTCATGCGCCTGCCGCCTTAATGTCACAATGAACTCATGGCTAGCGCGCCGGCCTGGATAGGCCAGATCAAAGCCTGCCGCGCGCAACTTTGCCGCCATGTAGTTGGCGTTCAAGGTCGCATAGCGGGCCACCCGCGCTAACCCCTCCCACCCCAGCAAGCGAATATAAACATAGGCTCGCAGCAGCACGCCAGCATTACCGCCATGCGCTGAGAGTGGGCCAATGGTCTGAGGACAATCCGCCTCGGTAAGCCAGCGGTACTCATGGCCGTCATAACCGACAAGGGGAACGGGCAGAAACGGCCGCAGTCGTTCTGCAACAGCCACGGGGCCAGCGCCCGGCCCGCCTCCGCCATGTGGGGTGGCAAAGGTTTTGTGCAAATTCAGATGCACGACATCAAACCCCATATCCCCTGGGCGCGCTTTACCCAGTATGGCGTTTAGATTGGCACCATCGTAATAGAGAAGGGCGCCGGCGTCATGGATGGTTTTTGCGATATCAAGAATGCGCCGTTCAAAAACGCCGAGCGTGGACGGATTGGTGAGCATGATGCCGGCCGTGCGAGGCCCGACACGGGCGCGTAAGGCATCCAGATCAACGTCGCCTTGCGCATTGGTAGGTACCTCCACGACCCGATAACCACACATCACAGCGCTCGCCGGGTTGGTACCGTGGGCGGCATCGGGCACCAAAATCTCACGGCGCGCTGCATCACCCCGCGATTCATGATAGGCCCTAATCATGGCAACGCCAGCGAATTCCCCCTGAGCTCCCGCCATTGGCGCTAGCGAGACGGCCACCGTACCGGTAATCTCCTGTAGGTATTGTTGCAACTCGAAGAGGCACGCCAGGACGCCCTGACTGTGGGAGGGCGGTGCCGCCGGATGGCGCTCCCGAAACCCTGGCAACATGGCAAGTGTATTGGCAACCCGGGGGTTGTACTTCATAGAGCAAGAGCCGAGCGGATAAAAATGCGTGTCGACCGAGAAATTGCGTTGCGAAAGCCGGGTGTAATGGCGCACTGCTTGCAACTCTGATACCTCGGGCAAAAGGGGCGGCTGCGTGCGCAGAAAACGTTCCGGAATAGCAATCTGCGTTTCCGCCAAAGGCAGCCTTTGGGTTGCGGTACACCGCCCCGCGCGGGACAATTCGAAGATCAGCAACGCTTAACCATCCAAGGGGGGATTTCTCAATGCTCGTCTACAGCGCCGCCAGGGCCTTTTCGTAATCTGGTTCATCGCCGATCTCGGGAACCAGCTCCGTGTAAACCACCTTGTTCTCCCGGTCCAGCACCACAATAGCGCGTGCCGACAAAGTCGCCAGAGGGCCATCCTCAATCAATACCCCGTAATCCCGAGCAAAATCCCGAGAGCGCATCATGGACAAAGTGACCACGTTTTTCAGTCCCTCGTCGCCGCAAAAGCGCGCCTGCGCAAAAGGCAGATCGGCCGAAATAATAAGAAATGTCGTGTCGCTGTGATCGCGTGCATAGTCGTTGAACTTCTTCGTCGACGTCGCACAGACCGGTGTATCGAGGCTCGGGACAATGTTCAGCAGTTTCTTATTACCCGCAAAATTCTCCAGGCCGACCTCCTTCAGCCGCTTGTCGACCAGCCTAAAGCCCGGCGCTTCGCTGCCAATTCCCGGCAGATCGCCATTGGTATTAATTGGTTCGCCTTGGAGTGTGACTGTCGCCATAGCGCTCTCCTTTTTACAGGTGAATAAAATCTAATCTGAATTAGATTTTTGGTTGAACAGGACACCTCGTGGCCGTACGGTGTCCCATGATCCGCGTTAACAGCTCCGCGTAGCTCTCGATATCGGGTGCCGTGCGCTGTTCGGTCGCGCACACCATCAAGCCGTTCGTCAATTGGGAGAAATATCGCCCTGCATCATAGCCCCCGAGCACATTGTAGGCGGCAAGCGATCGCAATACCTCGGCGACCGGTGCCTGCAGGCGAAGCACGGCTTCATGGAAAAACGGGCGCTCGAACACCCGCTCGACGCCATCGATAGCCGTCAGCCGCTGCACTAACGAAAGACAATTTTCATGACAAGCTCTTGCCACGCGCCTGAGCCCCTCTGACCCCAGTATCGCCATATAGATTGTGGCCGCGGTCACTAACAGTCCTTGGTTGGTGCAGATATTTGATGTCGCCTTCGCCCGGCGGATGTGTTGCTCGCGGGCCTGCAAGGTCAGCGTGAAACCGGGTTGGCCTTCCAGGTCGACGGTGCGCCCGACGATACGCCCTGGCAGTTGGCGAACATGGGCGCTTTTGCTCGCCATAAAACCAAAATACGGGCCGCCAGAGGAAAGCGGGACTCCCAGCGGTTGCCCCTCACCACAGGCAATATCCGCTCCCTTCGTGCCCCATTGCCCAGGCGGGGTCAGCCAAGCCATGGCAATGGGATTGACTAGCCCAATCACGAACATCCCATTTGCATGCCCCCAGTCCGTGAGGGAATCCACTTCTTCCAAGATCCCAAAGAAATTAGGTTGCGGCACCACCAACGCCGCATAGGAGCGGCCATCCAACTGGCGCAAACATTCTGGTGCAATATGGCCTCCCTGGCTGTCGAAAGGCAGCTCTACGAATTCAATAGACTGGCGGTGCGCGATTGTTCTTGCAACGGATCGGTAAATCGGATTTACCGTCGAGGGCATTACGACATATCTCGACTTGCGGTGCAAACGCACCGCCATGAGGACCGCCTCGGCGAGCGCCGAAGCTCCGTCATAAAGCGAGGCATTGGACACTTCGAGTCCCATGAGGCTGGCCACCATGGTTTGGAATTCATAGCCGATCTGGAGGGTGCCTTGACTCGCTTCGGCCTGATAAGGCGTATAGGCAGAGTAGAATTCACCACGCGTGACCAGCTCCCAGACCGCGGCGGGGATGTGGTGGTCATACGCCCCGGCGCCGACAAAACACAGCGCGCCTGCATCCTGTTGCGCCCGATCCCGCATCAGCCGAGTCAGCTCCATTTCGCTCAGTGCATTGGGAATACCCTCGAGTCTTCCAGCGTGAAGTGCCGGCGGGATTTCATCAAATAAGTCCTCAAGGGAATGCACGCCCACTGCCGAAAGCATCGCCGTGAGCTCCTCATCGGTATGCGGGATAAAGGGCACGGGCTAATAACTCCTTAAGAAGCCGTCTCAAAGACAGATGCGCTTACCATCGCAGCGCAGCGCTATTGTTCGCCGATAGCGCCACCAAGCAAGGGATCCTGATCAGTCTTCCTCGCTTGTTGCCAATGCGCTATAGGCGGCGGCATCCAGGAGGCTGGCGAGCTCCTCGGAGGATTCCGGCTTAATGCGAACCATCCAGCCCTCGCCGTAAGGATCTCGGTTGATCACCTCGGGGGAATCAACCAGCAATTCATTGATTGCCACAACCTCGCCTGTTACCGGACCATAGACATCTGCTGCCGCCTTGACCGATTCCACGACGGCAAATTCCTCACGTGCCTGCACCGTACGACCGACTTCGGGAAGTTCCACGTACACGAGATCACCGAGCAGCTCTTGGGCGTGATCGCTAATACCCATAACCAAGGTACCGTCATCCTCCTGGCGAACCCATTCGTGGGTCTTGGCATAGCGCAGCTCTTCAGGAACATTGCTCATAAGCTTCCCCTATTTTTCGTCATGTTGGTAGAACGACACTTCGCAAATGACCCAAAACGGGTCTGCAGGAGAAAATTAGGCAGCAGCGCCGAAGCAGGGTTTCCCGTGGCGCACGAAGGGGGGCTTGACCAGACGTATCGGCTGGCGGTGCCGGCGAATCTCCACCACGCCCCGCTCTTGGGAGGTATTTGCCGGTACTCGAGCCAAAGCAATGCTTCGCTTGAGCGTAGGTGAGAATCCGCCACTCGTTACTACCCCTTCACCACCTTCGGCCGTCAGTATGCGCTGGTGAGCACGCATGACACCTGCCGCCTGAAGCAGGAGCCCGACACGTTTCCACCGCACTCCTTGAGCACGCTGTGCCTCAAGCGCCTCACGGCCAATGAAGTCCCGATCTTCGGGTTGCCACGCCACCGTCCATCCCAGGCCCGATTCAAGCGGTGTAACCGATTCATCCATATCGGCTCCGTAAAGATTCAGCCCTGCCTCCAAACGCAGCGTGTCTCGCGCCGCCAACCCCGCTGGGCTCACATCCTGTGCCCATAGGGCTTGCATGAGATCGAGCGCTCTTTCCCGGGGAATCATGATTTCGAAGCCGTCTTCACCGGTGTAGCCGGTCCGGGCAACCAAGCTTTCTCCTTTCCAAGCCGCTTGAAATGAGGCCAGAGTGGATGTGCGCATCCGCAAATCCGTATTTAGCACACTCAACACGCGCTCTCGAGCCAACGGTCCCTGCACGGCGATGAGAGCAAGATCGGGGCGTTCGGCAATGTCTATGCCGAAAGGGCCACCATGGCGAGTCATCCAAGCGACAACCTTTGCATGCGTCGCCGCATTGGACACCAATCGAAAGCGGCCCTCAGCCAGCGAGTAAACAATCAAGTCATCGAGAATGCCGCCGGCGTCGTTTAGCAGACAGCTGTACAATGCCCTACCCGGTTTTTCCAAAAGCGCCACATCATTGGCCAGGAGATATCTCAAAAACGCAAGCGCACGGGCTCCCGAAACGTCCACAACCGTCATGTGAGACACATCGAACATGCCAGCTGCTCTGCGAACGCAGTGGTGCTCATCCATCTGGGAACCATAATGCAGCGGCATCTCCCATCCGGCAAAATCCACCATTTTTGCCCCGGCCGCAACATGCCACGAGTAAAGCGCGGTTCGTTTGCTCATCCCGCTATCCCCGGCTGGTAACATCCCGACATGTTTTTTTCACTAAGGCAAGGCCTGCGGCGCAGATCATCGCCCCATCTCTAGTCACCGCTAGGGCTGCTTGCACAATGCTGAGTATTCGCGGTGCTGTTAGCCTTACGACAACCTTAAAACCCTGTTTTAAAAACCACTGCGCTTGCCATAGCGGCATTGCGCAGCTGGCGAAACTATACTGGCAGCGCCCTGCAAAACCAAGCCTTGAATCGTTCTCACAATGCACCCACGGCACGATAGAGTCTAGAGAAAGAAGCTTCCCGCAAGCGCCTAAGCAAAACTTATCCCGCCAATGATTTCACTTCTGAGGTAACCTGGAGCGCGTGCTCCAGCCCTAACCCGATCGAAAAGTCACGAGCACTGCTCTACTCGGCAAGAAACAGGTATAGTTCCCCCCCGAAACGCTGAGAAGGAGAGATCAATGAAAGGCGACCGTAAGGTTATCGAATTTTTGAACAATGCGCTCAAGAACGAGCTTACGGGAATCAATCAGTACTTTCTGCACGCGCGCATGCTGAAAAACTGGGGATTGAACCGGCTCAACGAGCATGAGCACCACGAATCCATCGATGAAATGAAACATGCGGATGAGTTGATGGAGCGGATTTTGTTTCTTGAAGGCCTACCCAATTTGCAAGACATCGGCAAGCTGCGAATCGGCGAGAACGTTCCAGAACTACTGCAAAACGATCTTGCCCTAGAAGTAGATGCGCGGTCACTCCTAGTAGAAGCTGTTGCTTACTGCGAGTCCAGTGGTGACTTCGTAAGTCGCGGTCTTTTTCATGACATCCTCAAGTCCGAGGAGGAACACATCGACTGGCTAGAAACTCAGCTGGAGCTTATCGATAAAATAGGGCTGCAGAACTACCTGCAAGCCAACATGTGAGCACCTGAGGGGAACAGCCACAGTGTAGGTCAATGGGGCCCGAGCCGACAGGCTATGGTACATGGTCGGCTCGAAAGTCGCACTAACATATAAAAGGAGAGCAAGCGCGATGAGCGAAGGGGATTTTGACAAAGCCGCTGTCGTTTCGACATTAAACCGCATCTTGGAGTTAGAGCTCGCAGGCGTGGTACGCTATACCCACTATTCTTTCATGATTTTCGGTTACGGGCGCATCCCAATTGTCTCGTGGCTGCGGGATCAGGCCAGCGAGGGCCTGCTTCACGCCCAGGATGCCGGGGAGCTGATAACTCAGCTCGGAGAGCATCCATCGCTGGGCATTGGCCCATTGCTTGAAACCCATCAACACGATGTGGGCGCTATATTGCAAGAATCCTTGGCCCATGAGGCCGATGCTATCGCAGCCTACCGGGATCTCTTGAGCCAGGTCTCAGACCGGTCTGTGCTCCTTGAGGAGTACGCTCGTCGCCTCATCGCAGAGGAAGAGCTGCATCGAGGAGAGGTGGAAAAAATGTTGCGATCTCCGGCGTAGCCGGGTGCGTTCGCAGCCTAGCACTGACTCAATACCCCAAGCTGCAAATGCGTTCAGGGAGCTTGGCTCTGCATAGGCTACGGTTGTCTTGGCGCCGAAATCATGGCAGTTCATTTGGCTGCTAACCTGCCAGCGCAGCATGTGAAAAGGCGCGCGCCGGCTTTCTTGAGCCTCCGCTAGGGAACAGGCGGGGCGTTCACGGAGGATGTCTGCGGTTTTAGTTGCAAATAATTATCGTTCATTCTATTATTCGCATTAATAGTACGCTATGTCATTAGATAGTTGCAGAGTCTTTATGAGATGTACATTTGCATTTGCAAGGTCGTCACCGATAGTGACATAAGGCAGGCAGTATCGCAGGGAGCCAGATCAATGCGAGATCTCCGTGAGATGACAGGAGTCGCCAGTCAGTGCGGTCGATGCGCAAAGGCGGCCAAATGCTGCTTGCGGGAAGCGGTGCACGAGAGCGCAGGGGCAGTTCCGCAGCCGGTATTCGCTTGAGTCATTGCCGAGCAAGCGCGCAGACAGCCATTCACTAGGATGCCGCAGCCAAGGAAGTAGGCTTACCGGCTCAGCGGAAATAAATTTGCGTCCCAACTGAGATGACCCTTTTGCAGCGCGAGCAAAGCCTGCGTAACAAGCCTTCCTAACTTGACACCCCGCGGGCCACCATGGGGCCTCACCAGCTCATCATTTCAGAGCTCGATTATTCACGATCTTTATGACACCCGTTGGCGCCCGCTCGACTTAGGAGCAAAATAGGCGGCAACATGAACGCAACCCACGCATGGCTATTACACGATCACCGGCACTATGAGACGCTGCTCCTCGAATGCGAGGAGGCTGTGAGAGTCGGCGACTGGCAGCGCGCCGGGAAGATGCTGCGAGACCTCCTTGCCCTATTGAAGGGACATTTTTTGGCAGAGGAGCAAGTGCTTTTCCCAGCGTATGAAAACTTGGTTCATTCTCCCCAATGTCCTACCCACTCTCTGCGGGGGGAGCACGATCAGATGCGAGACCTGCTGCGCAGCATCTCTTTGGCTTTTCAGCAACAGCACGCCGCGCGCGTGTTGGAGGAATTCTTACGTTTAAGGCAGATCATGGACCGACATCATGAGAAGGAGGAAGAAATCTTTCTGCCAATGGCGGGACATGCCCTCTTCGAGAAGCGTGAGGAAGTTATGGAGCGCCTGAAACGGCTCGATTGGAAAGGCGCCTTGAGGATGTGGAAGGTCTAAGAGGGTGTTTTTGCGATTCAGCGTAGCTATCAAGCACTAGCGGATTGCTGACAGCTGGCTAACCGATGGCCACTCAAATGAGGGGTGGCAAAGGAAATTATGCACAAACTTTTCCTAGGATCCTTATGCTGGTGGCCAGCGATTGCCTTGGCGATAGCGCAACACACCGCGCCTATTCCCTCGATCGAGGTCTCGGGTTCGGGGGAAGCGTTCGCCAAGCCTGATATGGCCGAATTGGAGGCCGGCGTCGTTAGCCAGGCGCAGACCGCTGCCGCGGCGTTGAAAGTCAATAGTGAGACTGTAGCCAAACTACTTATGGAACTACGTAAGCTTGGCATCCCCGAGCGCGATATTCGCACCCAGAACATTTCCCTTCACCCCCAATACCAGTTCCAGGAAAAGCGATCACCACAGATCACCGGATTCGAGGTGAGAAACCAAGTGGCAGTAAAAATCCGAGATCTGAGCCGCCTTGGGGAGATCCTTAGTCGACTCGTAGAAGCCGGTGGCAATATCCTGAGCCGGGTACGCATGGGAGTCGCCGATCCATCGAGACTTCTCGATGAGGCACGCCGCGCGGCGTTGGCAGACGCGAAACATAAGGCCGAGGTGTATGCTAACGCAGCGGGCACACGGCTTGGACGCCCACTGCTGATTCGCGAGAATGTCGCCCAAGCGCCACCGCCCGTCCCGTTGTTAGAGCGCGCCGCGGTGGCCCATGCCGAAGTCCCCATCATGCCGGGGGAAACCTCCTTTCAGGTGCAGGTTTCGGTCACATACGCCCTCGAGTGAATACACCCGATCGCCGTAGCCGAACTCCAAGCTGGCCCCTGTTTCTGCTGTTCTGCCGCGAGGTTCTGATACAACCCTACGTCACGGCCACAGCGGCCGAGACCGGAAAATGTCGGCCGCCTCCCGCTTCAAGTCGCGCGCTTCTGTCAGAGTCATTTTTGTGGTTGACAATTCGGCCTTGGGGGATTATGCTGCAGTGCAGCAATATCATTGATCAGCCTTGAGAACTTCGCTATGCATGACGCGAATACCAGTCTCTACCGCCAGGTGTTCGAGACACACAAGGGCGCGATGGAGCTTGCGCTCGAAGTGAATGAGATTCTGAGGCAGACCCAGGAACGGGTCGTTCAACAGAGATCCACTGCCATTGAAGCATGGCTTGAGGCCGCTAGAAATGAGTCGCAGGCCTTGGCAGATGCTAAGGATCCCATGGATTTCCTCTCCCTGCAGATGGAGATCGCTGCCGATCTGAGTGAACGGATACTGCTCAGCATTCAGGAGCTCATTGATATGGAGATCCAGGTAAGGAACGATATGCTGCAGTGTCTGCAAGCAGCCTTCGGGTCAAGTACCGCCCTGTCCTCGTGGGAGCATTAAACAACCGCGATGCCTCTCTCTTTGACTGCTTGCGGTGATCCCGGTCTTCCACGTTGGCTCTCGGTGCAGTTCATAGAGCATACAGGCACCGCCTCTTGACGCTCGTATTTCAGGAACCAGAGCAACTGCCGATAATGCTCGCAATTACTGCGGGCGCCGGGGTGCACGCCGCACGTTGCGCCGCTCTCAAGCGCAGCAGGTTTTAAAACAGCTTCTGAGCGGCTCTCATCCCCTTAGCCACGGGAAGCACAAGGCCACCGTGGCCAACCAGCACATCAGCCATTGAGCTTGCGCAAAAAGTTGTCACCCGCTCGGCAATAGAGGCTGGTGCGCTGTACCCAAAGCGACTGAGCATAGAGGAACGAATCGTGGAGTATCCGATTCGGAAAGAAGGATCCTATACTATCATCTCGCTATCGGGCGAGTTGGACCTTAGCTGCTCTTCGGAAGCAAGAAAGCAAATCCTCGCCTGCGTAGAGAGTAACGACCATGTTCTGGTAGAAATGGCTGACGTGGAGTATATCGACAGCTCCGGTATTGCAAGCCTGGTGGAAGGTCTCCAAACCGCCAATCGAAAACAACTGGAATTCGCACTGGTCAGCGTTAGCAAGTCGGCAATGCAGGTACTGCGTATTGCGCGTCTCGATAACATCTTCCCGATCTACGGCTCAATAGCCGATGCCATCGATCAACGGCCTTGAGAAGACCGTCGTCGTTGTCAGAATGTCTCGAGCGCTGACCGGGAAAGGCCGCACTCCTTATCTGGCCGTGCTTGCTTTGTGGAGCGAAGCGGCAACCTCGTCGGGCACACCCATTGGTGGCAGCCCAACCCCGCTCGGAATAACGACATCCATGGCTATCGGAAGGTGGTCGGAAAACATCCAAGCCGGGATGTAAGCTTTCTCAATGTCAATTCCCGGGGATAAAAGGATATGATCCAGACGCCAGCGCGGTTGCCAGCTCGGAAAGGTATTAAGATTATCCTGTGGTGATTGCAAATCGGTATCACGCAATAACTGCTTAATCTCCTGGCTCGCAATCCCACAATTGAGATCCCCCATCACAATGACATGGGTATATTCATTCACCAGATCCGCAAGATAAGCGATCTGCCTAAGGCGCGTTCGCCTACCCAAGGCCAGATGAAGTACGAAAAGGGCCAGCCCATCGACTCCGGATCCCAAGCGCGCTATCAATACGCCACGTCCCGGCAGACCTGGTAGCGGCTGCTCCATCAACTCACTGGGCGTGAGCCGAGACAGAAGAGCATTACTGTGCTGGGCAAACTTGCCTAGGCGACGATTGGTCTGGCAATGCCAAAAAGGAAAGCCTGCCTGCTCAGCGACATACTTAGTCTGATTTATGAAGCCTGTTCTCAGGCTACCCGAGTCGACTTCCTGAAGTCCCACAATGTCAAAAGACCCGAGCGCCCTGGCGATGCGATCCAAATTGTACCAGCGGCTAGCATGGGGGAGAACGTGCTTCCATCCCTGGGTGATATAGTGCCGGTATCGCTGGGAGGCGATGCCCGTCTGAATGTTGTAGCTCAATAAACGAAGTCGGCGACCCTCCCCTGGCAGCGCCCCATAGGGCGTCCTCGTCTCTGCATTGCTCAACACATCACTCGTCGTCAGCACAATGTCTTGCCGCATGGCGGTCATGAGTTTTGGCTCCCAACTCTCTCCTGAATCGGTCTCTCCACCATCGGCAATCTCGTCCATTCTTTGAATCAATCCGATGCAGCCTATTTTCCAAATCCGCTACTTTTCTGCCCGCTGCGCTTGCTCCTCTTCGAACTCGCTCAACCGTGCCGTTACTCGTGCGCGTCGGTAAAAATCGTTCTTCGGCATCTTCTGTGCCAGTCGCATCTGCTCGATGGCAGCATCCAGCTGGCCACTGAGATAGTAATGCTCCGCTAGCGCAACTTTAGCTTCAACCTGATTACCGAGCTCGGCATGTGCCTCGGCCAAGGCTTTAAACAGAACAGCATCCAAAGGATAATGCCTGCGGTAGCGCTCTACCAGCGCCAGCACTTCGGTTGGCTGGTCGGCGCGCAGTAATGCCTCGGCATACCCATAGGTCAGGGCCCGATCGTTGGGATACAGACTAGTTGCTTCTCGGTATATACGCAGCGCCTCGTCCACTTTCCCAAGCTCGAGCTCTGCCCGGGCAGCCGCAATCTGCAACGGTATTTGTGCCTCCATATCGGCAGGCGATAACTCTCGGAGCTCGGCCCGTGCACGCTCTGCATGTCCTGCCCTCAAAAGAGCAAGAACGTACCCATAGCGGGTCACCATCCTGACTCGGGGTTGCTCCTCTTCTTTGGCCTCGGCAAAATACTGCACCGCTTGCTGCGGATCACCGTTGGCAATCACCCGCAGCTTGGCTTGGATCAGCTGATAGGCAACGCTATCAACATACTGGCGATAGGGAAACTGCTCAGCGCGGCTGCGGGAATCAGCGATTCGCGAGCCCGTGACAGGGTGGGTCGAAAGGAATTCAGGGGGCTTCGCGAAGTAGCGCTGCGACTGCTGCAGGCGCTCGAAAAATGTCGACATGGCTTGTGGATCGAATCCCGACGCGTAGAGGATCTGCATACCCAATCGATCCGCTTCCTGCTCATTCGAGCGGGAGAAGTTGAGCTGCAGCTGAGCCTGCCCAGCGGTAATGGCCGCTGCCGCCGCGGCCCCCGCTTGTCCGCCACCGGCAATGCCGAGCGCAATGGCAGCAATTATCCCGGCCAAGGCGGGCAGCGTCATGTTACCTGCGAGCTCGATTGAGCGCGCCAGATGTCGCTGGGTGACATGGGCGATTTCGTGCGCAATCACCGCTGCTAATTCGCTTTCTGACGTGGTCGCTTCGATCAAGCCGGCATTGATCCCAATAAATCCCCCCGGTGCGGCGAAAGCATTGATGACGGGGCTCGCGATCACAAAAAAATGGAATCGTACGTCGCGCATCTCACTTCGCGAGGCCAGTCGATAACCCAACGACTGCACATAGTCTGCAATCTCGGGATCGTCCACGATGTCCAGCCGAGCACGCATCTCGCGCATGAAAGCTTCCCCCAGTGCCTGCTCGTCCACCTGTGACAGGACAGCACCGGAAGGATCGCCGATGTCCGGCAGTGAAATTTCGGCTGCACCCTCACGCGAGACCATCAGTATCGTCGCAAGGCTCAGCGCAAGTACTCGCCTCGAAGTAAGGCCAATAGACCGTGTTCGTCTCATCGGTAATTCTAAGATACCCCTTCTGGAGGTTGGTTCCCAACGCCTCCATCAGACTGAGCACAGCACCCCGGCGAGCCAAAACCCGATCTGGCCGGTGAGCGACTGTTATTGAACAACGCTAATGCCAGTGATTAACTTTAGCTTCCCGCTCCTGGCCGTAAATAGCCAACCCTGGCTCCAGGCGGTGTGTTTTCGACTCAAGCGGCGGCAATGTCGCCTCAGCCGTAAGCGACTTATCTTGCGATGACGGCAACCATCCCGTTAAGCTAACGAGCGCAGACCACTGAGCGAGGTAAGCGAGGCGATTCGCACCATGACAAAAATAGCGGATTTTACGGACACCGAGCTCTGGATCATTCAAACCACGCTGAAGGAACGTTATCGCTCTGAGGTTGCTGTGCATTTGGCAGACACAGAAGTCAGTCTCACGCCGGGTAAGCCCAACCTTATATCATCCTGTCCCGCGGTGTTTTGGGACTACAACCAAACCAGCTTTGTCGTCATTAAAGTGGGAGAACACCGTTACTGGTGCCACTTCTTCGGTCGGGACCTGGGGATGTTCCGCCCTGATAAGCAAGAGTATGACGAGGTGGCCGATTGCGTGGTGACACTGCTGCAGGTGCAGGCAGACCATGAACGCCGACGCTCCCAACAGTTGGAGGGATCGTCAAAAGGCAAGTTCAACGGCTAGTACATTTTGAAGAAGGGAGAATCACAATGGCAAAAAATGCCTTCTATGCCCAGTCCGGCGGTGTGACCGCAGTTATCAATGCCTCGGCGTGCGGTGCTATCCAGACCGCCCGCGAGCACCGCGATCAAATTGCGAATGTCTACGCTGGACGCAACGGCATCATCGGTGCCTTAACAGAGGATTTGATCGATACCAGCCAAGAATCCGATGCCGCTATCGCTGCGCTGCGTCATACGCCGGCCGGAGCATTCGGATCCTGCCGTTTTAAGCTCAAAGGCCTAGAGCAAAATAAGGCTGAGTACGAGCGGCTCATCGAGGTGTTCGAGGCCCATGATATCGGATATTTCTTCTACAACGGTGGCGGAGACTCGCAAGACACCTCCCATAAAGTCTCCCAGCTGAGCGAAACAATGGGCTATCCCATCGTTTGTGTCGGGATCCCGAAGACCGTAGACAACGATCTGCCGATAACCGACAACTGCCCGGGATTCGGTTCGGTGGCAAAGTACGTCGCCGTCTCTATCCGCGAAGCCGCCTTCGATGTCGCCTCCATGTGCAAAACTTCAACCAAGGTTTTCATTATGGAGGTTATGGGGCGCCATGCCGGCTGGATTGCTGCGGCAGGGGGGCTTGCGGCAGAAAACGAAGGGGATGCGCCGCATGCTATCCTGTTTCCAGAAATCACCTTTGACCAGGAGAAATTCCTGGCGAAGGTGGAGCATGCCGTCAAGGAGTATGGTTATTGCGCCATTGTCGTCTCCGAAGGCGTACGCAATGCCGAGGGCAAGTTCCTCGCCGAAGCCGGTACCCGGGATGCATTTGGACATGCTCAACTCGGCGGCGTGGCACCGGTAATCGCGGCGCTCGTGCAGGAGAAACTGGGGCTGAAGTACCACTGGGCGGTGGCCGATTATCTGCAACGCGCGGCTCGCCATATCGCTTCCAAAACCGATGTCGAACAGGCCTACGCCATGGGAAAGGCCGCGGTGGAGCTGGCGCTTGAGGGGAAAAACGCCGTCATGCCCACCATCGTGCGCAAGTCAGACGATCCGTACGCCTGGGAAGTGGGGTATGCGAACCTTGCGGACGTGGCGAATGTCGAAAAGATGATGCCAAGAGAGTACGTGACTGAAGATGGACTCGGTATCACAGAGGCTTGTCGCCGATACCTGCAGCCGCTCATTCTTGGAGAAGACTACCCACCCTACAAGAGCGGTTTACCACACTACGTTATTTTGAAAAACGCGCCGGTAACAAAGAAGCTCAATGCCTCATACAAACTGAAGACATAGACTAACCCCTGCCGGGGAAGGAAGGGCGGCGGGACGCGCCGCTCTCCTCCCCAAGGTCCTGATAACCATGACTTTGGAACGCGCCCGGGAACTACTCGCCGTGCAGGCAGATATGGGCGGAGGATACAATCGAAACTCCGCCCGTCTAATCCTAGGAGAAGTCTCTCGACTCCACGGCCAGGACGCCGTTGACAGGTTGATTAGAGAATTCGATCTGGAGCAACGCTTCGGCTTTCGGCCTGGGACTCAGTTCAATGTACCTTGAGCGAATGGCGGTGGATGGGCACTGATCCATCGCCGGGTTTCATTGTCCGCCTCAGTGTTTGCTGGGGCAGCAGCTTTTGCTGTAGTGTAGATCTCGCGACCGCAAGGCAGCTTTCGTGCACCCTGGATGGCATTCGCACGCGCGTCCGCTCGCTGTAGCCTCAACCGAGCAGACTGACGCCGAGCTCCGGTGCGATCACTAGGCTCACAATTGCCATCACGTTAATCAGGATATTCATGGACGGCCCCGAGGTATCCTTGAATGGATCACCCACGGTATCGCCGACCACCGTCGCCTTATGGGTATCAGAGCCCTTACCGCCGTGATTACCCTTCTCTACATACTTCTTCGCATTATCCCAAGCGCCGCCCGCATTGGCCATGGTCAACGCGAGCAGGACACACCCAAGCAGCGCCCCTCCCAACATCCCGCCAAGTGCCGCCGGACCCAGTCCAAACCCGATAACCCAAGGTGCCGCTATGGCCAGAACGCCCGGTAGCACCATCTTCTTCAGAGCGGCTGTGGTGGCAATATCCACGCAGCGGGCCGTGTCCGGCTCGGCCGTGCCTTCCAGGAGACCGGTGATTTCCCGAAACTGGCGCCGGATTTCGTTAATCATGGCGAAGGCCGCATCGCCGACGGCGGTCATGGTCATGGCAGCGATGGTGAAAGGAAGGATCCCACCGATAAACAACCCGATGATGACCATAGGATCGCCCAGCTCGAGTTCGAAGCCCGGCACGTGCAGGGAGACACTCTCCATGTAAGCCGTGATGATGGCTAACGCGGCCAAGGCGGCCGCACCGATGGCAAATCCCTTACCGATGGCCGCGGTGGTGTTACCCAGCTCATCCAAGGAGTCGGTAATGCGCCGCGTCTCAACGCCAAGGCCGCCCATCTCGGCGATGCCACCAGCATTGTCGGCCACGGGGCCATAGGCATCGATGGCCATGGTGATGCCGACCGTGGCGAGCATGCCCACGGCCGCGATCCCCACGCCGTAGAGGCCTACCAGCGAATTGGATATAAAGATGATGGCACTAATGGTGAGCAGAGGAACGATGACCGATCGCATGCCCACCGCAAACCCCGTGATGATCACCGTGGCGGCCCCAGTCTCACCGGCTAAGGCGATATGCCTTACCGGCCGTCCAGAGGTGTAGTACTCGGTCACGAGGCCAATGACAATGCCGCCGATGGCCCCTGCCAGGACAGCCCCCCAGACGTCGCCGTTGACGCCGGTGCCGACGATCACGAAATAGGCGAGAACGATAAAGAGCACACTCGCGCCAATGGTTCCGGCACGCAGCGCACGCTCCGGGGTCTGGCCGGAGAAAATGCGCACCAACCAGATCCCCGCGATGGAGCAAAGCAGGCCCGCGGAGGACAGCGCGAGCGGCAAAAACATCAGCGCTTGTCGTTCCCCGAGCGGGTCGATGACGTCCGCCGCCATGGTGGACGCCATGGCAATCGTGGCAATCATGGCACCGCAGTACGACTCGAAAATATCCGAGCCCATGCCCGCCACATCGCCGACATTGTCACCCACATTGTCCGCGATCACGCCGGGGTTGCGCGGGTCGTCCTCCGGGATCCCTGCCTCTACCTTACCCACCAGATCAGCGCCGACGTCCGCACTCTTGGTGAAGATGCCGCCGCCCACGCGGGAAAACAGCGCTACGCTCGATGCGCCCATACCGAATCCATGGATTGCATGGGCCGTCTCCGGATCCCCTCCGAAGAACAAGTACAGAGTGCCCAGGCCGAGCAGCCCCAGGGACGCAACCGCCAAGCCCATAATCGACCCGCCGAAAAAAGCCACCTTTAAGGCTTCGGCAACACCACTCGTGTGCGCCGCGATGGTCGTGCGCACGTTGGCTCGCGTAGCGGTATTCATACCAATGTAGCCCGCCAACGCCGAAGCGACCGCCCCCACCACGAAGGCAAACGCCGTCTTCCAGCCGAGGAATACGTAGAGCACCACCACCAGTACGCCACAAAAGATACCTAACATCTTGTATTCACGGCGCATGAACACCATGGCACCCAGATGGATGGCATCGCTAATCGCCGCCACCTTGGCTTCCCCTGCGGGGTACTTCTTTACAGCCTGATAGATGAAGTACGCGGCCACTAGACCGATGGCTCCAAAGATGATGGGCAGGAGGGCATTCAGGCTCATGGGTATCTCCCCGGCTATCTCAACAAAGATGAAGGCAGATTAATGGCGAGCTCAGGCCACACGGCAGGCCTGACGACGGGTGTTCTTAATGCGCTTGTTAAAATCCGTCCCCGTCTTGAGCAAACTCAATCATAATCCGGAAAATAACCATATTACCAGACTTTCAATAAGGACACTGATGTCCCCGGGAACAATTCTGGACGGTGACAAGCGGATTCTGGAAGCAAGAAAACCGACTGTGCGCCTGCCCCAGGAGGGCGTTGAACCGTCGCGTACCACCGCGGCGGCTCAAGCCCAAGTCCGGCAGCCTATAACCTGCTCTATATCAGATCACATGGCCCGCCAAAAGCGAAAATTGGTTGCTTCTATTTCCGACCGGGAGGGCATCGGGAAGAACTGGGTTTCCTCCTGGGAGGCAAACATGAACCCGTGACGAAGGAGCTTATAGGGGATGGTATCAAACGAGCTGTCAAGCCGTAGCCCCTTACTGGACTTCTGCTGGTCGGCTCGCATCTCCATGATCGCCTCACGCAGCTTCGAGGGATGCAGGCCGGGAATAGGAGGATGCATGGTGGGACGCTCCTCGAAATCCTTTAGAAACTCCTCAATATTAAGCTCCACTTGCGTATAGAGCTGCTTGGGCGCTCCTTTTGGAAAGTTCGGATCGGTAATGTACTTGCCGAAGGCAGGGAAATCGAGGCGGGAAAGCACCAGCATTCGAAGCGGTGCGATTTCCGCGAAGATCCGCAGATACCCTGGTTCGTGTGTCTTGGTGTAGGGGGCTGCGTTGAGCTGCAGCGTATAGCCTTCCGGCGTGCTGAGTATGACGCGTTTGATGGCCTTGAGATCGGTGTGCTCAAGCACCCGGTAGGTGGAGATGAACTTGGTGGCCTTCGGTCGTCCGTCTTCGTGCGGGATTAATCCGGCAATTCCCTCATCGATCTTGAAGTAAGGATGGCGAAAGTTAATGTCGATTTCGGCGAACACCACCTTGGCCGCGTAATAGCGAACAGAACCGGCGGTGTAATGTTTGGCGAAGTCTTCCGGATTCAGCTGCGAGGCAACCAGTGCCGGATTGGGGGCCAATATCTGATAAAGATGATTTTCGTATTGCATACTCCACTACCCTAGTTGCCTGTCTCAGAATCATCAAGTCCTTGAAATGTAGTATAAAAGCGCGATAATCACGCACCCATCAGCCGTGCCGAGAAGTGCCACAGTGACTGTTTCGGCTGCGAGGATTGCTGCCGCGATAGAGTAACTGCTTGTGTCCCAAGCTGGTAGAGGGTTTGGACCATGCTAGCACGCAAAAAGCGCCTCCTCACAACCTCTTAATCGTGGCTCGCCACCACTGCCATGGGCTGTTGGCGCATATTGTAATACCATCACGCCATGATCTTAGTCTGAGTATCGCCGTTTCGCTCCCCTTGAATTTGCTGAGGTTATCTACGAGCATTGGCCCTCGAATAACAACAACGCGGGGCTCTTGGCAATTAGTTGCCTCCGCCAGAGGCAACGCGAAACGGTCAACTTAAAGAATTATCATAAATTAGCGGTGCTCCTGAGAGCCCTCTATGTCGTAGTTCATGCCCGTTGGATGAGGAGCTTTGAATAATATGGCTACCAAAGCGGAACATGTCAGTATTCCCGATCCCTTGCTTGAGGAGTTACCTCCGCTGCGGATGGATGCCAAGAGTCTGGCAGCCGACATCCGCCGCCACTTCAATCATACCCTGGGTTGCGACATCCATTCCAAACATGCCTACCATCTTTATGAGGCGGTCGCTATGACCCTGCGCGACCGGCTCATGGACCGCTGGAAAAGTACCCACTACACCTACCGAGCACACAATTGCAAGCGCGCTTATTATCTTTCACTGGAATTTCTCATGGGGCGGTCCCTTGGCAATGCAGTGATCAATCTTGATATTGCCGAGGAGACACGCGAGGCACTGCGCCAGCTCGGTTTGACGCTCGAAGACATCGAAAACATCGAGCATGACGCGGGGCTTGGAAACGGAGGCCTGGGAAGGTTGGCGGCGTGTTTTCTTGACAGTTGCGCGACCCTGCAATTGCCAGTAATGGGCTACGGCATCCGCTATGAATACGGCATATTCCGGCAGTTGATTGAAGATGGCGAGCAAGTCGAGGAACCGGATCACTGGCTCATCCATGGTCATCCTTGGGAACTGGAACGGCCTGAGTTCACACAACGCGTCCACTTTGAGGGGCGAACCGTGCATGATCACGGCGCCGACGGTAAACCGCGCGTGCGCTGGATTGATAGCAAAGACGTGCTCGCCGTTCCCTACGACACCCCAGTGCCCGGCTACAACAACGGTACGGTAAATACCTTGCGCCTATGGAAGGCGGAGGCGACCGATGTGTTTGACCTCGGCCAATTCAACGCCGGCAGCTATCCCGAGTCGGTCGCTGCGAAGAATGCCGCAGAAAACATAACGATGGTCCTGTACCCAAATGATACCAGTGAAAGCGGCAAGGAACTGCGGCTGCGTCAACAGTACTTTCTGGCATCCGCTGCCTTGAAGGACGTGTTGCGCCGCTGGCGCAACGCCCACGGTACGGACTTCTCAGAATTTGCCGAAAGGAGTCGCTTCCAGCTCAATGATACCCATCCGAGCGTGGCCGTGGCAGAGCTGATGCGCCTGCTGATGGATCAGTACGGATTGGATTGGACCAAAGCCTGGGAGATCACTACCCAAAGCATGGCCTACACCAACCACACGCTGCTCCCGGAAGCGCTGGAGAAGTGGCCTGTGCGGCTATTTCAAACTCTGTTACCGCGGATCCTGGAAATTATCTACGAGATCAATGCTCGCTTTCTGGCAGAGGTGAGTCGACGTTGGCCGGGTGACAACGCTCGCTTACGGCGGATGTCACTCATTGAAGAGGGCTATGAACAGCAGGTGCGTATGGCCTATCTTGCGGTCGTTGGCAGTACCTCCGTGAACGGCGTGGCACAGCTTCACACCAATCTGCTCACCCAAGGCTTGTTCCGCGATTTCTATGAGCTCTGGCCAGAAAAGTTCAACAACAAAACCAATGGCGTCACGCAACGCCGCTGGTTAGCGCTTTGCAATCCAAAGCTTAGCGAGCTCATCAATAAGACCATCGGGGAAGCATGGGTAACCGACCTGGAACAGTTAAAAAAGCTCGCACCCTATGCGGACAAGCCGGGATTTAGAAAAGAGTGGCACGCCGTAAAGCAGGAAAATAAAGCGCGGCTCGCTGAAATGGTCGAGCAGGATACCGGGGTACGGTTTAATCCTCAATCCATGTTTGACGTCCAAGTCAAACGTATTCATGAGTATAAGCGTCAGCTCTTAAACGCCCTGCATGTGATCCACCTCTATGATCGCATTAAACGCGGCGATGCCCAAGGCATGGCTCCGCGTTGTGTTCTGTTCGCTGGCAAAGCGGCACCGGGATATTGGATGGCCAAGCGCATCATCAAGCTCATCAACAACGTGGCCAATGTCATCAACAACGATGAGAATGTCGGCGATCTGCTTAAAGTCGCGTTCCTGCCCAACTATCGGGTCTCTGCTATGGAGGTGATCGCACCCGGCACCGATCTCTCCGAGCAGATCTCCACGGCCGGCAAAGAAGCCTCAGGCACCGGAAACATGAAATTTATGATGAACGGTGCGGTCACCATCGGCACCTACGATGGAGCCAATATCGAGATCCTGGAGGCCGTGGGCGAAAATCACTTTTTCCTTTTTGGGCTGCGGGCAGAAGAAGTTGAAGCTTGCAAAGCGCTTTACGACCCGAACGCCATCATCGAAGCCGATGAAGATCTGCGCCGAGTCATGCAGATGCTCGAAAGCGGGCACTTCAAT
Source organism: Gammaproteobacteria bacterium (assembly GCA_049282355.1). Lineage (GTDB taxonomy): Bacteria > Pseudomonadota > Gammaproteobacteria > HK1 > HK1 > JAGTVB01. Next base: position 2,260 of record JBAPTW010000437.1, on the reverse strand, counting down.
CAGTTTGAGCCCGGCATCTTCGACGCCATCAGTGGTTCTGTTCGAAACCCTCATGATCCGTGGATGACGGCCGCGGATTTCCGCGCCTTCGTCGACGCGCAGGGCCGGGTCGGCGCAGCCTATCAGGATACTGAGCACTGGATCCGCTTGAGCATTCTCAACTCCGCCCACAGCGGTTGGTTCTCTACCGACCGCACCATGCGGGAGTACAATCGTGATATCTGGAAGCTGGACCCCATCACGGTGCTGCCGGTGACGTAGAAAAAAAACCATAATCATTCGGCAAGCCATGAGCCAATTGTCACCAATTCGGTCCGCAGCACCTTATCCCTCCATCCGCTGCGGTCTGGCGTGAAGGTTAGGCCGCAGCGGGTAGGCTTGCTCGTTACCTGCCTCATCGATCTGTTTCGCCCCAACGCCGGGTTTGCGGCGGTGAGGCTGCTCGAGCAGGCGGGCTGCGAAGTCGTCGTCCCCGGCGCTCAGACCTGCTGCGGCCAGCCTGCCTACAACAGTGGCGATGCACGCGCCGCACAGGCCATTGCTCGACAGATCATCACCGCCTTCGAGACCTTCGATTACATCGTGATACCCTCGGGCTCCTGCGCCGGTATGGTGAAAATTCACTACCCACAGCTTTTTGCCCAGGAGGCACAATGGCAGCAACGGGCATTGGCCCTCGCCGAGCGCACTCACGAGCTGACCAGCTTTTTAACGGACGTGCTTGGCATCAACGATGTCGGCGCGACTTACCGCAGGACCGTGACCTATCACGATTCCTGCTCGGGGCTGCGGGAACTTGGCATCCGTGCTCAACCGCGGCGACTGCTCGCAAGCGTCAGAGAGCTTTATCTCAAAGAGCTCCGAGATTGGGAAAGTTGCTGCGGATTTGGCGGCGCTTTCTGCGTCAAGTACCCTGAAATATCTGTTCGCATGGTATCGGACAAGGTTGCCAGCATTCACAATACCGGTGCCGACACCGTGTTGGGCGGGGATCTCGGCTGCCTACTCAATATCGCCGGGTGCCTCAAGCGCCAGGGGAGTGACATCAAGGTATATCACGTGGCAGAAATCCTGGCAGGGATGTCCAGCGGCGTGCCCCCAATCGGGGAAGGCACGAACCGCCGATGAATCCTACGGCCCACGCCTTCAAGGATCGTTCGGTCAAGGCCTTGCAGGACGCCGGGCTGCAGGAAGCGCTTGCTCGCGCCTATGGTGGCTTCGTGCACAAGCGTCAAGCCGCAGTAAACGCGTTACCGGAATTTGATGCACTGTGCGAGCGTGCGCGGCGCATAAAGGATCATGCGCTCGATCATCTCGATCACTATCTCGAGGGCTTCGAGGCGGCACTCACCGCCCAAGGTGGGAAAGTGCATTGGGCACGTACGCCGGAAGAGGCGTGCCAACAGGTCGTCGCTATTTGCCGAGCTCACCAGGCCCGCCGGATCACCAAAGGTAAGTCGATGGTGGGTGAAGAGATTGCCCTTAACGAGGCACTCGAAGCGAACGGCTTCGATGTCGTCGAAACCGACCTCGGCGAGTATATCATTCAACTGGCGAAAGAACCGCCAAGCCATATCATCGCACCGGCGGTCCACAAGACCCGTGCCGAGATTGCGGGGCTCTTTCATACCTTCCATCAACGCATCGAGCGTAGCAAGCCATTGGCGGAAGTATCGGAGATCGTCGAGGAATCCCGCAAGGTCTTGCGTTCGGCATTCCTGAGCGCGGATGTCGGCATCACCGGCGCCAACTTCCTCGTCGCCGAAACAGGCTCAGTGATGCTAGTCACCAATGAAGGTAACGGCGATCTGGTGAGCACCCTGCCGCCGGTGCATATTGTCGTGTCTGGTATCGAGAAGGTAGTGCCCGCCCTGGAGGATGCGACCACCCTTCTACGTGTTCTTGGACGCAGTGCTACCGGCCAAGCGATGACCGCTTACACGACTCTGCTGACAGGTCCGCGCCGTGCGGCTGACCGGGACGGCCCCGAAGCGATGCACGTTGTGCTCGTCGACAACGGCCGCTCAGCGATGCTCGGCACATCGTTTCGCGACATGCTGCGATGTATCCGCTGTGGCGCATGCTTAAATCACTGTCCGGTCTACGGCGCCATCGGCGGCCATGCCTACGGCTGGGTTTATCCGGGGCCGATGGGGGCGATCCTCACACCGCGCATCCTCGGTCTTAGGGCAGCCTCCGATCTGCCCCAGGCTTGCACCTTGAACGGACGCTGCGAAGACGTGTGTCCGGTGCGCATACC
>JBAPTW010000436.1:0-5481 GCA_049282355.1 Gammaproteobacteria bacterium | reverse complement strand
CCGCTCGCCATCGCGAGCGGTCCCGGCGCGAACAGCCTGCGCGCCATCGGCACCGGCGTGATCGGCGGCATCCTGGCTTCGACCCTGGTGGCGATTTTCTTCGCACCCCTGTTCTTCTGGCTGCTGGAAAGCTTGAGCGCGAGATTCGAGCAGCGGAAAGCCGACGTCGGGATACACGGCGGTGCGGCGACGAGCGCGGCGCACTCCACCCAGGGGGGCGACTGACATGGGCCGGCCCGTCCGAGCGGCTTTTCCCTCCTCAATAGGAGAGGTGGCGCGATGGACCGGGGTGCTCGTCGCTGCCGCGCTCCTCTCGGCGTGCGCCATGGGGCCCGATTACGCGCGCCCCAGCGTCACGAGCCCGGACAAGTGGCGTATCGACTATCCGCAGGCAGCCGGCATCGCGAACACGCGCTGGTGGGAGCAGTTCGGGGATCCAGCGCTCAATCAACTGATCGACATGGCGCTGCGCCAGAACCGGGATCTCGTGATCGCGGCGGCGCGCGTCGATCAGTTTGTCGGGCAGCTCAGCGTGACCCGATCGGCGTTCTATCCGCAGCTCGGCTACAGCCTTGACGCGAGCCGCAACCGAGAGAGCCGGGTCGGCCAGCCAACGCTTGCGCCCGGTGCCGACCCGTACTACACGCTTTATCAGGGTGCGCTGAGTGCGGCCTGGCAGCTGGATTTTTTCGGGCGCGTGCGTCGTCAGAGCGAAGCGGCGCAGGCCCAGGTATACGCGAGCGAGCAGGGGCGGCGCGGCGTCGTGCTGACGGTCGTCACCAGCGTCGCGGCGAGCTACATCACGCTACGCGCGCTGGACCGGCAGCTCGAGATCGCCCGAGCGACCGCCGAGAACTATGGGGAGACCCTCAGGATCTTCGAGCTTCGCTACCAGCGGGGTGTGGTCTCCGAGGTCGAGCTCACCCAGGTGCAGTCGCAGTACCAGCAGGCGCGTGCGGCGATCCCACAGATCGAGCAGCAGATCGCCGTGCAGGAGAATCTTATTTCGATTCTGCTCGGCCGTAACCCCGGTTCCATCCCGCGTGGAAAGACGATCGACGAGCTGGCCGCGCCCGGCATCCCGGCCAATCTCCCCTCGGTGCTGCTCGAGCGCCGGCCTGACATCCTGCAAGCCGAGCAGACGCTGGTGGCGGCGAACGCGAACATCGGTGCAGCGAAGACGCTTTACTTTCCGTCCCTCTCGCTCACCGGATTGCTCGGTTCGGTGAGCACCGCGCTCGGTGATTTCCTGACCGGCCCGGCGACGGCTTGGACGGTGGCGGCAGGGCTTACGGGCCCGATCTTCACGTTCGGACAGATCAAGGGCCAGGTGCGAAGCGCTGAAGGTTTCCAGCGTGAAGCGCTGTCCAACTACCAGCAGGTGATCCTGAACGCGTTTCGCGAAACGAACGATGCTCTGGTCGGCACGATGAAGAAACGCGAAGAGACGCAGGCCCAGGCGCAGCGGGTTGTGGCGCTGAGAGAATACGCGCGGCTGTCGCGGCGCAAGTTCGACAACGGTTACGCCGGCTATCTTGAGGTCCTCTATGCCGAGAACGAGCTTTTCAGCGCGGAGCTTACGGCCGTGCTCTCCCTCGCCGAGCGCTACATCGAGATCGTGAATGTCTACAACGCGGTCGGCGGTGGATGGATCGATGAGGCCGATAAGCGCGCGCCCAAGCCCGTCGCCGATCCGCGGCGGAGGCAATTACCGTCTCCGGGCTTGGGCGGGGAGGCGGTTCCGACGGCCTCGCGATAGGTGACGATACTTGGCGGACCGGCGTCGCGAGCAGGACGAAGAAGGGCGCGGCGTCCAGGCCCCAAGCCTTCCTTGAACCTAAGAGGGGAGAAGATCGCATGAGTACCAAGGTACTGATCGGCAACCTGGCCGCGGGCACCACCCTTGAGGAGTTGCGGGAGGTCCTCGTCCAGCGTGGGTGGCCCTTGCTCAAGTTGGAGCGGGTCGAAGAGGGCGATCTGGAGCGCCTCACCTTCGTCGCGGAGGTGGACATCGACCCACAGACCGCGAAGATCATGGCGGACCAGAGTGGCTCCCACTATTTCAAGGGCCGGAAGGTCACTTTCTATGTATCGAGCATGATGGGCTGAGCGGGCTAGGTGGTCGCCGTTTCGGAGCGATCCACCAGGCGCTGCATTGCATAGCCAGCTGATCAGGATGGTGGCTCGGGGTGCTCACCATGAGCGCGGTGCCCGGTGCTGACCTGGCCGGAGCCAAGCTCCTTGGCGCACTCTGGGACGGGCTGGCGATGCGCGGCATCGCCCTTACGCTGGCCGAGGTCAACGAAGCCGTCCGTCGCACCCTACAGCCCCTGGAGTTGGATCGCGACTTGGCGGTTCAAGAACCACAACAGTCTATCCGCGAGAACGTCGGCGCTGCGGCGCCCTGAGGAAGGCAGGATCAGTTGCCGCCGCAGATGCGTGTGAGCTTCGCTTGATGGAGGTACGGCTGTCCGGTTAGTCTGGTCTGAAACGGCAGGTGCGAGGTGAGCAAGAGCAGAAGCCTCGGCGGGCATTCGAAATGGTTCGCAACAATGGAAAATGCGCGAGGAGCTTATGATCCGCGTCGCCGTTCCCATTGCGACAAAGTTGCGCAAATGCGGCAGGGTTCTCGAGGAGAAGTCTTCACTTAAGTTTGAGCACGGCACATGTTACGCTTATTTCAATCGATCTTTGCAACGGGCGCCCCCGAGCGGGGACGCTACCCGGAAGAGCTCATCCATCGGGCTATCGAACGTGCCGTGGATGGCACCGACCCGAGGCTTCGTGCCCTGCCCCGTTATCAGAAGCCGCTGCGGGCGGCCGTGATCCACGCCATCGATCACGTCGTCGGCCTCGTGGAGCAGTTGCCACCACCCACAGAGATCAGCCGCCAACGCTACGGAACCGACCCCCAGCTCTGTGCCTTCTTCGCCTCCGTCGAGCACATGCAGGAGATCTTCGGCACCGACCAAGCCCTGTCTGACTTCCTGGCGGGGCCGGAAGATCCGGTTTCCGAGCAGGTCATTGCTCTGCTGGTCACGGAGAAGCAAGAGCGTCACGTTTTCGGGATGGACCTCGAAGGCGAGATCCTGAGACGCGACGTGGCCCAGGTGACCGTCAACTTCACCGGCCATCGCTTGCTAGACCCTACATCCACGGAGGAAGAAACCCGACGGCTCCTCAAGCGACGCGCCTTTGACCATCTGCTCTCCCTGGCGCTGCGACGAATCGTCTCTGCCCGGATGCAACGTGCGGGTCTCGAAGAACAGCGCACGCTGCTCCGCCGCAAGCTCAAGATCCTGCAAGACGGCCGATGGGGCTTCGAAGAATCCGGTCGCGGGAAAAGACCAAACGTTGCCGAGCTCGAGGCGAAGCTCAAGGAGAACGAGGCGCAGCTGCTCGGTCTCGGGACAGATGGTGGCACACTCAAGGCGCACTTGGACACGCTGATCGACGTGCTGAGCCGGGCGGAGGCGGGGCTCTGGTCCACTCGCGTTTCCCTCATCGTCGACCGCCTCGGTGTCAAGCGCGAGCAGGATGCCGTCGGCACACTACAGCTCGATCTGGACGAGCTACGCAACGTCACGGGACGCGCAGCGATCGTGCGCCTGGTGAGTCTTTCGCGCGCCGCGCTTCCGCCGCGCCGCGATTTACTGCGCGAAGCGAAGCGTTACCTTGGCTAGCCTGCGTGTCTCCGCAACGCCCTCGAACTCCGAGGACAAGCGGGCCGAGTCAGAACCTGATGAGGAGGAGAGGACGCGCATGTCGGTGTTTTGCGTTGCGCATCGGGGCGAGATCGCGACCGACCAGGCGATCCGCGAGCACTACACCTCATCTCTGCAGAGCTTATTTAGCCCTAACACCGTAAGGGAAATGCAAATGAGAGACTTGCTTAGCCTTTTAGTCCTGCTAGCGCCTATCCTTGCAGGTTGCGCGAGCATCGCCAAGGGTGTGACCGAAGGGGTCATGGCGAGTCGAGAGCAGGGGGACGCGCCGACAAGTATCTGCACCATCCGTGGCCCGGCCTTCGAGGCTCTCGCCAGCACCCTGGAGCGCCAGAGCCACGCCGGACCGGGCCATTCCACCAAGGTGTTGATGGTGCACGGCATCGGTAAACACCTCCCCGGTTACTCTGGCCGGCTGCGGGATAATCTGGCAAGTGCCCTCGGGCTCAATGTGGTGCAAGAAAAATTCAAGGAGTTGAGCTTGCTGGGGCCGCCGCCGCGCCCGGATCTCGATCTGGGCGATGCGGTGCTCGGGACGCTGCGTGTCCACCGGTATACCAACAAGGAGGCATCCCGGGAGCTGCTGTTCTACGAGCTCACGTGGTCCGGGATCACCGATCCACTGAAGGAGGCCATCCTTGCCTACGACAACTCCGAGGAATATGCCTATCAACGGGCCAGCTTGAATCGGATGATGAAGGCGTTCGTCAACAGCCACATCCCAGACCCCATCATCTACACCGGCGATATCCAGCTACAGATCCTGACGGCCGTAACCCAGTCCCTGTGCTGGATGGCCTCCAGCGACTGGAACGACCTGCCCAGCGAAGGGCTCCACCGCTGTGATCCCTTAAACGAGAAAATCACCCAACACCTTCGCGAGGACGAGCTCACCATCATCACCCACAGCCTGGGTAGTCGTATTGCGCTGGACGCGCTGCAGGCCATGGCCCAATCCGCGCTTCGCCGCCGCGCCGATGCGGCTCGTTTAATCCAGGCAATGCAGGATAAAACCATTCCGGTCTACATGCTGGCCAACCAATTACCGCTGCTGCAGCTCGGCTTTGTTGAACCCGCAGTGACGGGCAAGATCCCAGAGTATTGTCGATCAACTGGCAAACACTTTGGCCAACGTCTCTTTCGGCAGGTGCGGGTCGTCGCCTTCAGCGATCCGAACGACATTCTGAGCTATGCTCTGCCTCCAGGATTTGCCGATCGGCACATCGACTCTCAGATCTGCCCCCAGGTGGTCAATGTCACCGTCAACGTTGCGTCGGTCAAGTCGATCCCGGTCCTGGGCGAAGTTGCCAATCCGCTCGCGGCTCACAACGACTATGAGGCTGACGAGCGGGTGATCGGCCTGATGGCGCATGGCATCGGCACGCCGCGCACGGCCCCAGCGGTACAAGACCGTTGCAAGTGGATGGAAACCCGCGACTAGGCGGCTTCGAGCCTATGGCAACTTCACATTTTTATTTCGTCACGTTGCTTTTGTCAAACAAAGGAGACCCTAACATGAAGCGAACCGTTCGTACCTTTTCCTTGGCCGCTCTGTGCCTGCTCGCCGGCCCTGCCGTTGCCGAGGAGCCCGGTCAAACGTCAAAAGGCCTGGTAGACACCTTTCTTGAAGGCTGTCAGGTGGAGCTGGAGAGCTACTGCAAGGAAGTCACCCCGGGCGAGGGACGTCTGGTTGCCTGTATTTTCGCCCATGAGGACAAGCTCTCGAGCCGTTGCGAGTACGCCCTGTACGATTCGG
>JBAPTW010000435.1:0-5101 GCA_049282355.1 Gammaproteobacteria bacterium | reverse complement strand
GAGCTGAAAGGCAATACCGAGGTCGGCGGCACGATGTAAGGTCTCCTGGTCCCGGACACCCATCACGTACGCCATCATGATGCCGACCACACCCGCCACGTGGTAACAGTAGAGGAGCGTGTCCTCTAGGCGTGGATAACGGCGCTGTTCGACGTCCATGGCGAAGCCCTGGAGCAACTCGAGGGGATAACGGTGCGGAATCCGATGCTGTTGGACGACTCGTTGAAAGGCGATGAAAATAGGATTCGTCATGCTATCGCCGGCAAGCGCGCGCCGCGTTTCCCGGCAGAGACTTTCGATTTGGACGAGACTCCCAGAACAGGCCGCTGCTGGGCCGAAACCTAGATTCTGCCCATCGATCTGGTCGTCGCAGTAACGACACCAGGCATACAGCATGTAAGCGCTCTCCCGGGTGGATTTGTCAAACAGACGCGCTGCGGCTGAGAAGCTCTTGGAGCCGCGGCGGATGATCCGCCGGCTGTTGTCGATGACGTCGTCCATTAACTCCGTCTGCTGCTCAAGGGCTGAGGCCGAAGTCTGCCAGCATGAGGCCAGCGGTCGCCTTGGCCGATCCAATGACACCGGGAACGCCCGCGCCAGGGTGCGTTCCTGCGCCGACAAAGTAAAGGTTGCCGATACGCGGGTCGCGGTTGTGGACGCGAAAGTAGGCGCTTTGGGTGAGTACAGGCTCAAGCGAGAAAGCCGATCCCAGATGGGCGTTCAGCTCCCGCTCGAAGTCGCGAGGTGTGAAGATACGCATCGTCACCAGCTCCTGACGCAGGCCGGGAAGGTACCGCCTATCGAGATACTCGAGGATGCGATCGCGGTAGCGGGGACCCTCGAACTCCCAGTCGATCTGTGCCTTGCCGAGATGAGGGACGGGCGAGAGCACATAGAAAGCCTCGCAGCCGGGCGGTGCCAGGGTCGGGTCGGTAATGGTTGGCGCATGCAGATAGAGCGAAAAATCCTCGGCCAGTACGCCGCGGTGAAATATATCCTCAAGTAATTCGCGGTATCGCGGCCCAAACAACACAGAGTGATGGGCGAGCTCGGGATATTTTCGCCGGGTACCGAAATAGATCAGAAAAAGCGACATGCTGTGGCGCTGTTTCAGCAGGCGGCGCCCTTTTCCCCTTGCCTGGGGCGTTTCTCGCAGCAAATGGCGGTAAGTATGCACGACGTCCGCATTGCTCGCCACCGCATCGGCGTCGCTGCTCCAGCCGGTTGTTGTGTCGACTCCCGTTATTCTGCCGCTCTCGGTGCGGATTCTGTCCACGGGTGCATTTAGTCTCAGCTCGCCACCGAGCTCTTCAAAGCGTTGGACGAGCGCATTGACCAGGGCGCCCGTGCCTCCCTTGGGGAAAAACACGCCCCACTTGCGTTCCAACACATGGATCAGGGTATAGATGGCGGAAGCATCGAAGGGATTGCCGCCCACCAGTAGCGAATGAAAGCTGAACGCTTGGCGAAGCTGCGGGTCGCGGATGAAGCGCGACACCCTATGGTAGACGCTGCGGTAACTTTTGAGCCTCAAGAGCTGCGGTGCGACCCTGGCCATGCTCCAGAGATTGAGGAAGGGCACGTGGGCTAGATTCACGTAGCCTTCTTGAAAGACGGCCTCCGCGTACTTGAGAAACCGTGCATAGCCGTCAACGTCTGCGGGACTCTTGCGGGCAATCTGGGCGTTGGTGAGCTCGGGATCGTTACTGTACTCGAAGCAGTAGCCATCCTCCCAACAAAGGCGATAAAAGGGATTAATGGGTATGAGCTCGAGGTAATCGGACAGGCGGCCCCCCGAAAGCGTGAACAGCTCTTCCAAGGCGTTCGGCGCGGTGATCACCGTCGGGCCAGCATCGAAAGTAAAGCCTTGATCCTGATACACGTAGGCCCGCCCGCCGGGACGGTCCCGTTGCTCGAGAACCGTGGTCTGGAAGCCGGCGGACTGTAGCCGGATCGCCAGCGCCAAGCCGCCGAACCCGCTACCGATAACCACCGCTCGCGGTCGCGTCACACGCGTCTCCCGGGAACCCGGCTTGCTGCCGTATTCCTTTCGTTGGGTGACGCGCCCGATGCGAAGACGGCGCGTAACGCCTGTCCCGGAGGCACGGGCGGCGCACCCATGAGCAGTCGCAGCCGGTCGGTCCATGTCGATCGCCCGGCATAGAAGCGGCTGATCAGCGGCTCGGGAAGACTGTAAAAGCGCTCCAGAACGCGGTAACGTTGCTGTGGCTCGCCAGCCAAAAACAGCATGCGGTTGAGCATTCGATCGAAGCGATGCCGCTTCCAGATATTGATGGAGCGCCGGCGTATGCGCTGAGAGAGCGCCCCGCTGTCCGGCTCACTCATCTTACTCAGCTCGTCCGCCAAGCGCACGGCTTCGGGTAACGAGTAGCCGGTGGTGGGGTGAAAGAGCGCGGCACGAAGCCCCGATCGTGCCACACCGGGCGGCGCCTCGTCCCAAAAGGCCTTGATATCGCCGGAAAGCACGATGGGCAAGATGCCCTCCTCTTCGCGCTCGACGCGCTGCACTTTCCAGCGCTGACGCTGTGCATACCGGCGAATCGCTGCGCGCAGCTCGTTGCGATCGAGTAGGGGGGAATCGCTGTAGCGTGTATCTTCGATGAGCACCAACCTCTCTGAATAGGGCAGGGTGTAGAGAAAACGGTACCCGTCGCGTTGCGCCACCGTCGCATCCATGAGGATTGGGCTGTCGAGCCCATGGTGGCGCTCTAACGACACCACTTGCCCGAGAAACTTTTGATAACGAAGCACGAGGTGCTCGCTTCGTGAGTCACCCCGCCCGTCGATGACGGCATTTGCCTGCAGGCGGTGTCCCCCCCGCAGGACCACCTCGTTCGCCCGTATGGCCTCCACATCCGTGCTCAGCAGCGCCCGACTGCCGAGGGCATCGAGCACCACTTCATGCAGCCGCGAGGAGGTGAGCGAGAAATAACCGCTGTCGATGCGGCGCGCAAACCGCGGGAATCTAACCTGATAAGAGGGCCATGAATAGCTCACGAACGGCGCCAGCCAAGCATGCTGATCCGCTGTCAGGTCTTTTGCATGAAGCGACCAAGTGTGATTGCCGCCGAGCGAAGCGCCGCGCTCGATGAGCGAGAGGCGCACCTCCGGGCGTTGCGTTGCCAGACGGTAGGCAATGAGGCTATTGGCGAGCCCCCCTCCGACTAGGGCCAGATCCGTTTGCACAGGCACTCCATTCGGTTCCCATTTGTTGGCGAGCGCCCTATTATGGGTGCTATGAGCGAAATTACTACCCGCTATGGCAAGCGCAGCGGGTTTTAAAACACCCTCTGAGAGGCTGATGACGCTCAAGGCTGGTTATCATGGAGAGGCTCACGGCTAGGCATGAAGGAATGATGTTAGAGTCGCCGCTCGTCACGTTCGTGGCACTTTATCTCATTGTTGCCGTGCGCTACCTAGTGTTTGCGGGAGCATTCTACCTCGCGCTGTGGAAACGAGATCCGAGAAAGGTTAGGGCACGAAAGCTGACCGCGCAGCGCCCATCGAAAGACTTGGTCCGTAGTGAGATCCGCTGGTCGTTACTTGCCTCTGTCATTTATGCATTCCCTGGATTGCTGATTTTGGAGGCTTGGAAAGCGGGCGGTACGGGGTTGTACACCGACGTCAATGAGTACGGCTGGGTTTATTTCTTGGTGAGCATTTTGCTTTACCTCTTTTTACATGATACCTATTTTTACTGGACGCACCGCCTGATGCACCGGCCGAAGCTTTTTCGACTGTTGCACAAAGTGCATCATGAGTCCCGCCAGCCCACACCGTGGACGGCATTTTCCTTCCATCCTTATGAATCCATTATCGGGGCAGTGATCCTACCTGCGCTGGTTTTTATCATTCCGATTCATGTCGGTGCGCTGCTGTTCATTCTGACGTTGATGACCATCAGCAGCGTGATTAATCACACCGGTTTCGAAATATTTCCCGATGGGTGGCTCAAAGGCTTTCCCGGCCGTAGCGTGATCACCGCCGCCCATCATAATCTTCATCACCAAAGGTACGCGTGCAACTACGGTCTTTATTTTCGCTTTTGGGACAAGCTCATGGGAACGGACGCGCTGGAGACGGCGTATGACTTCCTGGCGCCAAGGGGTACGGGATCGTCGACCAATCCCATGGCTAACTACTGAATGAGTGCTTGGTTGCAGCCGGATTTTCCGCGAGGATGGCACCGCTCCCCTTAGAAGCTGTTTAAAAAATTACTGCGCTTGCCATAGCGGCGTTGCGCGGCGGCTCGCCATCCTCATGTACTCCCTTGTACACTGCGGTGGCTCGCCACCGTGCGCCTTGCTCTGCCGGCGCTCGCGACATTTTTAAAACAGCTTCTGAGGATCTACTCTTCCTGTAGCGACACCAAGCCGACGTTGCCCCCCGCAGCGGCGGTGTTGATTGTGACGGTCCGTTCAGTGACAAAGCGTTGCAAATAGTGAGGCCCGCCGGCCTTGGGGCCGGTGCCGGATAAACCTTCGCCGCCAAACGGCTGCACCCCCATCACCGCGCCGATGATATTGCGATTCACGTACAGATTACCGACCTTCGCTCGCCGCCGTACCTGTTCCCAGGTCGATTCGATGCGACTGTGGAGGCCGAGCGTAAGTCCGTAACCCGTCGCATTGACCGCATCGATAACCCTATCGAGCCCTCCAGCCGGATAGCGGATCACATGCAGCATGGGGCCGAACACTTCCCGGTCCAGCCGCTCGAGCTTATCGATCTCAAACACGTGCGGCGCGAAGAAACTGCCGTGTTTCGCGTGTGCTGGTAATATTAATGCACGCCGAAGCTGACCCTCGACCCGCAGGCGCGCGGCATGGGCGGCGAGCGTTGTCCGGGCCGCGTCGTCGATGACCGGGCCGATGTCAGTGGAGAGCCGCGCCGGATCGCCGATGACCAGCTCATCCATGGCTTCCGTCAGCAGACGCAGTACGCGCTCGGCAATATCTTCCTGGACGAACAGCACCCGCAGCGCCGAACAGCGCTGGCCGGCGCTGTTGAAGGCGGAGGTGATGACGTCGGGCACGAGCTGCGCGGGAAGCGCGGAGCTGTCGGCGATGAGCACGTTTTG
>JBAPTW010000434.1:0-2187 GCA_049282355.1 Gammaproteobacteria bacterium | reverse complement strand
CCGCGAGTTTCTGGTCGCGAAACAGCTCACCGAGGAGCTGGAGCAGGCCGCGGATGGCTTGATCATCGCCTTGGGCGCGGGCCGAGCGCGTACGAAGGGCGCTCGTGATCTGCAGCAATAGGTCGATGTGGCCGGGGAGCATCGGGTACACCTCGATAAATTCCTCAGCAGAAATGCTTTCGCAGCCATAACCGAAAAGCTTCAAGTCCGCCCGGTGGCGCTCGAATAGCGAGCGGAGCTCGCGCTCCACTTCCGGCTTCTTCTGTAAGAGCCGCTTGTGCACGACATCCCGGATGTTGGTGGCGGCGAGATGAACACGAAGTTTCGGCGGAAAGCGGTCTCGCGCCCAGACCAGAAACGACTCATCCGCCTCCTCATCCAGTTTCTGCTGGCCAAGCGCAAGCAGCCAGGCCTTGCCCTTGAGGCCAGCGCCGAGGGCGGTGGCGAACGCACGGAGCCGATCAACACGGTCCTTGTTGGCAAGGACGTATTGCGAGACCTCGTCAATTACAATGAACAACGTGGCGTTGGGACTGCGAAAACGCAGCATGTCGCGAAGTGCGGCAACAGCCTCCTCAGGTGACTCGGAGCGTGCGTGGGTGCCCGCGCGGCTGGTAAACCAGCTCATCGGATCGGTGTACCGCTCCGGGAACATGACCGACATCACCAGCGAAAAATCTTCTTCGGCAAGGGTCTTGTCTTTCACTTCTGCCCAGGGGCGGCCGAGCGTTTCTTGGGCCGTCTTCTCAAATCGCGCCCACTCACCGTCGCGCTCGAGATCGAGCTCGAAATCCGCCACCAGCGGTTCGGTGCTGCAATAACCGAGGCGGTTCTGCACCTCCCGCAGAGTCACCGAATGGATGTGCTCGTTGTCCCGCGCTCTGGCGCCGACGTCGAACACCACGCCGAACGGATCGACCTTCTGTTTTAGCTCCCGCCAGGCCTCGCGCAACTCGCTTGCGCGCGGGGAAGTATCCCGACGCAGCAGTGCTTCCGCCATTGAAGTGCCATCCGGCAGAGCTTTGCCATCGAGTGCCAGACCGAGCAGCTTGGCAAAGCTCGACTTGCCGGACCCGTAGAACCCCGAGATCCAAGCATTCGGGAGCTCTGGCCCACCACTTTTCTCGAGCTCAGACGACATCGCTCGCAACAGTCGGACGTACTGCTCGTGAATGCCATTCGGCACCCGGCGATGATTGGGATGGTCCTCCGGCCATCCACCGGTGATGATATACTCGGATACCTCGGCGGCGAGCTTCTCCGGGCTTTGTTCGTGAAAGTACACCACGGGTGGTATGTCGCGGGTCACATCGGAGATGAAGAGGTCACGAATCCGCATGCCTTCTCTCATGGATAGATCCGGGGTCGGTAGTCACTGTCGGGACTGAGAATGGCCATGAACGACAGGCCAGTCGCACCACGGCGGTCCCCCGGATAGAGCAGCACGACCGGTACGTTGGCTGTCCTTCCGTCGAGATGCCGCAACAGCGCCGAAGACCGGAAGAAGGGGTACAATGCCCCTGCGCGCCCCACGAGCGCCAGCGTGCGGTCGACGTCGTCAGGGTGTCGATCGGCATACTCGCAGATGACCCGGCTGCAATCGGCCGCGAGTCCCTCGGGTCCTTCAATGAGCGGCGCCAGCTTCGCCTTCAGGTAGTTCAAACCCCGTTCGAGGGCGAGCTTACTCGTGGTCCGCTCCATCTCGATGACTCTCGCTATCCACTCCGCGCCTTGCGCCCGGATGCGGTCCATTAGCAGCTTGTGCAGGCTGATCGACAGCACCACCCAGCCATTCGCTACCAGGTCGTTGCTCAAGCGCTGCACTTCGGCTCGGACTTTAAACTCGTCGCGGGGTTCGTACTGCACGATGGCGAAACGGTAGTTCCGCATGGTGCTGATGCGGGGGCCGTCCTCCTGAATGAGGTCCGAGCGCAAGGCGGTGAACGCCTCCCGCAGTACCGTTCTCGCAAAGAGCGGCGGCTGACTCATCGCGCAACGCCTACCGGCACAGCCACCGTCGCGAGGACGTGCGATGTGGCCCACGCCGCGAGATTCGGGTGGCGCCAGCCGAAATCCACAAGATCCCCTTGGCGTCGAAATCGAACGCCCGGCAGTGACCGCAGCCGCTCTTCCAGGTAGCCGTTGGCGAGACCCACCGAACGTGCGTAAGCGTTGTCAAGTAGCGTT
>JBAPTW010000433.1:0-7499 GCA_049282355.1 Gammaproteobacteria bacterium | reverse complement strand
GCTCAAGCGACAAGGAATGGCAAAGGGCCAGCGACCGCCTGAGCCGCCCCGCCATCGGGCTTATCCGACCAAGACCGAGTTGGGGCTTGGGCTGCTGGAACAGTTTCGCCAATGGCAACCAACGGTTACGGTTCAGTGTGTTCTAGCCGATGCGCTCTAGGGTACGGCGGCGTTTATGGACCCGGCCGGGGCTGTGTTCGACGGCGTGCAAGTCATCAGTCAGCGGCGCGGCAACCAGACGGTGCGCTTTCGCAATCGCCGCCTGTCGTTGACGCAGTACTTTGACCGCTATGCGGGCGTGGTCCAAAGCTATCGTCGGCGCGGCGGTCAGCCCATCACGGTCTGGGTCAGCAGCGCCCGTTTGTTTGTCGAGGCCCATGGCAAGAAACGCTTTGTGATTGCGCTCAAGTACGAAGGCGAGTCCGAGTACCGTTACTTGGTCGCCTCGGATCTGACCTGGCGCACCGAGGATATCGTCCAGGCGTTCACTTTGAGGTGGTTGGTCGAGGTGTTCATCCAGGACTGGAAGGGCTATGAAGGCTGGGGGGCTTTGACCAAGCAACCGGGCGAAGAGGGATCAAGCCGCGGCCTGATCCTGAGCCTGTTGGTTGATCATTGCCTGCTTCTGCATCCGGCCCAACTGGCCCAGCTGAACTACCGGCGACCGGCGCTTACCGTTGGCAGCCTGATCAACCGCATCAAAGTCGACAGCCTACTCGAGGTGTTCCGCGGTATTCTCGCCACCGCCGACCCTGCCGCTCAGCTGCAGCAGCTGAGCGATACATTGGCCGAGTGTTTTGATTTGAGACCGTCGGAAAAGCATCTGGTCGGGCGCGACTTGGGACGGATGGCGCCTTCACCGTCTCTCAAGTACAAGGCCGCGGCTGCCACTTGACTATGCAATCGACCCAACACACAGTGATTCCATAGTCAAGCGATAAAAACTTGATCATCGAGTGATAGATCCGGGTGATTGGTCGGAAGGATTCGCTAAAGGCCAGGCCGCATTGGAGGGCTGCCGGCTCAATGCCGAGCACTGGGAAGTCATCCGGTTTCTACAAGCGTACTATAGAATGGCCAAGTCCGTGGGTTGATCCAGCACAGCGGCTGCGACCCGAGCCATCATTCTGAGCGTAAGAGCGCCTATACTATATTATCGATCGTGAAGGGAAGGCATACAGGGATAAAGAGCGTAGAGACCACTCCCATCATGGCGAGTGCTTGCAAAGCGAAACCCTAGCGGAAAGCTTTTTGACTGCAACTGGTCGATGGCAAGGTGCGCGGGAATGACGGTGCAGAAATACGTCCGTCTAGCGTTGATGCTAAGCCGGCGGCCTATGTGGCAAAGGCAATCATGAACTCTTTACACAGGCGAGCCTCTCGCAAAGCTCGCAGGGATGGGGGACGTTTCGGAGGTAAAGGAAGATGGCAATAAGACGAACCGCTCGGCAACACCCACTGGCCCTGGTACTGCTCGGATTGACGGGTTTACTGATAGCAACCTGGGCATCTGCGGAGCGCCCCGCCGGAAAAGCGGGCAAAGACTGGGGCGATCCTGCGGGCCAAGCCTGTGTCACTTGCCATGCCAGTCAGAGCCCTGGCCTTTACTGGGAATGGAATCGTAGCCAACACGGACAACGTGGTGTCAATTGCTTGGACTGTCACCGGGCCGATAAAAAGGACAAAGATGGCTTTCAGCATCACGGCTTCCAAGTATCGATCATTGTCTCACCCAAGGACTGCTCGAGATGCCACGTCAAGGAGTTCGCGGAAATGGACGGATCTCACCATTCCAAAGGTGGGCAAATCCTCGCTTCGCTCGACAATCTGCTGGGAGAGGTCGTTGGCGGTCCTGCCGCCGTGAATGCCGGTTGTCGCCAATGTCACGGTGCCGAGATTGAAATCGGTAAGGACGGCAAACCGACGCCTCAGACCTGGCCCAACACCGGTATTGGCCGTATCAATCCCGATGGTTCTGCGGGTTCCTGTACGGCGTGTCATGCGAGGCATCGCTTCTCCAAAGCCCAGGCGCGCACCCCCGATACCTGCGGGAAATGCCACGTCGGGCCGGACCACCCCCAAATCGAAGTGTATAACGAATCTAAGCACGGCATTCTGTACCGGGCCCAGGTAGAGGAAATGAGGCTTGATTCCGATAAGTGGGTCGCCGGCGTCGATTACTCGGCAGCCCCGACCTGCGCGACGTGCCATATGAGCGCCTCGCCGGGGGAAGGCCCAACCCATAATGTCGGCGATCGCATTTCCTGGACCTTACGACCGCCTATTTCCAAGCGGATCAATCTGGTGCGGCTTGACAATGGCGACGAGTTTGACGTGCCGGAAGGTGAGCCGCTGCCCAAGGTTGGTGACAAGGAAAAGGGTGCCAGGGTGGCGGAGGTACTGACCTGGGAACAGCGCCGCGGCAAGATGACGAACGTCTGTCGCGCTTGCCACTCCGCGAGTGTCGTCGAGGGCCATTATCGGCAGTTTGACGATGTTGTCGATCTCTACAACGAGAAGTTCGCCAAGCCAATTGCAGCCATCATGGGGGAGCTCGAGGAGAGCGGCACGATTACCAAGGCGCCCTTCGATGACAAGATCGAGTGGATCTGGTGGGAGATATGGCATCACGAAGGACGCCGTGCACGTCATGGCGCCTCGATGAACGGTCCTGACTACACCTGGTGGCACGGCTTATATGATGTGGCCAAACACACCTACTTTGAGTTCATTCCAGAGCTCAAGGAAGTGGCTGGCACGCAGGAGGCAAACCGGCTTCTGGAGAAGCACTTCAAACCGATAGCCGGGCACGATTGGTATTTTAGCGGACTGAACAAAGACCAGATTGAAAAGGTTAGGAAGGGGTATGAAGCGCGCTACGGAAAAGGTGCGCTGAAGTAAGCTCTAGAAAAACCCAGCTGTGACAACCCGCCGGATAGCTCGATATCGGGGCGCCGGCGACTCACATGTGGAGCAATTTAGGGACCGTCCTGCCCAGCGCGCGCCAATTCGCGAAGCCCCTCCACGGCCTGGCGCAGCACCTCGCTGTCGGACTCACGCGGAAACACCATATAAGCTGGGTGGACGAATTCGGGGCCCTCGGCCACCTTAAACAGGCGCCCGTCGTCGATCAGTGGTCGGGCCATGCGGATGGGCAGAAAGCAGGAGCCGCCGTTGGCGAGGATGAGCTGCACCGCCAGCCAGCCAATGTTGACGACTTGCGCTGGCCGCTCCAGGTCAGGATAGCTGTGGCGGTGTTTCGCATAGAAATCCGGGCCCCACTCAACGTAGATGTAGTCGTCACCGGGCCACCGGGTGTTGCGGCGCGAACTGACCAGGACCAGCGTCTCGTCGAAGAGATGCTCCACCATTAGGCCGGGAGCATGGCTCGGGGTATACATCAGCCCGATGTCTAGCGTGCCTTCGATTAAGCGTCGCATCAGATCCTCCTCGAAGCCGATCTCGCTACGGATGGACACGTCCGGCGCGGCTTTGCGCATCCAACCGATCCAGCGAGGCAGAAAGCTTTCCCAGAGGGCGATGCGGCCGCCGACCCGCACGGTGGCGCGATAGCGGCTCGGCAGGCCGACATCGTGGCGGGCCTGTTCGACCGTCAGCACCAGCGTCTTGGCATGTTGTAGCAAGCGCCGCCCGGCCGGGGTCAGGCTGGCCCCGGAGCGGTTGCGTACGAACAGCTTGACGCCGAGGTTGGTTTCTAGCTTCTGAATGCGAGCGCTCACGGTCGACTGGGTGACGTGCAACCTTTTGGCGGCCTCCAGGAAACTGCCTTGGGCGGCAATGACGAGGAAAGTTCGGGCCTGGTCTATGTCCATGTGGGGGCAAATGAATCCTAACTATCGATAGTCTCGATAGCATTGTCCAATAAATCCAGTTTGTCCAATTTTATGTGCACCCATATAATGCTCATGGTACAAATGGAAACGCTAGGAGACAGTGATGCCAAACTCAGCTGCTATCAGGGCACCCGAAGATATCGCTCTGGACGAGGTTGCCCGCGACGAAGAGGGGTTTTTGCTCAATGCCAACGACTGGCATCCTGGGTTGATTGCGCCCTTAGCCGCGGAGGCCGGATTGGAACTGACGCCGGAGCGTCTAGAGATCATCCGCTACGTTCGAACGTGCTTCGAGGAAAACCACAGCGTCCCCGAGGCGCGTACGCTGCTCAAGCATATGAAAGCCATTTGGGGGGAGGAACGAGCGACGCGACGTTACCTCTATCAGCTGTTTCCGTACGGCTACGGCCAGCAGGCCTGCAAGATCGCCGGTATGCGCAAACCGCGCAAGCTGATGCTGGACGTCTGAAGTTCGATTTTTAGCCGGTTCGTGGCAAGTTGATGGGTTTACCCAGCAGCTGTGATGCTGGGCGGTTGCCTCAGAAATGCTTTGATCGACTCTGCTGACCACTGCGGGACTCGATATTTGGTTTCTTGCGAGCAAAGCCGCGAGAGGGCGGATAGTTGTCTTGGGGCGGACGTCTTTTAAGATGGATTTTCTAGGTAGGACATAAGTGAAAACGTTGCTCCAATACCTCATTACCGAGCCGGTGCCTCTCACGCCAGCAAGGGCGCTGACACTCGGCGTTGCCGTGTTTATTGCCATGTTTAGTGTCATCCTGGTGAGCACCGAACTCGTGAGCGGGGCGGGAGCACCGATACTGGTCGCCTCCATGGGGGCTTCAGCGGTACTCCTGTTTGCGGTGCCCCATAGCCCGCTGGCACAGCCCTGGCCGTTTGCAGGCGGACATATCATATCGGCGAGCATTGGAATCACCTGCGCGAGTCTCATCCCGGAGCCGGCAGTGGCCGCCGCGGCTGCCGTTGCGCTTGCCGTGGCGGTAATGTACCTAACGCACTCCCTGCACCCGCCCGGAGGCGCTGTCGCATTAGTCCCTGTGTTAGGTGACGCGAGCATTCATCAGCTGCACTATCAGTTCCTGCTGACGCCCGTGACGGTCAACATCACGGTGATGCTCTTTGCTGCCCTGACGATCCATAATCTGCCCGGTGGCCAACGCTATCCCGCGCCCAGTTGGCCCCAGCCCGATAGGCGGCACAAGCACCGCGATCCCCCACCCCTCGAACGCTTCGGTATCAACGAAGAGGATCTGCACCGCGCTTTGCAGGAATTCGACAGCTTCCTCGACATTACCGAAGGCGATCTGCAACAACTCTATAGCAAGGTTGTTTCGCATGCGGCTCGTCGGCGGCTCGGCGACTTGACTTGCGCTGACGTGATGTCCCGAGATTTGGTGACAATCACGGCGGATGCGCCGCTGGAGGAGGCTTGGGCACTGCTGCGCTACCACAAGATCAAAGCGCTGCCCGTCGTTGACCCGCAGCGGCGTGTCATCGGCATTGTGACTCTGGTGGACTTTCTGAAAAGAATCAATCTTGATGTTTACCAGGATTTCCCCGAGCGTCTGGCAAGCATGATTCGTCCGGAACACTATGGTTATGGCCCGGATCAGGAAAAGCCTAAAGCTATCAGTCAGGTGATGGCGGCTCCCGTCATCACGGTAGGCGCGAGAAACCATATCATTGACCTCGTTCCGCTGCTCTCTGACCGTGGGCTTCATCACGTGCCCATTGTTGATTCGGATGCCCGCCTCGTGGGTATGGTTACCCAGAGTGATCTGATTGCGGCTCTCATTCACGGTATCAATGGGGTCAGAATAGATTGAATTTCAATCGAGTCTGACCCCATTGACGACAGAAATCGCGGACAGCTAGCATCGGAGGCGAAGAGTATTCACCTACCCGCTAGGGGTGTACCATTCCCGGTCAGAATATGGTATCGAGTAGGTGTACGTTTTGGTGCACTAAATATCAAAGTGCCTGCTAAAGGAGCGAAGGAGGCAGGCTTTTCATGGTGGTCCTAGTGCTTCTCTTGTGGGTGCAGTTAGAGTTGCCATAGCAGAGCTCGTTATGCTAAACAAGCAACACAAAAGACGATCGGCAGAGGTGAGGTCTTGCTGTATTCCTCGTGACAGCAATTATGGTGACGGCATGTTGCTCAAATGGCTCAGGCTTAGATGCCGATGAAGACTCGAGAGGTGTTACTTGGAATGTCCGCAGTCCGTGACAGCGTATTGAAGCCACTTGCTTTGCCGCGTCAAATAGGAACGTGGCACGCAAA
This sequence comes from Gammaproteobacteria bacterium, assembly GCA_049282355.1. Classification (GTDB taxonomy): domain Bacteria; phylum Pseudomonadota; class Gammaproteobacteria; order HK1; family HK1; genus JAGTVB01. The sequence goes on along the minus strand of JBAPTW010000433.1, from coordinate 1,343 downwards.
TGTACGTGCCTGCGTTGCATTGTGTGGACATATTTTCAGTCCTTACTATGACGCCGAGGGCAGAGAAACATTGCGATATACCTTTGAAAGAGTCTTTGCCCCGATCGGGGCGGAGTGTAGGCATGATTTGCGCCTCGAACTTCTCTATTTGTACAAGATGTACCGACCGGAGACGCCGTCAGCCCTCATAAGGCCACTTGCTCACCGAGAACAACACGTCAGGAAAGGATACATTGCAGAAATGAGCAACAGGCACCTCACGCCAGACGCATGTCCCGCTGGTGTATGTGCGCCTATTTCGCAGCGCCGTGCCGGCGCCGAAGAGAAGCTCAGAGAAGGCCATGCACCTTTAGGAAAAGCGGAGATGACCGGCGCCAAAGTGGTTATCGGAGGGCAGGAAATATCCGATATGGCACAGGCAATAGCAAAACGAACGTCGCACATTTTTGCCGTAAAAATTTGGCGCGTAAAGCCGAAACCAGGAAAGCATAGCGAGGCTAATAATTGTCCAGACGGCCTCGAGAAATACTCTATTAATGCGAATCGGACCCATTTCGCTTTGGCCAAAGGATGTTTTAAAAATGTGGCGAGCGCCGGAGTCGCACGACGTACGGTGGCGAGGCAAAATCGTCATGAGCGATTTTGAACAATGGTAAGCTAACCCCGTAGAGGCCAGCTCCAGGGGCTGGAGCGAGTGAGCCGGAATGTACAGGAAAAATTCCACGCTAGCGCGCAACGCCGCTGGAACAAGCGCAGTAGTTTTTGAAACGTCCGCTAAAAGCCACGGAGCGCCAGCCCATCGGCGGCCTCTCTTAAGGTTTTAGCTGTTATCCTCTTCCTAGCCGTACTCCATTAGGTAACCCAAGTTGCCACCTTGGCTGCTTTAAGAGAAATAACGCCGCTTGCTCGCCTGATACCCTCGCCAGGCTTCCCCCTGAGAACGCCGGCAGCGCCGAATTCGAATGTTATCGCACACCGAGAGCGCAAAACTGTCGATGACGGAAACACTCTCGGCATTGATCTCATGGCCGAGCGTGGCCAACCCGTGGAACAAGGGCAACAGGAGAGCGGCGCAGCGATGGACCCGGCGCACGAAGCGCCTCGAACTGAGCTTGCGGGTAGATAGCCCTGCTCGTGAAGGCACTTCTGGGCACTGCTTAAAGTGGCCACCAAAGTACAGGGCTGCGACCAGCGTCGTGGTCAGAATCTCCGCCAGGTGCGTCGTTTGGTGTACCCGTGCTTTCGTACCTTGCCCTCTCCTTCGCCGAAGACCTTCAAGCCCGTGGAATCGACCGCCATGTGCAAGGGCTCGCTTCTCGGGCGACGCGCGATCACCACCTCCA
>JBAPTW010000432.1:0-10552 GCA_049282355.1 Gammaproteobacteria bacterium | reverse complement strand
CACCTGTTCGAGTTGCACAAAGTTGCCCTCCACCGGCGGTAGGTTGGGGAGGAGATGAAGGGCCAGTGTGACCCCTTCATGCCGCGCTTCAGTATTTATTAAACGCACTGCCTCTTCGACGACGTTGTTGAGGTTCACGGCCTCCCAGGGCTCGTCTTGCTTCTTGACAAACTGACGAATACCGCGGACGATCGCGGCCGCGCGCTTGGCAAGCCCGGCGGTCTGCTCCAACACCTTGAGTAACTGGGCGTTCGCGCCCTTCTCCACATGAAACCGTCGGGCGGCCCCCTCCGCATAGCTCACGATGGCCGTCAGTGGCTGATTCAGCTCATGGGCGAGCGCGCTTCCCATCTCGCCTACGGTGCTCAATCGCGCCATGCGCGTGAGCTCTGCCTCCCGCTCTCTAGCGAGCTCTTCCGCGTGTCGGCGTTCGGTGATGTCGATGACGGTGCTCTGAATGGCCGGCTGGCCCGACCAGTCAATGAGTCGCATGACGCTTTGTAGGGTGATCCTTGCGCCGTCCTTGCGGATCGCGTCGTATTCGACCAAGGTCGGGGCGAACTCTCTCTTGTAGAGAGCCTCGTGGAAGCTCCGAAGGCGAGAGCGCTCAGCCGGCGCCACACAGGGTTCCAAAGAACCCTGAGCCAGAAGCTCTTCGGGTGACGCGTAGCCGAGCATCTCGGCATAGGCGCGGTTGACAAAGAGCAGCTTCCAATCGTGGTCACTGTAAATCCCCTGGATCGAACCCTCGACCAGGTTGCGGAAACGTTCCTCGCTTTGGCGAAGCGCTTCTTCTGCCGCCTTGCGTTCGGTGATATCCCGCAGGACCCCGGCAAAGTAGCGCTCGGTGCCATGGGCAAACTCACTGACCGCAAGCTCCATGGGGAAGGTCGAACCGTCCGTGCGCTGCCCAACGATCTCGCGACCGATACCGATGATTTTCGCCTGCCCGGTTTTCAGGTAATCGGCGATGTATCGGTCGTGCTCGTCCCGGTAGGGTGGCGGCATCAACAGGGTGACGTTGTGCCCAATGACCTCGGCGGCGCGATAGCCAAAGATCCGCTCGGCGGCCGGATTGAACGATTCGATGAGACCCTGCGCGTCAATGGTGATGATGCCCTCTGCCGCGGTTTCCAGCAGCGCGTGGATCTTGGACGCACGCTCTCGCAGTGTGTCCGCTGCCTGGGTGCGCTCAACCACTCGCCCGAGCTGGGTGCCCACCTGCGCGATAATGTCGAGCAACTCGGCATCCGGAGCGCTGGTACGCGAGGAAAAGAACTCCAACACCGCCACGACCCGCTCACCCACGAGCACCGGAAAGAGCAGGCAGGCATGCATGCCGAGGTTTGGGACGTCCGCGGCCCGCAGGCATTCCGGGTGTTGGGTGATGTCGGGGATCCATTCGGGCTTGCCGCTTGCGACGACCTGCCCCACCGGGCCCTCGCCCCGCCGGAAAGTGCGCTGCCGGCTCACCTCAACGAGCCTCTTGAATCCTTCGGGTGGATGGAGCACCCATAGCCCCGTGTCGACGAAGGTATCAGCGTCGTGCGACGCGGGCCGGTAGACATGCCCAACGGGCCAGTCGAGATGGTGACAAACCCGATCGAGTGCCGCTTCAAAGACAACCTCCACCGAATCCGTTTGATTCGCAATCACCGCGACATCTTGGAGCAGCTTGACATGGCCAGTGCTCTGTAGCACGCGTTGTTCAAGGGTCTCGTTCAGTCCCCGCAGCTCCGCCTCGACCCGCTTGATGTCGGTCACGTCAGTGAACGTGACGACCACGCCCCCGATCCGGTCGTCTTGCGTGCGGTAGGATCGAATGTGCTGGATATACCAACGCCCATCCCGGGTACTCACCTCCCTTTGCGAGGGCGCGAGCATCTGCAGCGTGTCCACGGCATCCTCCAGCATCTCGGTGTTTTGAAAGGGCTGCGAGATGTCAGCGATAGGCCGGCCGATGTCCGTCGCAATCAGTTTGAACAGCTTGCCCATCGCCGTAGTAAAGCGTTTGATGTGAAACTGGGTGTCGAGAAAGAGGGTCGCAATCTCGCTACTGCTCAGCAGATTGGCCAGGTCATCGTTGCTGGCCTTTAGTTCTTCGACTTTGTCTCGGAGCTCATTGTTGACGGTGGCCAGTTCTTCGTTCAGCGATTGGAGCTCTTCCTTCGAGGTCTCCAGCTCCTCGTTGGTCGACTGCAGCTCCTCGTTCATCGACATGACCTCTTCGTTGTAGGCTTTGAGCTCCTCGTTGGAAGTCTCTAGTTCTTCGATGGTGCCCTGGAGGTCTTGTTGCGTCGTCTTCAGCTCAGCCTCCAGCTGCTGCACAAGGGGTTGTTCGGCCTCGCTTGGCGGGACAGCGCTCATTTGAGCAGCGACTGCTGGCGGCTCCTCCTCGAAGGTGATGAGCAGCGATCCCTCGTCCGGCGCTTTGAGCGGCCTCACAGACACCCGGACGAGATGCTCGACCCCGTCCCACGTAATTCGGGCGCCACTCCCCCTGACCGGCTGGTCATCCCGCAGCGCCCGGTGCACCGCCGCCCGAAGCTTGTAGCGCAGTGGCTCGCGCGCCATGCTGATCAGGTCGAGTACCGCCCCGCCGCTTGGGAAGTCCAGGTAACGGCTGGTCGGGCCATAGAAGTACACGATCTCGTACTTCCGATTAATCAGCACAGAGGCCGGCGCGTATTCCTTCACCAGAATTTGCTGCACCCGTTCATGGAGGCTGGCAGGACGCCCGAGCGGTGGCCTTGTGGCATCCCAACCGGGGCTGTCTTTATCGTCGGTCGGCACGATGGGGAAGTTGATCTGATCTGGCCGGGCCGAGCCGATACGTCGGTACACGCGCCACTTCTTGGAGACGGGCTCGAACAGGTCTTCCCGCTGACCGACGGTCTCGGAGTTGCCGAGAAACAAGTAGCCCCCCTCGTTCAGGGCGAAATGAAACAGCGCCATCAGATTCTTCTGGACCTCCGATTCAAAATAAATGAGGAGATTGCGGCAACTGATGAGGTCGAGCTTGGAAAACGGTGGGTCGGCAATCAGGTTCTGCACCGCAAACGTCACACCTTCCCGCACCGGCTGGCTCACCTGATAAGCCTCGCCCACTTTGGTGAAGAAGCGACGCAGGCGTTCCGGCGACACATCGGCGCCGATGCTCTTGGGATAAGTCCCAGCCCGTGCAAACTCCAGCGCTTGCTCATCGATGTCTGAGGCGAAAATCTGAATGCCACAGGTTTTCTGGATGGCCTCAAGCTGCTCGATGAGCAGCATGGCAATCGAGTAAGGCTCCTCACCGGTAGCACAGCCGGGAACCCAAAGGCGAAGGGGTCCTTCCGCGTCTTTCGCTTGTAACAGCCTTGGAATCACTTCGCGCTCAAGGACCTTGAACGCCTCCGGCTCGCGGAAGAATTCGGTCACCCCGATCAGTAAGTCCTTAAACAGTTGCTGGACCTCGCCGGGATTTTCCCTAAGTAAACGCGTGTAGTCGGCCATCTCTTCAAGATAATTCAGTGCCATGCGTCGCTCAATTCGGCGTATCAGCGTGCCCTTCTTGTAGTACCGAAAGTCGTAGCGCGTCCGGGCCCGCAGCATGGCCAGGATAGATAGAAAGTGATCAGGCGCTCCCTCAGCCGGGAGGCCCCGTTTCGCTGCATGATTAACGTACGAGTGACGGACATATTGCATCAGGGTCTCGGGCATCTTCTCGACACCCAAGACATAGTCCACCAACCCCGTGGCAATCGCGCTACGCGGCATGCCGTCGAATTGCGTCGTTTCGGGGTCTTGCGCTATTCCCATGCCGCCATTCCCTTTGATTGCCTTCAGCCCCAACGTGCCGTCGGTGCCGGTCCCGGAAAGGATGATGCAAGTCGCTCTCTCCTGCTGGTCTTCGGCAAGTGAGCGGAAGAAGAAATCGATGGGCATGCGCATGCCTCGGGGCATGATCGGATCGGTGAGCTCCAGAACGCCGTCCCGGATTGCGAGGTACTCGTTGGGTGGAATCATGAAGACCTGATTGGGCTCTACCGGCATGCGGTCGGTGACCTGCACCACGTTCATGGCAGTATGTCTTGCCAATAATTCCACCATGAGGCTCTCATGCGTGGGATCGAGGTGCTGGATCAAGACGAACGCCATCCCGGCATCGGCGGGCATGGCGCTGAAGAACCGTTTGAACGCCGTCAACCCACCGGCCGACGCACCGATGCCCACGATGGGAAAGCTTTCGCGGCGAGTTACCGGCAACCGATCGTGTGCGCTTGCCTCGGGCACCATGCGCTTCCGCTTCTCGTCTGCTCCCCGAGTGGGGTTCTCGCGCTGTTGTTCTTTCTTGGCAGGGTCTTTTGACATGGCTCCCCTCCTCATCGGCTTTTGGCGACAATGCTAACTCCTGGCAAGCACCTCTCGGTAGAAAACGGGGCTGGTTCCCTCTCTACGCGAGCCAGGGCCTTGCTTCCGCCCACTTCCCAGTTCCTCTCTGCCGCCTGCAGCCATTGGGTATCCAACTTAAACGAGCGTTTTAGGCGAACGGCAGTGCCCGAACCTTTGGCTTAAAATCGAACAATAACCGTGGTTTTCTGGATGACGCCAATCGGCCGGAAGCCGTCCTGCGAATTGGCGTTTCGTTGTGTGGGTGGGCAGGCAAGAAGCTGCTGGATTGCAGGTCGGTCTCATTCCCACTGCCTACCTTTCAGGCAAGAAATTGACCCGTCGCCATTTTAGCCAAAAACGCCCAGCTGCGCTGTCGTGAATGACCACTCAAGAATTCTTGAGTGCGCAAGATCTTTGCAAATGGTCAAATTTTTTCCGTAAGCGCACAATCACCTTCCCTCCTTGCGGAAAGATCAACAGTCGGACGCTTCCCGGTCTGCGCTGTGCGCGGCAGGTGCCTGAGGAGGCCGATGGCGGCAATACTTACGATTCATCTTAACGCGATGCAAACGCGTTCATGGCCGCTTTGCGACTTGTACGCTTTCACCAGAAGCGTCAGCGAAGAAAGGCTCGTACCTTGAGTCTAGTCCACGACCCTTACACAATCACGACTCGTCGGTCTGAGGCAAAGCCTCGCTAGCGATCGTTGTCAGCCAGACAAGAAGAGAAGGACTTCAGCCTCCCGGCGTGCGATAAGCCCCGGTAGAACACGACCACCGCCATAGACCCATCGCCGCAGTTCTTGCCCCGCAGCCACCCAATCTTTCTGGTTGATCCGCCGCCGCAATGTCGAGGTCTGCAGCCGCCCAGCACCAAGGTTGAACGTGAAGTCGACGATGGCGGCGAGCCGCTCCTCCGGTTCGGTGGCCAGCACCGGGCAGTAGCGCAGCGTGGCGTCGAGGGCGATGTGCAAGTCGGCGATGAGACAAGCCTCGGCTTGCGCTTCATCGATGGGTGGATGGTCGGGGCCGCAGAGGTGGCCGTAGCCGATGGTCATGTATCCTGCTGGGCATCTGTAGGGATGTGCTCTGTTCGAAGGGTCGTTCTTGGAAACCCGATGGAACCCTTCGAACCGCTTGGCCAGTTCGATCGCTTGCGGCGGGACGGTCGTCAGACGGGTGTCCATGTGCTCCCGCCGTGTCACCGCAGCCCCTTTTCCAAGGTGCGGTTGAGGAACCAGTAGTTGAGGATGCCGGCGAGCAGCGCTTGATCGGCATCGGTCCAGGTGGCGAGCAGCGCAGCGCCAAAGCCCACACCCGCCTGCACCGATCCCGCGAACGTAGTGGCCTTGACGGCGCAGTACATCGTCACCATCAGGTAAGTGATGAGCGGTCGCACCGTGGCGTTCAGGGCATCCACCCATCGCACGCCCGAAGGTCGGCCCTGAGCCGCTAGGGCTTCCTTAAGCGACGCGAGGGCACCCGTGTTCCAGGCGGCCTCGGCGCCGGCATGCATCTCGGCCATCTTCTGCGCACCGCGCAGTTTCTCGAACTCCAGCGCCTTGTCCTGTAGCGTCAGCTCATGGCGGCGTTCCCCTTTGCGGTCAAGCAGCTTCAGGATTTCGGGGGCGAGGCGGAAGGTGCCGCCGAGGAGCCCGCCCAGCAGGGTCTCGATCATTGTCCACCTCCGAACACCTTGAGCTTGATGGCGGCACCGGCGACCAACGCCTCGAACTCATCATGGGACATACTGACCTCGCCGTCTTGCAGGGTAAGTGGGCTCATGGGTGCGTCTCCGAAAACGAAAAACCCGCCGAGCGGCGGGTTCGGTGGATGATGGAAAGGGAAGCGATCAGACGCTGATGCCGGCGCTCCAACCGCTCGCCGTGTAGACCGAGAGCACGCCCTCGTCCTCGATGAAGCCGATCCAGCCGATCTTGGGGACGTGGTACTCCCATGCGCCGGCGATGCGCACGGCCACCTGGTCGGTCTTGCCGGCCCAAACGCCGGTGGCTCCAGCCGGGACGATGTAACGGTCGCCATCGGTCGGGCTGACGGGCGGGGTGGCTAAGTCCCGATCAGCTACGGACAACCCCACCACGGCGCCGAGGCGCTTCAGGTTGGCGTCCATGCCGGCACCCCAGCCACTCTCGCCGAGCGTCCAGCCGTAATTGAGTCCGAGGTTTGGGTCGGTGGTTGCCGCCATCAGATGCCTCCGTAATGGTGGTCGTAGTGAAGTCCGTAGCCCGCCCGCTCGAAGGCGATCGAGTGCTTCTGCAGGCTGATGACGCCCGAGCGGTTGCTTTCGAGCTCGATGCGAAGGGCGGCGTTTGGTCGGCCGAGCCCGGAATCCGCCGTATCCTCTGCCAACGTATAGGTTTGGCTGGTGCCGGTCAGCCCGCTGTAAGTTCGGCGCATGCTCCCGGTCTCGCCGTAGAGGCGAAGCGTATAGGTCACCCCCGGTTCCGGACCGATGTTGCCGCTGCTCTGTGGCACCAGGCTCACCGTCTGGCTCAGTCGGTCACGGTGTGCCCAGGAGATCACCAAGTCACCCTTCACCACGGCGGGGTAGACCACGTTGTTGATCTTGACGTTGCCCGGCGGGTAGGGCCGGTCTTGACGACGGTTCAGGGTGAGCGAGTCGGTCGGCGCGGATGCCAGCGCCAGGGTGCCCTTGCCGGTCACGGTGAGGAGGCGCGCATTCACTGTTTCACCCGCGGCGTACTCGGTGGGGTCGATCCCTTGGAAGCCGTCGGCGAACCAGATGCGGCTGCCCGCGGCGTGCGGCCCCGGCACGGTATCGAGCACACCCCGAATGAGCGTCAGACTTTGCGTCGTTGTGTTGATGGCCGAGATTTGGACCACCTCATCGTCGATCACGGCGTAGGTGCCGGTCGCCATCAGATCGATGTCGATCTCGGTCCCGTAGATTACCGTGCTCGTGACTTCGGGCACCAGCGCAGAAGTCAGCACCGCCGTGGGGCAGAACTCGCCCTGGCCGCGGACATCATAGGTCGATGCCGAGCTGGTCTTGCTGTGGAGCTCATAGTTCAGTGCCCCGGGCGCCGGGCGTGCGCCCAAGGCTTGTAGGAAACAGTCCGCGGGGTCGAGATAGGCCAGCTCTGAGGCCGTCAGCGCCCGAGCAACATCCCAGTAGGGAGCCTCGACCAGTCGGCGTGGGCTGGTGGCGGAGGGGAGAGGGACCGGATCGACCCACCCGGTCGGTTGCGGGGCGGTGTAGACCGCTGCCGGTAGCCCGAACACATCTTCCACGGCATCGATGCTAATGGCCCCATCGGTGAGCGAGCCGCCGACCAGGGCGGCGATCCGCATCACCAGGTTCTCGATCCCGAGCGTCGGCCACTCGAGCTTGAACACCTCGCCGGGGACGAGATTCCACGCGGTGCGATTGACCTTCAACCGGACCTTGGCCAGCGGTGTCGAGACCGCCGCCAGGTCGCGCATCGCCACGCGTGCAGCCAACGTGTCCGAGGTGATGGTTTACAAGCATTATTATGACTTAACGTTTCTCCTTGCTTGTGCCACATGGACTCAGACATATATGACACTCTCCTTTTTGAGCCTAACAGGTTTTGCTGGCATTTGTCCTGAATGTCCCTCTGTCGGCTGCCGCCAGACATTCACGAGCGGTCAGCTTGAGGCGCCGAGCAAAGCGCGCAACAGCGAGGCATCCAGAGCTCTAACATAGTATCAGGCGGCAAATACCTATGACCGAAGTTGTTTTGCCAAGTCTTCGAGTCGGGCAATGAGCATTGTGCCATTGATGAGCTCAATCCGGCCGGGCATGAACTGCTTCAACAGGATGTCGTCGCGGAGCTTTGGAGCAAAATCAGAGGTAGTGGTCAGAAAGCCCTTAGAGGCTCCGTCGCCCTGCAGCACACCCAGAAGCGCCCGGACGTCATTGGCTGTGACAAGGTGACCGGGGGAGTACGCTTTCACCTGGTCGATGATTCGTATGGTTCCGAGCCCATGCTTGACTGCGATCACGTCTCTTCCGAAGTCTCCGCTCCGCGGCGTCAAGGTTACCTCCTCGAACCCGGCTCTCCCATAGGCTCCGGCAACGATTTCCTCCCACGTTCGCGGGTCAATTTGGTGCGCGAAAGCTGGGTCGCGGCTTAGGACCTCAATGATCTCGAACCATGGGAGGGAAACGGCCTTGATTAACTGCCCTTCATCTGTCTCGGCACCAGGAACAATGACTGTCTGCAGAAGCAGGCTTGCAGTGTTCCGCACCACCTCAGCATCGAATGATGCTCCTGCCTTGATTTCGTAGTGTCCTGGCTCGGCCTGGAGGACGTATCGTCTCAACTTCGACCCACAGACGGGACATGGCTCTCGCGTTTCTGGCTTGAGGCTCGGACTCTCATCCAAGGCGGTTCCGCACTGGTTGCATTCAAGGGTATTCGCCATCGGTGTCTTCCCCATTGTCGCCAGACATGCGCCCGAGGAAGTGTGGGCTCAACGCGCAATATCTTCATACAGGCGGCTACCATGCTTGACCGCAAAGCGGCTCGGCTACAGCAGCACATCAATTACGCACGAGCACCCTATGTGGACGCTGCTTACATCAGGGGTTGGTGCCCCCGCGGTGTTTTTCAAGTCGGTGCGAGGGTCTGCTTATCAGCGATACCGTTGAAAAACTCCTTCTCGGAGAGAATTCGGCCCATTTTGGTGGAGTCGGTGCTGTAAGTCTCCTGTTTTTGTTTCGCGTGAGTTACGCCGAACCGACGAGTCTGCCCGGACAGAGAGTTTTTCAACATTATTGGCCGTCTACGGGCATTCGAGGGAAGAGAGTTCCAACCTGGTCGGCAGCGCCTGGGTTCCCTCGGGTATGCCCCGGGACGATTGAATTTGGTCCCCTGGTTTCCAAGAAACCCGCCTTACATACCCAGACTTCCCAAGCGGGCAAGCCCGTGATCGACGGGTCAAGCGCGAGGCCGTGCTTCGAGCGAAATCCCCTGGCGTTTGAGCTCATCGAGTGCCCATTCCAGCAACGCCCCGGTCCCCATCGCCAAGGAACCGACAACTTGCTTATCGAGGCGTTCTCGCAGCTCAGCCGAGATGGGGATATTGACAAAGGTCGCCACGCGCTTGCGTGTCGGTTTGCCCATGACAATCACGCGCCCCGTGGGGTCCTGGCGCGCTTCGATGGAAAACATGGCAGTCTCCCAAGTTCCTCTTTTCATGGAATCCTACCGATTTAAGATGACCGTTTCTCGGTTGTCTGCCTGACATCGCTTAGCTAAGCTCTCGAACGCGATGCCTTCGACGGGGGTTCACGTTTGGCTTCCGGGTTTCGCGTGGCGCCGCGCGGGTTAGCCGCGTCCGCGGGCGCACACTTGAGGGCGCTGGGGGAGGACCGCAAACGCATTCGAATGAATCACGCTGGGGACACAGAATCAGCCCCCCCACCTTTCTTTCCCGGCAGAGCTGATCGAGAAGGTGAATCGCCTCCTTCGGCATCCACAACGGGATCGAGCGTCTGCCTGTGGCCTGTGTCTACTTTTTGATTCCCGCGTATCGCGTACGCGTTGCCATCGGGTTAACCTGTTGCTAGCAGGATAGGCACTGCGGCGACTGCCGCACACAGGTTAACCCATAATCCCCGAAGCCTCGAACCATGCTGGTGGCAGACTGAACGGGAAGCCCAGGGACATGGCCGACCTCTTCATCAGCTACTCACAGAAAGACCGCGACCGGGTCGAGCGACTCGTCGATGCGCTCACTGCCGAAGGCTACGAGGTCTGGTGGGACCTGAAGATTCGCGCTGGCGAATCGTTCGACGAGCTGATCGAGGGCACGTTGGAGAAGGTTTCCTGCGTGGTAGGAGTGTGGTCGCACAGCGCCGTCAAGTCCGAGTGGGTCCGCGCCGAATCGGCTTGGGCAAAGGACCAAGGTATTTTCGTCTCGGTTTGCATTGACGATGGAGCGAGGCTGCCGCTCAAGTTCTACCATGTTCACACCGCCAGCCTGGCGGATTGGGACGGCGCCAGGGACGATTTGCGTTTTCGCAGGCTGGTCGCCGACATTCGCATGATCGCCGGACCGCCGCGGTCCCCGGCGCAGGCGACTGGCGAGGTATTGCCGGCGGCCCTTCCCGAAGTCCCACCCGTGCAGGAACCTTCTCCCGCCCCAACGGAGAAGCCCGCTTCCCAGGC
>JBAPTW010000431.1:0-4744 GCA_049282355.1 Gammaproteobacteria bacterium | reverse complement strand
CGTTCGAGGTATGGGACGAAACAAGAGAAGAGAATGACGATGGATCGGATAAAAAAGGATGAGATGAACTGATTTGTTAGCGTTTACGCTCCATGCTTTTGTCGGATTGTCATCCGTTTCTGTTCAGATGGCTTTAGTCTTACCGGGCTTTCCAAGCCCAAAACAACCTACCGGCTTTAGCCGGTAAGTCATTGAGTGCCTCTGCGATGATCTGTTGAAAGCGCTCGAGCACCGTGAAGATCCGCAATGCCGGGTGAGTGATGCGGAAATTCTGACCACGGCACTGGTCGCGGCTCTGTACTTTGGCGGCCACTTCCGGCGTGCCCAGGAGTTTCTTCACGAGCAGGGGTACCTGCCGCGCCAGCTCAGTTCGAGCCGCTTTGTGCGCCGGGTCCATCGCTGCGCCGATCTCCTGTTCTGTTGCCTTTGTTTCATGGGTTAGCAAAGCTCGGCCAGCAGCTCAACGCCGAGCGTATTTATGTCATCGACAGTTTTCCGCTCTCGGTGTGCGATAACATTCGAATTCGACGCTGCCGGCGCTATCAAGGTGAAGTCTGGCGAGGGTATCAAGCGAGCAAGCGCCGTTACTTCTATGGCCTGAAAGTCCACCTGCTGGTGACCGCTCAGGGCAACCTGTGGAGTTTTCCTCACGCCCGGCGCGCACAGCGATACCCAGGCGCTCAAGCACTACGCCTTTGATTTGCCAGAGAACGCTACCCTCACTGGGGACAAGGCGTACAACGATTACCGCTACGAAGACCTCTTGCACGAGGCTGGCTTACGCTTGATCCCGCTACGCAAGAAAAACTCTAAACGCCCCCTCAGTCCAGCTGTCACCTACTTGATGGCCACCGCTCGCAAGGCCGTAGAAACCACCGCCAGCTTAATCGAACGGTTGCTCCCCCGGCACATCCATAGCGTCACCGCCGCCGGGTTCGAGCTTAAGTAGGACTCTTTGTCCTCGCCTGTAGCCTCAATTTCGTCTCCTGAACCAGCCACGGTGGCAACTTGGGTTAACTAAAAAAACGTGAGTTCGACGTAACTAGACTAAGCCTGGAAGCTGAGAGAGCTTATCGGGGCGCCGATTTAGCGAGGGTTTCTTCGGCTGGTAGGTGTAGGCGACGAGGCCTGCCACCCGGTTGACCAGGAAATTGCCGACACTGCGGTGTCGGGTATGCTCGATCGGGGAAATGTTTTTCAGCGGGTCGTTGACAGTCTCGATGAGTGCGCGCTTGCGAAGCAACAGCTTGTCGATGAGCGACATGAGCTTGTTCTTCATGTTCTTGCGCAGCCGGGTAATGAGCTGCACGCCCCGCTCATAGAGCTGCTCGAAGAGCGCTGGGGAGAGGTAACCCTTGTCGCCGAAGAGTTTGCCAAACAACCCTCGGGTCAATTCCGGGACCGGCGCGCGATCGTCGACGTTGCCCGCTGTGAGCTTCAGCGCCAGCAACTCGCCCTCATCGTTGATGACCCGATGGAGCTTGAACCCATAGAACCAACCCATCGAGGTTTTGCCCCAGGTAGCGGGCTGATTAAGCCCCCGATGGGCATGGACGCGCTTGGGGTGACAGACCTCGAGTGGCGTCGAATCAATGTACGTAATACCGGTGACGCGCCCATAACGCGTCTGCAAAAAGGCGCACAGCGGTACCAAGGCCGAAGGCATGAGTTCCACAAAGCGCGAATAGCTCACGAGGTCTGGGAAGGTGTCGCGATGATAGCGGCATACGAAGTCGAGGTAGAAATGCTTGAAATTGCGGAACCCAGCGAGATAAAAGGCGATGATGAGGGTCATGACCTCGCTCAGCGTTAAGGCCGAGGGTCTGCCCCGATGCTTGATTCCGGCCTCGATTTGCTGGCGCTTCCACTGCGGCTCGCACACGCGGCAAAAATCATCGACCTCACAGTAGACTCTGTCCCAGTCCAGCACCACCGCCTCCTTGTTCTCCCAGCATCATCTCACCCCATAATACACTCACTTGTGAGGCAGTGTTCCAATCGCTTACGCCGAACTCACGTTAAAAAAATTATGCATCCGGATTTTTTAATCATTGGAGCCCAGAAAGCGGGAACGACGTCTCTCTACGAGACGCTTCGTTCACACCGCCACGTATTTATGCCTCCTGAAAAGGAGCTACAGTTTTTTTCACAAAATAAAAACTTTAAGAAAGGTTGGACGCATTATGAGCATGCGTTTCGTAATAAGCTTCTGGGTCAAGTCTGCGGTGAAGCGTCTCCGCATTATCTTTGTCAACGAGTGGCGGCAGAACGAATATTGAAACATTGCCGCAATACAAAGCTTATTGTCATTCTAAGGGACCCTGTGGAACGTGCGTTTTCACACTACAGAATGACCAAGCGGCGTGGCCGTACTACTGAGTCATTTGATCAGGCAGCCAATAGGCTACTCAAAAAGCCATATGCTTGTCATGATGCTCCGGATATGGATTTCGATTACCTACTATTAGGTGAATATGCACGCATGCTAATGTGGTATGAATATTTTTTTACCAACGAACTGATACATGTTATGTTCCTCGACGATTTCCGTAAGAAGCAATATGAGACGATTCTTAAGCTACTCAAATTCCTAGAACTAAATCATGATGGGCTAGGGCGGATCGGGATTCACGCTCACAGGGGAGGGGAGGCTAGATTTCCAAGGATTGATCAGACCATTCGAAGTAATCGGTTAATAAAAATTATCTCCCGCATTGTTTTTAGTCCACAACAGCGTCGGGCTTTTATGTATTGGTTTGATACACGTTTCAACGTAAAGCCTGCAAGGACAGAGCCTTTTGCTCAGGAAATGCGCCAAGCATTGCGGCATTACTTTTCTGACGATACTCGACACCTGCAGAAATTAATCAGCCGACGTATCCCTTGGGACGGTTATAACTAAAGGAACTATGGCATGACCATTGGCGTGGTTGTTCTTAATTATAAGGATTATTGCTCCACTATCCGTTGTGTTGAGAGTTTATTATGTTGTTCACCCCGTCCTGCACGCATAGTTATAGTGGACAATGATTCAAGAAATGAATCGTTTACTCAACTAACACGGCGGTTTATAAATGAGCCGATTATTCAAATAATAAAGTCTGGAAAAAATGGTGGCTATGCATTCGGTAATAACGTCGGTATTCGATGGTTGCGCAAGGCTGGGGTTCAACATGTAACCATAGCAACAAGTGACACAGTTGTGGTGTCCCGAAACCTATTTGCGCAGCTGTCAACTGTAATTACAGAAAATGTTGGGCTAGTCGGGCCTCGTGTAATATTGAGTAACGGCAGAGAACAGATTCCATCCGTAGAGCGCCTGACCGTCAAGTACATCGTCGACCTACTATGGATCCAGCATGGGATGCCAGGTCTTTGGTTTAGGCGAAAAGCCGCTAAAGCTTACAGGAAGTATTTTAGAAACGTAGTTAACACTACTAATGAATACCAAGAATGGGATTGCCAGAATTCGAAGCTTGTAGTGCAAGATGTTTATGGACTCCATGGATCGTTTGTGTGTCTTTGTAATGCCTACCTGAATATCGTGGGCGTTTTGGACGAAAGGATTTTCCTGTTTGGAGAGGAAGATTTGCTTGCGTGGGCGTGTGAGCGGCACCACTTACGATGCTTGTTGGTAATCAGTGCGCAAGTAAGACATGAAAATGATGCCAGTATACAGGCTGAATGGGGATCCAAAGCTCAGGTTTTTATCGATCATCAGCAACGATTGTCAGGGCAGTTATTGAGAGACGAGATTCCGGTAACTAGCTTGATTCGAACTTGGAGAAGGAAAAGACGAAATAAAATGGAGCCCATTCTCAAGACCACAATCAAAACAAAATAATTAAGCTCACTGTTGTGCGTAGTTTGAGGCAGGGCTCGATAGCCATGTGCCTGATGTGGAGGCTCATATACTTCACCGGGTCACGATCTGTGATTTTTTGAAGGTTTGAAACCACAGTGTCAGCAAGGTGTCCAGTTCTTTTTTGTAGAGGGTCTGAGTGTCCCGGTCGGGGATGGTGGAAACCCCTCGCCTTTAGGCGAAGAGAAGTTTTAAAGGGCGTTGTTGCACAAATCGTGATAAAGGCGCTGTTGCTCCAGGAGGTGTTTTTTTACGCCATCGCATGGCTTTCAGGCATACCCATCCCCGTCCTGCGGTTCAGCGCCGCACAACGAACATAAGCCTCAGCGACCTGGCTGGGAAATGACCGCGCTTTGAGCGTCGGGCCAAACAGCGTCTTGATTCGAAGCCTCGCCGTCTCGGCGAGGCTTCGCCGATGATAGCCGTTGTCGTGCTTCCATTGTTTTTCACCGCCCTCTGTGATGGCCGCCAACGCGGCATTGCGCGCGGGCGCCTCGGGATGCCCTGACTGTTCGCTCCAGGGCTTTGCGTTGGCGCGGGGTGGGATGACAGGCCGTGCCCCATAGCTCACAATGGCGCGGTAGCTCTCACGGGTGTCGTATGCCCCGTCGCCCGAGACTTGTTCAATCGGACCTTCGGCCTGCTCAACGAGCTCCGGGAGCACTTGGGAATCGCCAACACCGGCACTGGTGAGCAGCACCGCCAGGCACCTCCTGGGTCGTTTCGTCCACCCCAAGGTGGAGCTTGCTGCCCAAGTGCGTCGTTTGGTGTACCCGTGCTTTCGTACCTTGCCCTCTCCTTCGCCGAAGACCTTCAAGCCCGTGGAATCGACCGCCATGTGCAAGGGCTCGCTTCTCGGGCGACGCGCGATCACCACCTCCA
>JBAPTW010000430.1:0-2179 GCA_049282355.1 Gammaproteobacteria bacterium | reverse complement strand
GATGTACATCGGTAACGTGCAACTCGCTGTCGAGGGGCGGCTAATTGTTCTCATCATGGCGCAGCTTTCTATTGGCAATCTTCAGGGTCCTGCATATTCTAAACCCCCTGTCAATGCGTAACTCCTAATATAGTTGCCTACCTATCTACCCACGATGTCATCGACTTTGTGCAGGCCGCACTTACCCGACGGGTTGGCTATTCATCAGCCTGTCTCGCAATCCTCTGCAGACCTGTCGCTTGCGTCGCCTTATTTAGGGCCCCTCAAGTTGGCGCGCCTCGTTACCTATCCTCTGTTCCTGGCCCTCCTGCGGCCTGTAGGTAAATCGCCTAAGTTAGTGCGGGGTAAACTTGCCGACCTGTCGCTATTTTCATCATCGCCGTTTCCTGGAAACCAGGCCGCAGCAAGCGCAGAGTACGCGACGGCGTATGCTGTTCCTATCATCTCCTTATAGCGGTTCCTCGTTGCACGAGCAACATGGCCCATGAGGAGATGCTTAGAACGATGGGAATGGTCATCGTTTCGACATTTTTGTCCTTTCGCCAGTGTAGCAGCCGGTCGCCTGACCTCAAGCGACGCCGTAAATACGTCTTTATAAGCTTGAGTCCGGCATCCATGCCGGACCCACCCTTTTTGGACAGGCGATCGGCTGCCCGCAGATTCTTGGCATGTTTTTACCTCCCGATCGGCGACACTGACAAAACGATGATCATCTGTTACCCACTCAAATAGGAACCGCTATAAGTATTACATACGAGCGAGTCTCTTCGTCAAAACCATCCGCGCTGGGCGGATGGGAAACCCCGGAGAGCGGATAGGTCATCCGATCGCCTGTAACGGACTACAGGTTGCCCTGAGCCGGGTCAGCGGTCAAGCGCGAGTGCAATGAGCCTTGCTGAGCACGGAGCGTTCGAAGAGCTGTAACCGTCGCGGCTCTAGCGGGTAACAATCCGGTCGAGCTGGAAGCCAGAAGCAAGTGTCAGCGCCATTGGGTCGAACACCCGGTGTAGTCCAACGCTTGCGCCCACGCCTGCGGCTCATCCCCAGCCAGTCTGGCCGAGTCCCCGGCCGTCGCTTGATAGGCGAACGAAATCAGGGCCGACTGTGACAGCCGATCCGAGTGTGGGGCCGAATGTCCGCAAACCAGTATCAACCGGACTTTCATCCGCACCTGGTGAATTCGTCCTCCTGTCCGCAGCGTCAGCTGGAGTCGAACGGCTGCAATAATATCTAGCTAGCACGGTCAGGTTGACCATGCGTCTCAGGTAGCTGCTGTCCACCTTCCCCTTCCGGCCGACATCCCTTCAGTGACTTCACGCTGCCCACCTCCGCATGGCGAGCCAGCGATGACCTTTGGCCAGGATCCGCCTCGGCGGCGTTGGGAGCGCACGACGGCTACCGTGAGGCGGGCCTTTCTTTTCGGGGTGAGACGTCCGGGACAGCCTGGCTTGTTCATAGTGCGCCGCGCCAGCCGGACAAACGCCCGAAAATCTGGACAATCGGCCAAAAGGTTACCCACACGTTTGGAGATTCAGTTGTAGTTCGGTCGCCTCCCCTCCACCAATACCAGAAGGCCAACCGTTCTCGGTTGGCCTTTTTCTTTTCGGGAAGGCGCGGGTTCGCGGGGGTTCGTGCGGGTACTTGCGGACTGCGCGAGTCAGTCACATGGCCCGTTCACGGCCATATTCCACTCTCTCCTGGCCATCCTTCTCTCCTGGTTGCTTCTGCGTCAGGAGGCGAAGTCCGCAAGCGGCCAAATTTCTGCCGTTGCAATTCAGATAGTTACGCGCGGACGAATCGAGCGGTTGGATGGGAGCATTGCCTATCCAAATGATTTCACAAACGACAGCCTTCGGTCCCTAATCAAGCGTTCCGCCAATGCTCGCTTGGGCCACAAAGGCCATCCGACCCAGGCGTGGAAAGTCTGCGGAGAAAGTCGGAACGCGAGGCATCCCTGTTCCTGCAGGTTTGCACATGCGGCAACCGGATATAAACTCCGATGTGAAATCCGGTCAGCGCCACCGAATCGCAGCGAGGCCAAGCCGATGCAGCTCAAGAAGCTCCTGGAAAAGTGAGACCTGACGTCGCTCCGAATCAAGGCTCCCTTCCTCGAAATGCAATGGGAGCCGAGGGATGAGGACAAGAACGCCGCGTGGGAGCTCTACGTCGAGCTGATTAC
>JBAPTW010000429.1:0-2281 GCA_049282355.1 Gammaproteobacteria bacterium | reverse complement strand
GATGTACATCGGTAACGTGCAACTCGCTGTCGAGGGGCGGCTAATTGTTCTCATCATGGCGCAGCTTTCTATTGGCAATCTTCAGGGTCCTGCATATTCTAAACCCCCTGTCAATGCGTAACTCCTACGATCCCCCAGGTCAGTTTGGTCCATGCTCAGCAGCACCGTTTGACCCTGGCGCGTCGCCTGGCGCAATTCCTCTCGCGCCAGCGGCGCCATCACCGCTTCGCTCTGCAGCAACGGGTTCTTCAATAACCGGCGCAACCATTGTTCGCGCATGTCCTGACGCGACGTTTCCAGCGGAGCCCATTCGCCAGTTCGATCGTATTGGGTGTCTGCCCTTCCAGCATGGCTCCGACCGCTAATGCCAGCTTACTGACCACCGTCTTGCGCAATCTTGGCAGGGTTTCTTGAAGCCCACGCTCCACTTCCTGAGCCAGTCTCTTTACCGATCCCATGACCGCTTACTTCCTAAATAGCTTGAGCATCATAGCTTATCTCAAAACCGATAGGTGGTAAGGATTAGGCCAGCGAGATGCACGTCACAAATCTGTCGCCACGCCAAGCCAAGCTGGCAATCTCGAGGCTCGACGTGTGGGCTCCGAAAGGTGAGTAAACTGACCTGGGTGACTCGGTGAGCAGGGTCCCGTTGCGTTTCGCTCAGCCGACGATATGGTAACCGCCGTCGACATACAGCGTGTCGCCGGTAATGAGCTTGGCATAGTCCGAAGCGAGAAAGGCGGTTGCCATCCCCACATCCTCGATGGTAACGAGCATCCGGCTCGGCGCACGCTCGGCCGCGATTTCCATCAGTTCGTCAAAGCGATCGATCCCGGTGGCGGCTCGGGTCTGGATCGGGCCAGGCGAAATCGGATGGACGCGGATGCGTTTCGGTCCCAGTTCGGCTGCGAGGTAGCGGGCTGAGGCTTCGAGCGCCGCCTTCACCGGGCCCATGACGTTGTAGCGTTCCACCACTTTCTCGGCGCCATAGTAGCTCATGGTGAAAAGCGTGCCACCGTTCGTCATCAGCGGCTCCGCTAAGCGCGCCATGCGGATGAAGGAGTGGCAGGAAACGTCCATGGCCATCAGAAAACCGTCCCTCGAGCAATCGATGACGCGCCCGTGCAGATCCTCCCTCGGGGCAAACGCAATGGAGTGCAGGGCGATGTCGAGCCTGCCCCAGCTCTTGCCGATGGCCTCGAACACGGCTTCGAGCTGCCCCTGCGCGCGCACATCGCAGGGAAGATAGAGGGCCGGATCGACGCCCAGGTGATCGGCGAGCGGCTGGGTGTAGCTCTTGGTCTTGTCGTTGAGATAGGTGATGGCGATGTCGGCGCCAAGCGCGCGAAACGCCAGCGCGCAGCCATAGGCGATGGATTGATTGTTGGCGATCCCGACGATCAAGGCCTTCTTACCCTCCAGCGCGCCTTCAGGGCCCTTGACCCGTTCCTTGAGCTGCTCGAAAAACTGCTCAGTGGCTGTCAGTTCGTTCATCGTGCGTTGTCCTCCAAAAAGCCGCACTGGGCGGTAAAGCCCAAACTTATCCGCGCTTGGCGAGTGTGCGCAGCGTATGGATGGCGATCATCCGCTCCTCGTCAGTGGGGATGACCCAGGCCGACACCGCGCTGTCCGTGGTGCTGATTCGCGCTCGGCCAGTGACATTGGCCGCTTCGTCCACGCGCACCCCGAGCCAGGCCGCCCGTTGGCAAACCCGTCTTCGAATCTCCGGCGATTTTTCGCCAATCCCTGCGGTGAAAACGAGGGCATCGATCCCTTCGAGCACAGCCGCAAGCGCCCCAATCTGTTTGGCGATGTGGTAGACGAAAAGCGCGATCGCTTCCTTTGCCCTCGGGTCGTCGCTGGCGATGAGATCGCGCATGTCGTTGCTGATGCCGGACACACCGAGCAGCCCAGACTCCGTATAGAGAAGCTTCTCGATCGCCTTAGCGTCCATGCCGAGCGCCTGCATGAGATAAAGCAGCACGCCGGGATCGAGCGTGCCGGGGCGGGTGCCCATGGGAAGCCCGTCGAGCGCGCTGAAGCCGAGCGTGCTCTCGATGCTCTTGCCGTCGCGGATGGCGCAGAGGCTGGCACCACTCCCGAGGTGGGCCACCACGACCCGTGAGGCGGCAGGAACGTACTCTGGCAGTTTCATCGCGATGTATTCGTAGGACAAGCCGTGGAAGCCGTAGCGGCGGACACCTTGCTCGAACAGGCGCCGGGGCAAGGCAAACCACCGGGCCACCGGTGGCAGGGTGCGGTGGAAGCTGTTGTCGAAGCA
>JBAPTW010000428.1:0-3684 GCA_049282355.1 Gammaproteobacteria bacterium | reverse complement strand
GATGTACATCGGTAACGTGCAACTCGCTGTCGAGGGGCGGCTAATTGTTCTCATCATGGCGCAGCTTTCTATTGGCAATCTTCAGGGTCCTGCATATTCTAAACCCCCTGTCAATGCGTAACTCCTAGATCAGATCCGCGACCACGAGATGGACGTCATACTCGATCCGAAAACGCAGGAATCCGCAACTCCCGGAGGGTTCAAGTCACAACTCAGTGACCTGCCCTGGGGCGTTAGTGGACCTCACAGGCAGTCCGACTTTGCGGGTACAGCCGGCAAGCGTCTGATCAGCGCGTTGGCTCAGTTCGCGCTTGACGAGGAATTCACGCAAGTGATGTCGCCGACGCACTTACTACGATCAGCCGATGACCCTTGGCTCGATATCGATGTGCGATCAGCGCAAAGATTTCGCGAGCAACTCGACCGACGTGGAGGCTCTCGAATTCCCATCATCTATCCTCTTGCTGTCCCGTATTCCACGATTCGAGATCCTCGTCAGCGCCGCGAATTAATCGAAAAGCTTCAATCTTGTGCTGCTTCAGCAATCTGGCTGCAAGTGGACGGTGCGGGGGCAACGGGGTCTGCAACTCAGGCGCTTAATTACATCCGGGCGGCCTCAGAGATGCACGAATTGGGAATTCCGCTCGTCGCGGATCATATTGGCGGGCTATTAGGTTTAGCGCTCTTGGCCTTCGGTGCGGTTGGGGGTATGGCTCACGGCATCACACTTGGCGAACGCTTCGATACCAAGCATTGGCGACGGCAAAATGGTGGCAAAGGGTTTCTCCCGACCCACAGGGTCTATGTCGGTCTGCTCGATCTGATGCTAGAGCGGAAAGAAGCTCAGCGGCTGATGAATATCTCGCCGAGGGCGAAGGCACGTTTCGGCTGTGCCGATACCAACTGCTGTCGACGCGGTATCTCAGACATGCTGAAGAATCCTGCCCTTCACTTCATGATTCAACGAATCAGGCAGGCAGCCGATTTGAGTCCGATTCCCGAACAACTTCGAGCACAGCGCTTTCTGGAAAGAAGCCTAAGGCCAGCCAGTGATGCAGCGGTGGCAGCTACGAATATCGATTGGGGTGATCGCGATATGCAGGCAAAGATGGATAGGACTCGAAAACGTCTGGACTCCATGCGCGTTGCGTTGAGCGCCCACACAGAAGCGCGGCCTCCGGTGTCGTATGCGCTGCACCCGGAGCGCAGAGTAACACGAGAGAAAAAAGTGTAGTGTCAGCAATGCGCTTAGGCCGAAACAAAGCGCCGACTCGGAGCTGAAACATGACAACCACAGCCATCGCGCGCAAGCTTGAAGTCATTCAAACCAAGGGCGCCATGCGCTCCGCAGACATTGCCAATCTGCTCGGAACCCGCCCCGAGACGGTCTCGCGCTGGAATCAAGGCAAGGCCTTTCCGCGGCCGGGTACGGAGCAACAGCTGCTGGAACTCGAGTATATCGTCGACCAGCTTTCGGACTTCTACGAACCTCAGGAGGCACGGCTTTGGCTGTTTTCGCGCCAGAAGCTGCTGGGTGGTGAAAGACCTGCCGATCTGATCCAGCAGAGGCGAACCTCCGAGGTCATTGGCGTGATCGACCAACTCCGTGATGGTGTCTATGTCTGACAGGAATCGGTGTCTTAATACACAGCCCGGAACTGCTGGACAGCCTTAGCGCCTATCCGACCGAAACGTTCAAGGACTGCGTGTTCCGTGCAACGCGGTTGCGACTTGATCCTTTGGCCGCATCAACGAGTGGCGGGCGATGGAGCCCCAGAGACCAGGCGGCGGTGCTCTATACCAGTCTGAAAAGCGAAGGCGCGCTGGCCGAGATCAGTTTCCATTGGGGCCAGTTTACGCCGTTGCCTTCGAAGCCGTTGTCGTGCATCGCATCCAGGTCTGCACCGATCGGACGTTGCGGCTGAAACGGTGTGATCTGGCAGAGCTCGGTGTGGATATGGATCAGTTTGCGTCGTTGGATTATGCGAAATGCCAGGAAATCGGTGCAGCCGTCGGGTTTCTCGAATGTGACGGTCTTATCGTGCCCTCCGCACGCTGGAAATGCGATAACCTCGTGCTCTTCACTGATAACCATCGTCTGTCAAGCGATCTGAGCGTCGTGGAATCAACGGCGTTCGCTTGGCAGGATTGGGCCAGAGCGAACGGATTCATCGACTGATTCTCGCGATAGCGCTGGTGCATTGCGAACCACCCCACCCCATAGCATCGACGCGGCC
The DNA here is from genome assembly GCA_049282355.1 of Gammaproteobacteria bacterium. Classification (GTDB taxonomy): domain Bacteria; phylum Pseudomonadota; class Gammaproteobacteria; order HK1; family HK1; genus JAGTVB01. Next base: position 1,447 of record JBAPTW010000428.1, on the reverse strand, counting down.
ACGCAAACGTGTTCATGCCAGCCGGCGTCCCGGCGGACTTCGCGGGGGACGTGCCGCTTGAGAACGCTGAAAAGCGGTCCCAACGTGACCTGAACAGCGATCTCACGCGTGACTCGCTGGCGCGGGCGAGGGGCAAGCGGTGCGCTGGACGGGCATGACTGCGGCGCGCCCTGCAAAGGCGTCAAGTCGGAGGAGAAAAATGGCCTCGACCGGACGTACCACGCCCCGCGGGAGTCGGTCCGCTTACAGGAAAAACCGTGTGTCCCAGGCTTTTCGCCAGACACACCGCGTCCTCCTCGCCCCTGTAATAGCCGGGCAGACGTTCGATCGCGTGGTAGCCGACGCGCTCATAGAAAGCGAGGATGCCCGGCCGAAGGGCGCGCGCCTCGGCAAAAACATATACCGCGCCAGCTGTGGTGACTGACTCCTCGAGCCAACGCAGGAGCCGCCGTCCAAGGCCGCGGCGCTGATGGGTGGAGGCGACCGCCAGGAGGTCCAGGTGCGCGGTAAAGGACAGGTAGCGCATGATGCCGAAGCCGACGACGCTCGTGGAGGTCTTCGCCACAAGTACGTTGGCGTCCGCGCAGTCGAGGGAGCGGCGCACGCGGACCGAGGTCCACGACCATCCGAGACCCGCCTCTATGAGGTCGCGCGAGAGCACCGCGATCGCGTCGGCGTCCCGAGCACTGGCAAGCTGTAATTGGACTACGCTCATGAAGGCTCCTCGCCTATCTCGCTGATATCTCTTGTCGCTGCGCGCCGCCCGCCTTGCTCTCGTCTCGCTCGCTACGGTTTCTTCATGACTACTTAGCTTAACAGTCCGCGGGGTGAAGAAGCCATTAATCGCGGGAGATCGGATATTTTTGATAGCATCAATTTCAGGGCTCACGCTCTCGTCCTCTGGCGCTTGCCCCAAACCGTCCGGTAAAGTATAGCCACTTCACGGTTCTCGGTATTCGCAGTTCACCGACCATGACTCGAGAAAGTAAAGGCTTCTTCTGGCGCCTCCTGCGCGAGCCTCTGATCCATTTCCTGGTGCTGGGGTCGGGCTTGTTTGTCCTCTATGCCAGCGTCAGCGACAACACCGCGCAACGACCTGACAAGATCGTGGTCGACGAGGCTCAGGTGAGGTGGCTCGCCGAGCAGTTCCAGCGCACCTGGATGCGCCCGCCGACGCATGATGAGCTCAGAGGTCTGGCCGCGGACGCCGTGAAGGAGGAGATCCTCTACCGGGAGGCGGTGGCCCTGGGGCTTGACAGGATGATCTCGTCATCCGCCGGCGCCTGCGCCAGAAGATGGAGTTTCTAAATGCGGACCTGGTGGAGCTGCGGGAAATCGACTCGCAGCGCTACGATCTGCTGTGGAAGGTCCCGGCGAAGGGCGATAAGCGCTTGGCGCTCTATGTCCGTTTGCCTGCCAACTGCCAGAGCACAGAGCCCACCAGCCG
>JBAPTW010000427.1:0-4173 GCA_049282355.1 Gammaproteobacteria bacterium | reverse complement strand
TCGATTTGGGAGGCGGATAAAGACAGAGCGGTCGATTCGGTCGCCGAGGACATGGTCATACTCCCGGGGCAATGTGGTAACCAAATTCTACCTGACCGGGGAGACTATTTCCCGTAAATGACCTAAGAGTAATCGCTCATCACGTGGTAATGTCCGTGCTCGCATGTGCCGATTGCGGCGACACGCTCAAATTGTCCATACCAGTCAAACACTCGGCACCCGAAACGAACTTCGATCGTATGGCGCTGCTCCTCCCCAACTGCCTCTGAGGATGTTACCACTCCCTTAAGTGCCGTGCCCTCGTAGTGCCGCCCGGTGGCATCGAGATACGCAGCGAGAAAACCAATGGAAGATGGATAAGCCTGTATGACCACTGGGTCAAAGTGTGCTAATGCCTCCAAATAGACCGAGGCGTTGGGCTCCGATAGGTGATAGGATGACAACATCAGCATGTTTTCTGCCCGGTTCCGACGCCAAAACGGCGGCTTTGAGTCACCTACGGGAACAATCAAGTCACCCCGTATCCAGGCCCGCCGGGTGCCAGGCGTAAACCCCGCCCATTGTAGCTGTCGCCAGATAAATGCATTCTCACGGTTGACGGCCTGTAGATCCTGGAGCAATGCCAGCGGCGTTCCAGTTGTACCACTCGTGCTGCCTTCAAATAGTGGCCTTCTGGCCGTATCCGACAACAGACGTTGGCCCGCTTGGCGAACCAAGGATTTATCAAGCAACGGCCAGGTGTCAAGCCTATGGGGGGACGAATCCACCAAAGCATCCCCTGGCTTGGCCAGCTCCCGATAGAATGGCACGTGGGTTGCCGCATGGGTTAGCAAGGCCCGCAGGTTCGCCTCGTGATAGGCTGACAATGCATCCCCTTCAAGCCACTGAGTTTCCTGCAGCTGTGCTAGCATTTTGCGGAATGCTTTGCCCTCCCGGAGGATTGCGCGGATCCTGGCGCGTGCAGCGATAAGGGCTTCCTGAAGCCGCGGAGGCGCTATTTTATAACCAAGGTTGGCGAACATGTTAACTATTGCGGGGATTTATATTGGGCACTCTTCGTATTTATTTGAAACAAAAACTTCACGAATGCCGATAAAAACGTATTTTTATTTTTCAGACCAGGTGTGTCTAAGCAGGCAACTTAACAGTTCAATTTCAGAGATTTAAATTTATCCCGAGTTGGCTTCCTGGAAAATGACTATTCCAAATCGGTTTATTGAAAAATCAAATTGCAAGTATAGCAGCCTCGCTGATGCGGGAGTGGCTAGTTTACAAAATACATACAAAATGCAGCCGAGTGCACAGTTGGGTACTGCTGGCTGCATCAAGCTTCTGATGACTGCACGCCACCAGGAGGAGCAAATAGGCCTTAAGAGAATCGGAGTAATGTTTGGAACCTACGCCAGACAAAATTTTGGCGAGGCGAAGATTCGCTTAGGAGGACCTGATGGCAATGCATTTATTAAACGCTTCTCCCTGTCGGATCTGGCTGACAATATGTATCGTTATTTCGAGCTGGATTCTAAGCGCTATACGGCAGGTGAAATCGTGTCGATTACAGACAGCGGTGTGAGCACATGGGAAAGTCTTGACCAGAATGGCCGTATCCATACTTGCATCATCTACGAATACACCAACGGGAAAAGGCGATTCACGCCAGGATGTCCTTATGTGCCAAGCTAGCCCGATACCCACCTCGTCAGGTGAGTAAGCGCACCTGACGCACTCTCTGAGCGCGCGGATGCGGTTCGATCGATTGCGATAGTGATGCGCAGCGACTTGCGGCTTCCTGGCCTGTCGCCGCTGAAGCTCAATTGTTGAAATCGCTGGTTCTTGCCGCCTCCGTTACGCATTGACGTCAACGACGACTCGCCCCTTGACCCGCCCCTTGAGAATAGCCCGCCCAAGCTCCGGGATGTCAGCGAGTGTGGCCGGCTGGATCATGGCCTCGAGCCGCTCTATCGGCAGATCGGTCGCGATTCGATCCCAAGCCCGCACCCGGTCTTCATAGGGGCGCATCACGGAGTCGATGCCGAGTAAGCTGATGCCGCGCAGCAGAAAAGGAATGATCGTGGCCGGCAGCTCTGTCCCGCCCGCCAGTCCGACAGCCGCGACGGAACAGCCGTACTTCATCTGGCCAAGCACGCGTGCGAGCATTGGTCCGCCCACCGCATCCACACATCCGGCCCAGGTCTCGGTCTCCAGCGGCCGCTTGCCGGTCTCGTTCAGCTCCTCGCGCGGCACAATACGGTGGGCGCCTAGCTCGCGCAGATACGCTGCTGCCTCAGGGCGCCCGGTGACGGCAGCGACCTGATAGCCCAGCTTGGCGAGAATAGCGGTCGCGACGGATCCCACGCCGCCCGCAGCGCCGGTTACTAAAACCTCGCCCTGCCCTGGATGCAGTCCGTGGTCTTCGAGGGCCAATACGGCGAGCATGGCGGTAAAGCCTGCCGTGCCCACCGCCATGGCTTGCCTCGTTTTGAGCCCCTCGGGCAGCGGTACCAACCAATCGGCCTTGACTCGCGCTTTCTGCGCGTAGCCGCCCCACCAGAGCTCGCCGACCCGCCAGCCGGTCAGCACCACCTGGTCACCGGGTTTATAGCGGCTATCCTGCGAGGCTGCCACCGTGCCGGCGAAATCAATGCCCGGTACGTGGGGATAGCTCCGAACCAATCCGCCACTGCCGGTCAGGCACAGACCATCCTTGTAGTTGACCGTCGAGTACTCGACGGCAACGGTGACCTCGCCAGCGGCTGGCAGACGGTCCTCGCCAATCTCCTGAACCGACTGCGAGACCGTGCCGTCCTCCGCCTTCTCTATCAACAACGCTTTGAAGCTCATAGTTCTTTCCTCCTTTGCATCCGCCACCCCCGATGGACCGGCCATACTGAGTGCAGGGCTCGGAGATGAGTGTGGTTTTTCTTTGTTAGTTGTCGGGATTACAGTTGTCGCTCTCCTTGGCGGTGGTGACTGCCCGGTAAAGGAATGGCAGGCTTTCATTCAAGCGATAGTCGATGTCGCTATGGTTGTCAGCGAACTCCCGATACTCATGGGCGATCCCGAGAGCATGCAGCTTTCGGTGCATGATACGTGCTCCCCACAACAGCTTAAACTGGTCCTTGGTGCCGCAATCAATATAAATCCCTTTCAGCTTTCGAAGATTATCAGCGTAGCGATCCACCAGCCGAACAGGATCATGGGCAAGCCATTGCTCCCATCGGTCGGCGAGGACCTCGCCGGTGTGCACGTCCACCGGCAACCGAAATCCAAGGGGCGCTTGCGGATCCGGGTCATAATGGGCCGCCATACCGATCATCATGAGCGCCATACTCTCTGGGCCTTGCACTTTCTCCTTCGCCCATATCGCTTCCAGGAAACGCTCCACCGACTCACCATGCTTGGCCAATTCTGTGAGCAGGTCCGGCAGATCGCTCAAGTAAGCAAACTCAAAATAGGCATCACCAGAATGACAGGCACAGGCTCCCCAAATATCGGGGCGCAGCAGGCCGTGCACCAAAGCGCCGTAGCCCCCGGAGGATTTGCCGAACACCGCCCGATAGTCGCGCCCCGGGCGCACGCTAAATTGATTCTCAACGAGGGGAATGACCTCGTCGATGAGGTAGTCCATGTAGCGCCCCGTCGCCGAGGAATTGATGTACTGGTTTCCGCCATAGGCGGTGAAGCAATCGGGCAGCGCCACCACCACTGGGCCCATCTTCTCGCCGGCAATCAAATAATCCAGGCGCTGCGGTAGATTCATGCCGAAGGGCTTCCAGTTGAGAGGAGACTGGCCCGAGCCGGTGTAACCTACCAGATCCATGAACAGTGGATACTGCTCGGACTCGTCGTAGCCTGGCGGGGTATACACCATCAGGAAGCGCGTTGTCGGATCGCCGGGGGCGTTGCCTTCGAGGATTGATGAATCGATGCGCAACCGATGAACCTGACCAGGATTGGCTATTGGTTGAATGCGCATAACTACCTCCCAGCATTTATTTCCACGCAGTATACGTCCTTCCCGAGCGGCGCGTCGCCCTGGACAGATCTATCAAGGAGCTGTTATGGTCTAAAAAGCCGTTGTAAAAACTACCGCTTTTGCCCTAGTGACGCAGCGCCATTTTGCAGCGGCTTTTACGCTATCAACCGGGGCTTCGCCGCCAGTGCAAATTTAAC
>JBAPTW010000426.1:0-1857 GCA_049282355.1 Gammaproteobacteria bacterium | reverse complement strand
TCCCTAAGATGCGGGCCAACAGTATGGCATTACCTAGCGCCTGGCGATCGCCGTCGGCAATCAACGGATCGGTCTCTAGACCCGGATAGGTGGAAACGCTGGGCATCCAGTGCATTGCGCTCAATGTCTGTCCTCTCTTAAGTGTTCTTGGCCTCGCCCAAAGCAGGCTTATGAAATATGAGGTACAGTTGGCCGTAGGCATCGGCCAGCCGTCAGACACCTTGAATTGGGATGCGGTGTCTATTATGTACAACAAGCAAATTTCGTACCTGCCGCGTAGCGACGCCTAATCACGGTTCTTTAGTGTGGAACGCAGCTCACCGGTCACCGTCTGGGCCGCTATCACGGTCGTCTTCCCTGCTCCAGAGGAATAGGCGATCTTTGTGCCATTCGTTTGCGGCCGGCCAATCCGCAAAAGGAAAAGGCTTGCGCTCCGTATTGAAGGTCAGAAACAACAACATTTCATAGAGGAAGCGGCTAAGGCTGGCGCCAAAGTTTAGTAGCGGAAGATTGCGCTCAGTGGTGAGCAACACAAATCCGAATTGAAATAGGACGATCGCCCCTAACACTATCTTCGCGATGCTGTAGATCACAGCAAAAAGCAACATATAAAAACCGCGGATCCATATTTCTCCTCGGCGAATGTTTCGTTTTAGCTCCGCAAACATGATCAGCCTCCAGACGCCTCAAGCACCGGATGTCGTACTCAACTTAGAAGCTGTTTTAAAAACTACTGCGCTTGCCTGAGCTGCGTTGCGCGGCGGCTCGCCATCCTCATGTACTCCCTTGTACACTCCGGTGGCTCGCCACAGTGCGCCTTGCTCTGCCCGCGCTCGCGACATTTTTAAAACAGCTTCTTAGAGCTTGGGAAGAAACCGACTCTGTCTCCCGACAACGACCCTGGATAGGGCTTGCTCCGACTTCCACCAAACAGAAAGAGGCCTCTTTGCATCGCAGAGGCCTCCGGCAAAAGGCGTGCTACAGCTTGCCGTTACTTGCGTCCGGCAATTTCTTCGAGCTGCTTTGCACGAATGATTTGAGTGTCTAGTGCCGCTTGCTTCGCGTTTTTGCCATAGGCAACCGCCATTAAGGTACTGTAATAGACAACCGGCATCTTGAACTTCGTCTTGTATTTCTGATTGATCTGGTATTGATAGATCTCCACATTCATCTGACAATTTGTCTAAATACTTGGGATTTTCGAAGGATTTCCCTTCTATGCCGAAGGGCCGGTTAGTTTGGCACCCAACATAGCCGGCAATCTTGACCCCATCGAGAGGCTTTTTTACGTGCCTTTCCAACTCTTCGTAACCGAAATCCTCAATGAGCACCTCGACCATATGGCGGACTTTCTGCTTGGCCTCATACTTAAGGCCCACCTCCGCCAAGGCCTCATTCGTCTCTCTCATCAAACCATTATCTTCTTCAAGACGATCCCTTGTCTCCCGAGCCCCAAGCCAGCAAGCCGCACAAGTTGCGACCACATCTTGCTCCGGGTGAACCTGCTCGGCGATCGCAAGATTGCGGGCATTCAGCGCCAGCCGAGGCAGCTCCGAACCACCCACATAGCCCACAGACGCGCCACAACAATTCCAATCCGGGATTTCATTGAGCTGTATATCGAGGACCTCACACATGGACTCGACCGAAGTCAGGTAGTTGGAACCTGAGGCCAAGCTCTCGGCGGTACATCCCGGATAAAACATGTACTCTTTCTTCGCCATGTCATACTCCTGCTGTGCCGAAGCGTACGGTGCGCGCGTTTTCGATCTGCTGAGCTTTCCTCAGGATCGCCTGAATGTCATTGCGCTTCTTGCAGCGCTTGTGTAGAAACGGGAGCAATGCAAACGGGTTGAA
>JBAPTW010000425.1:0-4882 GCA_049282355.1 Gammaproteobacteria bacterium | reverse complement strand
CTGACCGCGCAGAGTATCCAGTGGCAGCAGCGTCAGATCCGGGTCAAGGGCAAGGGTGGCCCCTACGGTCAGAAGACGAAAGTGCGCACGGTGCCCATGTCACTGCGGGTGCGGGCGTTGTTGGAGCCGTGGTTCGCGCTCAATGATCGCTTCCCAGTCGGTCCCCGGCAGGCGCAGAAAATCGTCAAGGCGATTGCCAATCGGGCCAAGATCAGCCGGGAGGTCACGCCGCATGTCTTAAGGCACACCTTTGCCACCCTGGCCCTGCAGAAGGGCATCAGTCTGGCAGCGGTCAAAAAGATCCTCGGCCACGACCGTCTTTCGACGACCGAAATCTACCTGAACCTCACGGACATCCACGTGCAGGAGGAGTATGAGCGCAAGTGGTGAAGACGATCGGAAGCGCTTGAGTCTCCTGCCTTTCTACCCTCAACACGCTTTGGAATATACCCTTTGGAGGGGATGTGCAAAAAACCCCTACTTCGAACAGATGAGCTTGCTGGACTGCTAGCTGCTTTAGCGGCTCACCCTGTGCCTCTTTGAGAGGCTCACCCGTATAAGCCCCATAATGGGGTGACACAGGTAGGAAGTGAGAATGCCAAGGCCGCGAAACCGCTTAACCCGGTTTTCCGTCCCACCGCGCCTCAAACCCCGTCTTGGTCAGGTGGGCTTGCAGGTCTTTGAGCGCCGTCGCCTGCGTTTCCAACGGGTGTAGACATTATGACTGCCGGATGGAGAGGCCTCGATCTGTTCACCTACCTCCGCAAAACGTTCCACAATCGCCTCCTCCCCTTGCAGGAAGGCACGATGGACCTCGTCACGCGTCGGGAGTCGAAGGTTCATGCAGTCAGGACAAACACCCCCACCGCGCTCGGCAACTCTTCGGCATTGATAGGGTCAGCCATGATGCCAACGGTTCGTTGGGGAACGGCTCGATGAACTCATCACCCCCCCGATGATTCAGTAGGAACCGCCCAACCTGAAAGTAGGCCTGAGTAGTTACCTAAGATCTTAAAAAAAGGATAAGAAAGGAAAGGATAAGGGCCCGAAACCGTAGCTAGAATAAAGCGCTAGAGAACAAATGCGCGTCATAGAGTACCCACCTTGTGAGATGCGCGTCATAGAGTACCCGGCTTTTTGGCGATCCGCGTCATAGAGTACCCGGATGCGCGTCATAGAGTACCCGGCTTTTTGGCGATCCGCGTCATAGAGTACCCACCTTAGGGGCGTATTCCTGTGGATAAGATCGGCCGGAAAACCGATCCGCGTCATAGAGTACCCACCTTACGCGTCATAGAGTACCCACCCACCTAAGCAGCACGGCTGTCTCGCTGGCGTGCATTGGCAGTTTTAACTAAGGAGTTGAACTTGGCGTGAGTGGTGAGAGCGTATTTCACGTCTTCCACCTGCCGTTTATCGTGCTCTCCGCGCCGCTCCTCGATTCGAGCCCACGACAGCAAGACATGGTTGGCAACAAGTTCATGCAAAGCTTCTTCGAGCTTGTCTATGGCCTGTCGTTTACGCGTGGTGTTGAGCAGCCCGCTATCGCGCTGCAAGGTTGAAAACCAGACGGTGTACCGACCGGTGAGACTGGCATTGACGTAGGTATGAGCGAGGCGCTTGTGCAAATACCGCGCGAGCTGGCTGCGGTGGGCCATCATGCGCGCGTAGTCGAACTGGCGATAGGTGAGCGCACGGATATCTTGCGCAACGAGAGGACTAAAATGGACGAACCACCGCGCGGCAGGATCCTTTCTGTAATGCTTCTGGCTGACAGTACCGATAGCAGGAAATATGGGCGACTTCAGAACCCGCGTACCATCCCCACTTTGGATTTCAACGATAGCGCCCGACAGGATATCAAGGCTCTGTAGCAAATCGGCGTACTTAATTCCCCTCCCGCGCTTTGCAAGCTCCCGGCGCAACTGCTTGGAGGTGAAGGCCGCGCCGCTATGGCTATGGTCGAGAAAACCATTGCCTGGCTCTGTAGCGAGCTTGAGTAGCGCAGCCTCGATAATCTCTTCCCGTGCACTGGGATAGTAAGCCCGGGTCCTCTCGGATCCATTCTTTACCAAGGCAGGGTAGAGCTTAACGACAAAAGCACGGCCGCGATGCTCGAAACGCCGCTCCAGTACGGGCAGGTAATCCCCATCGCGCATCCTGTCCATGTCCTTGCGGGTTACATACTTGGGCACTGCATCCCACAGCTCAATGGTGTTTGAGAGCTTGTCTCGTTCCTCGTCGGTGTTGCAGAGGAAGGTTTGAAATGCGGTGAGTTCTTGGCTGGCGAACGCGTTTTGTGCCGGTGGCGGGGGCTTGGCTACGTTCTCAAGCAATGGGGGATTTTCCTTTCTTCCTGAAGAGGTCATTGAGCGCCTCCCGTAGCAGCTCTTGAACACTGGAATCTTCTTCTAGTGCGAGCCGGCGTAACTGCCGGGACACAGCTGGATCGAAGTGGCCAGCAATAGTTTTCTTCCCTACACGGCTTGGTGGTCTGGCAATGGGTTGCGGTTGCGGGGGATTCGTAGCAGGAGGTAGAGGTTCGGCTTCCGTCGCGCCAGAGGACTGTTTCAATGCATCGGCGAGGCTTGGCTTTCTCTTCATCTCTACCCTCGTACATGCTCACAATCACACATGTCTACACTTAAACATGCACATATGGCTACTTCCCGATCCCATCCACATGTCCACATATCCACCTGTATAGTTGTGAGATTTCTTCCGCGGCTTTTCCTTTCGGCTCGTACTCCTGCACCGCCTGGCCGGCAGTGAGTGCATGCACATAGGCGGCGCGCTGTCCCACACGAACTGGTGCCACGGATAGCTCGTAGGTAGCGACTGCCACATTAGCCTCATCAGCTAATGTTCCCCTCGGTGGACAGGCATTGAGCACGATGACGCCGGGTTTACCGGCAAGTTTGACCAGATCTACGGTGCTGCTGATAGCGCGCAGATCGAGAACGCTAGGACGGCATGGAATGATAACCAGATCAGAAGCTCTGGCAGCCGCCAGAGCATCGCGTTCGGAATGCGGGGCAGTATCGATGATACCAAGGGCGGCGCCATGTTCTCGAGCGGTGCTAAGGACCTTCCCGAGGCGCACAGCTTGGGCCGAGACGACCGCCGGAGATTTATCCGTTCGCGAGTCCGCCCAGTGGGTGGCACTCGCTTGGGGATCGAGATCGACCACAGCGGCTTGCTTGCCGTCGATCTCCGCGGCCAGGGCGATCTGCAGTGCAAGGGTCGTTTTGCCGGCGCCACCTTTCTGGGAGAGGAACGCGATTGTCTTCATGTGGACGCGTCCATGCGTAGGCATGTGGACATGTGGTCAAGCGGCTTGGTAGCGCTCCACCCTGATACGGTCAGCTTCTTTCCTGGCCTGGATAACGTCATAGACGCATTGCCGCTGCAGCAAGTGCTCCATATCGAGCCCAAAGGCTTTCTCGATGCGAAAAGCTATCTGGGGCGTGAGCTTTGCGCTGCCATTGAGCAGGGCGGAGAGTGCCGGCCGGCCAACGCCAAGGACTCTGGCCGCCTCGGTGACGGTGAGACCCAGTGGCTCGATGACTTGACTGCGGATGAAGAGGCCGGGGTGCTCGCGGTTCTGCATGGGTTAAAGCGTAGACTGTCGCCTACCAGGCGTCAAAGGCTACGTGTCCACTTCGCCAGGTGTCTATATATAGACATAAAGACATGTATACATGCAAACATGTATATACAGTTTTTAAGCACGCTCGAAACTGGAACCGTTTGACTTGGTATGGGAGGGTAAGGGCTTGGGGCAATAGACTCCCGCCTGGAAGGTAGGCGAGAATCCAGCTATTCTGTGGCCAAGTTTGCGCTCTCTCCAGTGCGGTCATTTCCCCAAATAGACTGCGACTTGCGTCGTCACCGTGGTGACCGCTGCTCCCCGGCATCATGCGCCTCATGAATGCCGCCGCCAATACCCAACTACCGAAAAGCATCTCGACGGAGGCCAAGTTCTGGCGGTCCTTGACGCCCTTTCTATTCGTTTCGGCGGGGGGGTGGGGCTACCTGGCTTGGTGGCTGTTGCATGAGGCGCCGCTATCTCTTACGCCGCCACTCCCACGGCGGCACCGCATTCCCCTGCGCCCACGATCCGCGTTTGGCTTCCCTAGCCTCCCGCTCGAGGTCGTACAGCTTCTCCCGCTTGGCATACTTCCGATACACCCACGCATAATCCTGGCGCACGAGCTCGGCGTTGACATCGAGGTTGCCGACGTACACTTGGCCGACGATCCGGCCATAGCGGTCCCGATCCACCTCCACCACACGCGCTGACTTGCCAAAGGTGAGGTCGCTGAGCGCCTGCTTGGCTTTGGTGCCATAGGGCTGACGACGTTCGGCAGCGTCAATCTCGGCGAGGCGGATTTTGAGCTGCTTGGTGCCCACGAGCAGGGTAGGGGGTCACCGTCCGCAATGCCGACGACCTTACCAACCTGGACGGTGGCGGCGAAGGCTGGAAAAGCAGTAAGCGCCAGAGCGAGCGTGACCACGGCAACAGTACTTGCCCATGTCAGCGCAGCGGCTATGGGCAAAAGCCTCCCTTGTCATTCATGGCTTCAATCAGTTGCGCTTGTGAGCGGAGCTTGCGGGTGTCAATTCGATTCTGAATCCGTTGGCGATGAACGCCCAGCACGTTGGATTGGACGTCATGCTTTTTCTGTTCACACCCTCGCCAGTGGCAAACCTTAATGCTGACCGTGTAATGCCTGCATTTGAGCCCCTTCACAAGGGCAGAGGAAAAAGACAACGCCTTCGTGCCCCACCGCCACAGCTGGCCATCGACCATCGCTGTCCCGGGGTTACCCGGGTGCTCAAAATGGGCTTCGATATAGGCCGCCAGGTGCGGCACTGTTGG
>JBAPTW010000424.1:0-5391 GCA_049282355.1 Gammaproteobacteria bacterium | reverse complement strand
TATTGGTGGCGTTCAAAGCCGGACTGATCCCAAGGTATATGTGGTTCAGACGGCAACAGAAGCCGCACAGCGCTGCGTTTTAATGGCTACCGATCCTGGCGATCTCGTTCTCGACCCAACTTGCGGCTCTGGTACCACAGCCTACGTAGCCGAACAATGGGGCCGCCGTTGGATCACGATCGACAGCTCCCGCGTCGCGCTCGCATTAGCGCGCGCTCGAATAATGGGTGCTCGTTATTCGTATTACCTTCTGGCCGATAGTCGCGAGGGCCAACTCAAGGAAGCCGAGATCACACGCCGGGCACCTTCCGAGTCCCCCACTCACGGCAACATCCGTCAGGGATTCGTCTACGAGCGGGTGCCGCATATCACGCTCAAATCCATTGCCAACAACGCCGAGATCGACGTGATCTGGGACAATTACCAGGAATTACTGGAACCAATCAAGGACAAACTGAACAACGCACTGAATCAGAAATGGGAAGAGTGGGAGGTGCCGCGTCAGGCGGACGATTGCTGGCCCGACGACGCCAAAGAGCTCCATGCGCAGTGGTGGGCGCAGCGTATCGCGCGCCAGAAAGGATCGATGCCTCTATTGCCGCCAAAGCGGACTTTGAGTACTTGTACGACAAACCCTATGAGGACAAGCGCATCGTCCGTGTGGCTGGTCCTTTCACGGTTGAGAGCCTCTCACCTCATCGGGTGCTGGCCGTTGACGAAAACGACGAACTGATCGACAGCGTTGCCGATGCCCGCGAAAGCTACGGCGAGGAGGTCGATTTTGTCCAGATGATCCTCGAACACCTCAAGACCGCAGGTGTTCAGCAGGCTCACAAGGAGGACAAGATCGCGTTCACGTCCCTCATGCCCTGGCCCGGTCAACTGATTTGCGCCGAAGGGCGCTACTTCGAAGAGGGAACAGACGATGACAGTGAAGCGATCAGAACGGAAAAACGGGCCGCGGTCTTTATCGGGCCAGAGTTTGGCACCGTCTCCCGACCTGATCTGGTGGCCGCGGCACGCGAGGCCGGCGACGCGGATTTCGACGTGCTCATCGCCTGCGCGTTCAACTATGACGCCCATTCGTCGGAGTTTGACAAGCTCGGCCGCATTCCCGTCCTCAAGGCGAGGATGAACGCCGACCTACACATGGCCGACGACTTGAAGAACACCGGCAAAGGCAACCTGTTCGTCATCTTCGGCGAGCCAGATATCGATATCCTCCCTGCGAACGACGGCCAGATCCAGGTCAAGGTCAACGGCGTGGATGTCTTCCACCCGCAAACGGGAGAAGTCCGCTCCGATGGCCCGGAGGGCATCGCCTGTTGGTTCATCGACACCGATTACAATTTGGAAAGTTTCTTCGTACGCCACGCCTACTTCCTCGGCGCCAACGATCCCTACAAGGCACTGAAGACGACCCTGAAGGCGGAAATCAACGAAGAGGCTTGGGCGACGCTGCACAGTGACACCTCGCGCCCATTCCCAAAGCCCAGGTCAGGCCGAATCGCCGTCAAGGTCATCAACCACCTCGGCGACGAGGTCATGAAGGTGTTTCGGGTATGAAGTGCCTTGTTCCGCACACGAGAGGTGAGTATGGCCAGCGCTGATCAGGTAAAGGCTCTGCTCAAATCACATCTGGAGGGCGATGATGAGCGGTTCTTCTCCGTGGCGATGCAGGTCGCCGCGCATGAAGCAAAGCTGGGGCATGGCAAGCTCGCGCAGGAGCTGCGCTCGTTGATCGACGAGGCAAAGAGTCGCCGGAGTTCGCCGCCGCCGGGTGGCGGCAGGCCCGTGCCGATCAGCCGGCCGCGCGGCGATCTGGCTGGCCTGCTCGCAGTGTCGTATCCCAAATCCCGCCTCGAGGCAATGGTCTTGGATGACGCCCTTCTGAGTCAGCTCAAACGCATAATCCGTGAGCAGCGCCACGCAGCGCAGATTCTCGCACACGGTTTGTCGCCCCGGCGCAAGTTGTTGTTAATGGGTCCGCCGGGGACAGGCAAGACCATGACTTCATCGGTGCTCGCCGCCGAACTCGGCCTGCCCCTGCTTCAGGTGCGATTGGATGGGCTTATCACCAAGTATATGGGTGAGACGGCCGCCAAGTTACGCCAGATTTTTGAGGCGACTGACCGGACGCGCGGTGTCTATTTTTTTGACGAGTTTGATGCCATCGGATCGCAGAGGGGACTCGCGAATGATGTTGGCGAGATACGACGTATCCTCAACAGTTTCTTGCAGATGATTGAACAAGATCAGTCCCACAGCCTAATAGTGGCTGCCACAAATCATCCGGAGATACTGGATCATGCCTTGTTCCGCCGTTTTGATGACGTCCTGCGTTACGAACTTCCGGACGAACACCACATTGCGACAATCCTCAAATCGCGGCTCGGACGCATGGCAGGCAAGGGAGTGTCGTGGACGCGGTTGGCGGCTGAGTCTATTGGACTCAGCTATGCAGAGCTTGCCCGGGCAGCAGACGAGACCCTCAAAGAGGTACTGATCGAGCAACGCGAGGAAGTTGCGGAGGGGGACATTCTCCTGATGGTAGAAGAGCGAAAGAGGATTTCAAGCCGGCTAAAGGATTAAGACTCGGTAACTCCGGAGGTTCAGACGTCGCATGGCGGAGCAGGACGATCAGCGCAGACGGCATTTTATCCTAAAAGGGAATGCGGAAACCGAACGTTTTCGCTCACCGCAGCAGGGCGGCGGAGGCTCCGCGGTCCCGGAACGGGACCGGCGGCAACACGGCGGCGCACTGCTGCGCCAGATTGAGGCGTTGAGGCGGCAGATTGAAGATGTTCGAGCGACTCAGCAAGCTGCGGCGCTCGAGAAAGGGTTTGGTCTGCAGGTTGAGTTCGAGAGTTTCCCGGATATCGAACTGGCATTCGAATCTCTTGCGCGTGAGCGCTCCGGGATCGAATTGCTGAATGTCCGCCACGAGGACCAACGCACCTTAGCAACCGTCTTCGTTCCGGAGGGCAAGCTGGATGTGTTCGAGAATCTGATCCGTGCGTACCTGGACGAGTCCAAAGATTCGAAAAGCGGCCCGAAGAATCGCGAACTGCTGAATGCGATCTCCGAGATTCGGGCAGCCACGCTCAATGCGCTCTGGACCGATGATCTCCAAGTATTGCCCTCAACGGACGAGGAGACCTTTTGGTGGGAGGTCTGGTTGCCCGTCAGAGGCGATCGTGCGGCGGTTGCCGGCAGGTTTCGAGAGCTCGCCCGGGGCCTAAATTTTCAGCTCGCTCCCGGCGAGTTGCAGTTCCCGGAACGCACCGTTTTGCTCGTTTATGGCTCGGCCAGACAGATGAAGCAGTTGATGCTGACCCTGAACAGCATAGCTGAGTTACGGCGGGCAAAAGAAACTGCGGAGTTCTTCGATTCAGGGCCGCCCGAGGAACAATCTGCATGGCTCGATGACCTGCGCGCCCGGCTAGCCGTGCCAGGCCAGGATGCCGAGGTACCACATGTTTGCCTGTTCGATACGGGTGTCAATCATGGACACCCGCTCATAGGTACTGGACTGACTGCCGCAGATTTGCACACCGTTGAACCGGGCTGGGGCACGAATGACGGTGATGGTCACGGGACGGCAATGGCTGGACTTGCCCTGGCCGGCAACCTGACAGACGTGCTCGTATCACAGGAGCCAATCGACATCGGACATCGGCTTGAATCGGTCAAGTTGTTGCCGCAAGACGGAGCGAACGGGGCCGATGCGAGACACCATGGATACTTGACTACGGAGGCCGTAGCGAGAACGGAGATCACAGCGCCGGAACGACTTCGTGTGTTCAGTATGGCGGTGACAGCGCGAGACAACCGCGATCGCGGTCGACCGTCCGCCTGGTCCGCGGCGATAGACCGTTTGGCCGCTGACGCGGAAGGCCAAGGAGGATCGCCGAGGCTCTTCGTGATATCTGCCGGGAATGTGGTAGACCCCAATGCGTGGGCGGAATACCCCGCCAGCAACAGCTCAGATGGCATCCACGACCCAGGGCAATGTTGGAATGGTTTGACTGTGGGCGCCGCGACGGAACTCGTACAGATCACGGAGCCGGACGCGGAGGCTTATCAGCCGATCGCGCCCGCTGGTGGTCTCAGTCCTTTCAGCACGACATCGTTGACCTGGCAGTCCCATTGGCCGCTCAAGCCTGATGTGCTATTTGAAGGCGGCAATGCAGCCAAGGATCCACTTGGGGCGGTGTGGATGGCGAGCTTGAGTCTCCTGACGGCGAATTTTGAGCCAGCGAAGCGATTATTTACGACGGCGAACGCAACGAGCGCCGCCTCGGCTCTTGCAGCGCGCATGGCTGCTCAGTTGATGACGGAGTATTCGCACCTTTGGCCAGAGTCGATTCGCGCATTAATCGTACATTCAGCGGACTGGACAGTCGCGATGCGTGAGGCGTTTCTCTCCGCGGATCGACGCCCAACGAAAACACACTTTGTGAACCTTGTCCGCCATTGCGGATTCGGTGTTCCGGATTTGAAGCGAGCGATGTGGAGTGTCGAGAACTCGCTGACCATGGTCTGTGAGGAGCAGTTGCACCCTTTCAGGCGCGAGAAAGGCAAAGAACCGACGCTGCGTGACATGAACCTGCATCGTTTCCCGTGGCCGCTCGAAGAATTGGAGGCGCTCGGGGAGACGCAGGTGGAGATGAGAGTCACATTGTCTTATTTCATCGAACCGAATCCATCAGAGCGTGGTGTCTCGTCGCGTTACCGCTACGAATCCCATGGCTTGCGCTTTGACGTGAAGCGTCCGCTGGAGTCTGAAGCTGACTTTTGCGCGCGTATCAATGCGGCGGCCCGTGATGAAGAGGAACGGACGCGGAGCGGTAGCGATGACCCAGGGTGGATCATCGGGAAGCAAAATCGGCATAAGGGGTCGTTGCATTCTGATATCTGGCAGGGAAGCGCGGCGGGACTTGCCAGCCGGGGCATGCTGGGGGTCTATCCGGCACTTGGCTGGTGGAAGACGCGGCCGAGGCTCGAACGTTACGACCGGCCGGCTCGATATGCTCTTGTGGTCTCAATCCGCGCCCCGGAAGTGGATGTCGACCTCTATACCGCAGTAGCCAACAAGATAGCGGCAGGCGTGACGGTGCAAGTCTAATGCAATTTCGCATCGCCGATACGTTTACCGATAGCCTTAGCCAAGCTGACCGGCGAGGAACAAAAGGCGGTCAAGACGATGGCATTCGATCTGCAGCTAGACCTGGCCAACCCCGGAATGCAGTAAGCTAAGCGCGGCGCGCATCGTGGTTTTCTCTGGTCTGTGATAGGCTAGCGAGATGGTGCCGAGGAGAGGACTTGAACCTCCACGGGGTTACCCCCACTAGCACCTGAAGCTAGCGCGTCTACCAATTCCGCCACCTC
>JBAPTW010000423.1:0-2013 GCA_049282355.1 Gammaproteobacteria bacterium | reverse complement strand
GCGCAGGCACTCGCTTGGGGCGCTGAGCTACCGAACCAGTGGAAGGATCCGTGAAGCTCTCAAAGACAAGGTCCATCTGCTCCTTCGTTGCCTCCGCGCCGCAGTGCGGACACGATATAGTCTTCGATACTCTCTGTGTATCCGCGTCTAGGGTCGTGTCCGAGAGTTGGTGGAAATTGGCTTTCGGCGTAGCTCCTGATGTTGATCATCGTTATGTCAAGCGGCGTGGTCAAGCGGCTGTGCGGTCGGTGCCTGGGCCAGAGTTTGCCAGCCATCGACCTTGCGCATGGTGATCTGCCCGGAGGCCATCAGCGCCCAGAACAGCATGGCCGCGGTTTCCGCGTTGGGGAGCGCGCATTGGGTCTTGATCCGGCGCTTGAACTCCTCGTGCAGACGCTCGATGGCATTGGTGGTTCGCAAGGATTTCCATTGCTCGGGTGGATAGCCGAGAAAGGTGAACAGCCGCTCTCCCGCTTCTTCCAGGCTGTCGGCCACGCCCCGACAGCGGAGCCGCCACTTGGTCAGGAACGCCTTGCGCTTGCTCAGCACCGTATCGGCGTTTCCGGCGTACATCATGTCGGTGTAGTCGGCCTTGATCTCGTCGTGCAGCCCCTTCGGGGCATGGGCCAACAGGTTACGCTCCTTGTGCACCCGTGCAGCGCTGCACCGCAACGTCGCTCCACAGGCTCGCCAGTGCCGCCTCCAGGCCCTTGCCGCCATCCACGACCACCAGCTCCGGCGTTCCGAGACCGCGGGCGAGAAGGTCGTCCAGGACATGCCGCCAGGCCGCCTCGGTCTCCCCGCCCATGTTCTTGACCGCAAGCAGAACCTTCTGGCCGTCGCGGCGAACGCCGACCACCACCAGCAACGGGATCGACGTCACCCGCTTGTCGAGGCGCACCTTGACGCCGGTGCCGTCCAGGATCAGTCGGACGATGTCTTCCTCCGACAGATCCCGCGCCTGCCAGGCCTGCCAATCGGTCATCACCTGGCGCCAGGCCCGGCTCACCGTGTCTTTGCCGACCTTGCCCCCGAACAGGCCGACCAGCGCCCGGCGAACCCGCCGCGTGTTGGTGCCGGCAAGATAGGCGCCGGCAATGATCGCCTCGGCGCGCCTGGTCACCCGCTTGTAGGCCGGCACCATATCGCTCTTCCATTCCGTCTCGCCACCGTCCTCGGTAAACAACCGGGCACGGGGAAGCGACACCGTCACCGCCCCGAATGTCCCCAACAGCTGCCGGTCGCGATGGCCGTTGCGATACCCGCGCGGCGTCCCGGCCCGTTGGCAACGCTTGCGCCCGCCAACAGCCGCCTGCACTTCCTCTTCCACCAGCGCTTCGATAAAACCGCGAATGCGAAAGCGCACCGCCTCCTCCAGCGGGTCGAACCAATCCTCACCGGAGAATGGAACCGGCGACGTCGATGCTCTAAAATGCTCCATGGCGTAAGCTCCTTTCGGCGGCTCCATACCGCCGTTCTCGAGGTTTCCAAGCAGGAGCTTACGCCAATCCTCCCTTTTTCCACCAACCTCGCGACACGACCGGGTGCCGGACCGCCAGTCCTCTCCCATGTAGAAGTGGATGAGGATGACGGCCAAGAAACCCGCTACCAGTAGGGTACACCCGAGGATGAGGACGACCGGGCGCCACAGAGCATCGAACGTGACCAGATATCGGTCGAGTTCGGGCCACGCCAGGCGGGCAAGGCACACACCGAGTATGAGGACGCGAAAAATCCTGAAGACGATATGGGTAGACCAATGCAGGGTGCCAGGCTCCCCGCTGAACACGGGAGAGGCGCGCATCCGGTGCTTCGCCACGATGATCCGGACGGTGTAGAAGGCTGCTACACCCACGAAAAACAGCGCCAGAAACCATTTTGTGAAGTCGGTCGCTGCCACCTTGCCCCCCGCCTTGTCCCGTTTTCCGGTTTGGACCCGCCCGTTGCGGAAGTCTCATCGGAG
This sequence comes from Gammaproteobacteria bacterium, assembly GCA_049282355.1. Lineage (GTDB taxonomy): Bacteria > Pseudomonadota > Gammaproteobacteria > HK1 > HK1 > JAGTVB01. The sequence goes on along the minus strand of JBAPTW010000423.1, from coordinate 50 downwards.
TGGAAGCGCGAGGCAAGTGGCTAAACAACTATTTGAAGCGTGGTCAACAG
>JBAPTW010000422.1:0-2798 GCA_049282355.1 Gammaproteobacteria bacterium | reverse complement strand
TTGCGGCTGTTCAGCCCCCGCTGCCGCTCCAGCTCGGCGACGCGCGCAGTCAGCTGGGCATTGGTCTCTCGCAGCGCCGCGTTCTCGCTCTCCAGGTGCGTATTCCGGTGAATTCGGCCATCTAATCCACTGGAAACCGGCCGCCCATTCCGGAGGAAAGCGACCACCCCGTCCGGAGGAAAACGGCCACCCCGTCATCGCCAAGCGAAGCGGGAGTTTTTACTCTTACTGTTGTTCGGTATTGGATGTCAATTTTGATTTGCGTTTGCGCATAGATTCTCCTTTGAGATTGATCTTGTAAGCGTTGTGTACGAGGCGGTCGAGGATGGCATCGGCGAGCGTTGGGTGGCCCAGGTGCTGATGCCAGTGTTCGATCGGGAGTTGGCTGGTGACCAGTGTGGAGCGGACATTAAAACGGTCGTCGAGGATCTCCAAGAGATCGCGTTGCTGCTCCTCGGTGAGCGGGGCCATGCAGAGATCATCGAGGAGCAGCAGATCGGTTTTGGCCAACTCGCTTAGCAGTTTGTGGTAACGTCCGTCGCCCTTAGCGATGGCCAGTTCCCGAAACAGCCGTGGCAGGCGCAGATGGCGGGCGGAGAAGCCTTCGCGGCAGGCCTTGTGTGCGAGCGCACAAGCCAACCAACTTTTGCCGATACCGGTGGGGCCGATGATGAGGCAGTTGAGGTGCTCGCGTAACCAGCCGCCGGCAGCGAGCTTGGTCATGAGGGATTTATCGAGGCCCCTGGGGGTGCGGTAATCGATGTCCTCGGGGCTTGCATTCTGGCGTAGTTTGGCTCGGCTTAAGCGGGTTCTCAGGCGCCGGGTTTCGCGCTCGGTGTATTCCCGGTCGACTACCAGGCCCAAGCGTTCCTCGAAGCTCAGCTCCTCGATGTCGGGCATGTGCATCTGTTCCTCCAATGCCTGTCGCATGCCCGTCAGGCGCAGGCTCTGGAGCTTATCGAGGGTGGGGTGTGTCAACATGTTTTCTCTCCTGTGGGTTAGCCCCCTGTGGCCAGGGGACGTTGTCGGTCAGTGGTAGTAGTCGGCGCCGCGCACATTCTCATGGTGCACGGGCTCCTTGGCCGGGGTGGGCTCTGGTAAGGACCGCCGGTCCAAGCCCTTTTTGAGGATGGACTCGAGGCTGCGGTAACTGGCCGTGCCCAGGGCGAGGGCACGGGCACAGGCGGCCTCCAGACGCTGTTCGCCAAAGTGCTTACCCAGACGCATCACGCCGTAGCAGGCGTTGTAGCCCTGCTGAGGGAAGGGCCGGGAGGCGAGGATTTCTTCGATGACCGTGGCGGTGGCCAGGCCGGTTTTCTGAGCCCAGCGCACGAAGCGCTGTGGCGTCCAATCGAGGTAGGCCTGGTGGGACTTGGGCAGATGCGTGCGTACCGTGGTGTAGCCTCCTTGGTGGTCGCTTCGCCGGTGGCTCGCTACCCGGGTTCCCTTGTGGAAGAGCTCCACGGTGTTGGCGCTCAGGCGCGCCTCGAGCGGGCGTTTGACCAGGGTGTAGGGAGCGGAGTAATAATGGTGCGCCACCTGCACATGGCTATTGGGTGCGACGCGCACCTTGAGCCATTCGGCGTAGCGATACGGCTCAGGGGGGAGTGGCTTGAGGGCCGGGCGGTCGATTTGCTCGTAGTGAGAGCGCCGCGAGCCGGACAACTTCTTAAAGGGCCGGTGGTTTAACTCTTGGAGCAGGGTGCGGATCTGAGCATTGAGCTCCGCCAGGCAGAAGAAGCGATGGTTGCGCAGCCTTGCCAGGATCCAGCGTTCTGCCAGCAAAACGCCTTGTTCGACCTTGGCCTTGTCACGGGGTTTTTGGGAGCGCGCGGGGACGATCGCCACCCCATAGTGCACGCTCAGATCCTGGTAGGTCTTGTTCAGGTCCGGATCGTAGCGATGGGCCTTGTTCACCCCAGACTTTAAATTGTCGGGCACCAGGATCTCGGGGCAGCCGTCGATGAACTTGAAGGCGCGCACATGTGAGGCACACCAGTCCGGCAAGCGCTGCGTCCAGGTTGCCTCGGCGTAGGTGTAGTTGCTAGCGCCGAGCACCGCGACAAAGATCTGGGCCGAGATGACCTCCCCCGTGCTACGATCAATCATCGGGACGGTTTGTCCCGCATAATCGACAAACAGCTTCTCGCCGGCGCGATGCTCCTGGCGCAGGACGATATCGAGCTGGTCCTGCCAATCCCGATACCGGCGGCAGAATTGGCTGTACTGATAACCCTCTGGGTAGATCTCCTTATACTCCTGCCAGAGCAGAAAGAGCGTGACCCCCTTGCGCTTCATTTCCCGGTGGATATCCGCCCACACCGGTACGGGGCGGAACGCAGCCGGTAGGGTGCACGAGGGCGAAAACAACCGCCGCTCCAGGGCGGCCTCATCAAGGCCTTCGGGCAAAGGCCATGTCAGTCCGGCCGCTTCGGCGCGGCGCAGATACTCGGCGACGGTCGACCGAGCGATGCCACAACTGTGAGCAATCTGTCGGTCGCTGAAACCATGGGCCCACCTCAGTCTGAGGACCTCTTTTACCTTTCTCATCGTCAACCTCTCACGTGGCATATGCCCCCCCTTTTCTGGACGAAAAAGGGTGCAGGGTAACCGTGGTTATCCCGCCTCGCATACGCCACCCGCGACGGTGGCCGAATTCGATTGGAATAGGTGGCCGATTTGGCCCGGAATCAGTGGCCGGATTCGACCGGGATGGGTGGCCGGTTTACGCCGGAATCAGTGGCCGAATTCATCGGAATACGCAAACTCCGGCGGCACATCGGGCCGGAGGCTGTTTG
>JBAPTW010000421.1:0-8155 GCA_049282355.1 Gammaproteobacteria bacterium | reverse complement strand
CTGCCTGATGCCATCCCTCACCGAAACGTCAGCGTAGTCACTAGAAAAAAGCGGGTCTCTGAGCGGAAAGTAGCCTAATTACAGCTACTTATGCAAACTATCAACCGGCACCAAAATGGAAGATCCGTGATAACGCAGTTCATTCATGAAGCGGGGAAGTCTACGTATGCAACTCGTTACAACGAAAACTAAGAAGTAAGAAGAAAGTGCACTGGTCGAGCATGGTTGCTGTGTTAATGTGTTTGGCGCCGTGCGCGAGCCTGGCATTGGAGCTTGTGATGGGAGAGGAGGATGAGACACGGCTCAGATTTGGCGGCGTGGTGGCTGGCATTTACCAATACCAGTTGCTCGATCGTGACGATGGCGGAAGGGATGAGGGCGGGGGTGGTTTTGCCTTCCAACCGGAGTTGAGCCTGCAGCCGACGGCGCGAGACGAGCTGTTCGTGAAGTTCGGGTTTGCCGCCGACAACGGCCTAAGCGACAAAACCCCGTTTGGTCTCTCTCCTTGGGGAGGTGACTTTGAAGACGATGTCAAGAACATCGGTGGCCGTGACCGGGATTATTTGCTCACGGCTTGGTACAAGCACACCTTCGAGTTCTCCCAAGACCACCAGCTTGGCTTATCCGCAGGACTCATCGATGCCACCGATTACCTCGATGAGAACGTGTATTCCAACGACGAGTACACCCAGTTCATGAATGCGGCGCTCGTCAACGGACCAAATGCGTTCTTGCCCTCCTATGACATGGGCGGTGCCCTGGAGTGGGAACCGGGTCCGGTGAGCGTCAAGGGGGTGGTGATGAACGTTGGCGAAAATGATGACGGCAACAGTTTCTGGTACTACGGGCTCCAGCTTGGCTACCGGCTCGAGACCGAGTTCGGCGAGGGAAACTACCGCGTGCTGCTCAGCGGCGCCAACGATGAGTTCCTGAACACCGAGGGTACGGGCACCGAGTCCCGCGCCGAGCTGTTATTCTCCTTCGATCAGGCTTTCGGTGACATTCTTGGGGCCTTTGTTCGCTTCGGCTGGCAGGACGATAAGGCGGCGATCGATTACGAAGCGATTTACTCGGGCGGGTTGAATATTAGCGGCCTTCTTTGGCGGCGCCCGCAGGACAACATCGGGATAGCCTATGGGTACTTGGAGAGCGGCAATAGCGGTATCGACCAAACGGAAGTGTTTGAGGTCTACGCGCGCTTCATGCTTAACGACTACTTCGCCGTGACCGCCGACCTGCAGTACCAGGACGAACAGCTCGAGGGCGAAAACGGTCCCAAGGGCTTTATCCCAGGCATCCGCCTCACGGCGGAGTTTTAGGTTTGTCGAAGTTCGACCAAAGAAGGTAAGGTTATTAAAGCCAATGTATGTACCCGAGGGCGATAGCTCTGTTTTTAGATTCATCCAGCCAGTGGTCCGCAGCGCTGGCCGTGGCTAGGAGCTTTGGGATGCAAGGCAATTGCTTTGATATCGCCGGCGATGGGCCGCGATACTTGCATTCAGGAATGAAGATTTTCTAATAAGCCGTTTTGGAGCAGCGCCCACAAGATACTTTACCCGGTGCAATGAGCTGTTTGATCCGGTCTTGATTTTTTGGTTTATCGGATATGGAGAAAAAACGTTCTTTTTCGATGGCAACAAGACTATTATCGACTATCAGTCGAATCTGTTCCTGAAGACACCAAACTTCGCGAGTGGGACGCACGATCTGACTTTCCTCATTGAACATCAAAACCAGGGTGGCGAAAACACCGACGGTGAGGATCCGGAGGGTAATGAACTCGTGCGCCGGCCGAAACATATTGCCAGCGCCACCTTCAACTATGCCTTCTTGCCCAATGCGGAAGGCCGAGATCGCGCTAACCTCAACCTCGACATCCGTTACAACGGTGAACAGCAAGACAACATCTATCTAGCGCCATTCTTCGAGCGCCAACGGACGACCTTGGACAGAGCGATACGCTGGTTACCCTCGCCGGAAGTTATGAGCTCGATCAGGGTCTTAAGCTATTCGCCCCGCATCGAAAACCTGCTGGACGAGCAATACGAGGAGGTCTTCAATTACCGCGCCCCCGGGATCGGCGCCTACGGCGGCGTGCGTTGGTCCTATTAGGCCGATCATGAGGCGCATGAGAGCTCTCCGACTGATCGGCTTGGGTGCGGCGCTAGCGCTCATGCAGCCTCCGGCGCAGGCCGATCCGGCCATCCCTTCCCTTGCGTTGTCGGCCAATCGCATCGAGGGGTGTATCGAGCACTACGATCCGACGGTTGATTACTTCCCCGAGAAAGCGCGAATTCGCTATGCGACGGGTTTTACCCTCGAGTACCGCAAGTATTACAAGATCCTAACTGTGCTGACGCCCTGGCTGAATGCTGAGGAGTACTTTCGCTACATCTTGGTGCAATGCGGCTCGCCGCGCCCCGCAGGATTTGAGAATGCGCAGTTCATCGAGGTCCCCGTCGAGACCATCGCCGTGCTATCCACCACCCATACTCCGCACTTGGAGCTTCTCGACGAGGTTGAGAGCCTGGTGGCGATGAGCTCACCCGATCGCGTTTACTCGGCGCGCATCCGGGCACAGATCCGAAGCGGTGATGTGAAGGCCGTCGGCAGGGGAGCGACGCTTAACATCGAAAGCGTGCTGGACCTCGCTCCGGATCTCGTCACCGCCGTCGGTCATGACCAACCGCAATACAATGCCCATCCGGTATTGGAGCGGGCAGGTGTGCATGTGGCCATCAACAGTGAGTACGTGGAGGAGTCAGCTTTGGGTCGTGCCGAGTGGCTGAAATTCACCGCCGCATTCTTCAACAAGGAGGGCATTGCCGAGCACCGCTTCGGTGAAATGGCAAGACAGTATGCCGCCTATGCCGCGATGACCGAGGCGATTCCAGCGGCCGAGCGCCCAACGGTGTTTGGTGGCGCACTGTACCGCGATACCTGGTATGTGGCCGGCGGCAACAGCTATATCGCTAACCTCATCGATGACGCCGGGGGCCGTTACCTCTGGAGGGAGGATACCCACCGGGCGAGCGTGCCGCTCAGCTTCGAGACCGTCTACGAGCACGCGGCGAACGCGGATTACTGGTTCACCGATCGGCTGGAGTGGTTTACTCGGGCCGACATGAGCGCCGACAATGAACGCTACGAGCGCTTCAAGGCCTTTCGGGAAAGGCACGTTTACAACAGCAATGCGCGGGTGAATTCGCACGGTGCCAATGATTTCTGGGAAACCGGCGTGGTCGAGCCGCAAACATTGCTCGCCGATCTGATTAAAATTCTCCACCCTGATTTATTGCCTGCACATCGATTGCGGTTTTACCGATGGCTCGAATGATTGCTCGGCGTCAAAGCCAATCCATTCGCAGTGGCCCCGGCTCACGAGCGAATTCGCACGCGTCATGTGCTACGCCGGTCATGCGGCGCCTCCTGAGCGGTCGTTTACTCGCCCTGGCGGGCCTCGGCTTTGGTCTTTGCATCGCGTTTTTTTTGAACCTCGCGCTTGGCTCGGTCACCATTCCTGTAGAGGACGTTGCCACCATTCTCGCAGGCGGTGAGGGGATGAAGGCGAGCTGGTCCGAGATCGTGCTGAACTTCCGGCTGCCGAAGGCTCTAACCGCCACCCTGGCGGGTGCAGGGTTGGCGGTGGGGGGGCTACAAATGCAAACGCTGTTTCGCAATCCCTTGGCCGATCCCTTTATCTTGGGGATTAGCTCGGGGGCGAGCCTCGGTGTTGCACTGGTCGTGCTCTCCACCGGTGCCGCCACCGGCTTCCTCGCGGCGATGGATTTCCTCAACAGTCTCAGCCTGATTGGGTCGGCCATCCTCGGAGGTGGATTGGTGATGATGTTGGTGATTGCCGTGGCCCAGCGGGTGCGCAGCAACATGACTTTGTTGATCCTTGGGCTGATGTTTGGCTATGCCACGGGTGCCTTGGTCAGCGTGCTTTTGTATTTCAGTGTACCCGAGCAGATCCAGGCTTACATTGCCTGGACCTTTGGCAGCTTCGGTGGCGTCACCTGGGGTCAGATGCGCTTGCTGGCGCCGGTGGTGCTCCTCGGCCTCGCCTTGGCGACCTTGTTGATCAAGCCGCTTAATGCGCTGCTGCTGGGCGAGTCGTATGCGCGCAGCATGGGGGTTACCGTAGCGCGGGCGCGGTTTTGGATCATTGCGAGCACCGCTTTGCTCGCCGGCGCAGTGACCGCCTGCTGTGGGCCCATTGGGTTCTTGGGCGTGGCCGTCCCCCATCTCTGTCGGGCGCTTCTGAATACCTCTGATCATCGCCTGCTGGTGCCGGCGACCATCCTCATGGGCGGCACCATCGCGCTCATTGCCGATCTGGTGGCAGGGCTCCCGGGTAGTTCAATCGTGTTGCCGTTGAATGCGATCACCGCGCTGCTAGGAGCGCCGGTGGTGGTTTGGATCATCCTTCGGCGTGCCAACCTTCGCCAATCCTTCGCAGCTTAACGGAACACGTGGGGTGATGGTCGGGCAGGCGCAGCGCACGGTAAATGGGGCGGTGTTAGTCACCGAGGGGCTTGCCATCGGCTACGTTCAGCCGCGGCGTGCGCCATGGGTCATTTCAGAGCGGATATCGGTAGCCTTGGAGCGAGGCGAGTTGGTTTGTCTTTTGGGCCCGAACGGAGCGGGCAAGTCCACCTTAATACGCACTTTGGCCGGAATGCAACGTCCACTCGCCGGACGGGTGCTACTGCAAGACACACCAGTGCATGAGATGGCGCCGAGGGCCCTCGCTCGGCGCTTGAGCGTGGTGCTGACGGAGCGGGTGGATGTCGGCGCGCTTGCGGTAGAGGCTCTGGTGGCCCTTGGCCGCTATCCCTACACCGACTGGAGTGGGCGGCTGGCGGCAAGAGACGAAAAGGTTGTTGGCTGGGCCATGGAAACGGTGGGCGCGACGCAACTGGCAAACCGCAGGGTCGGTGAGCTCAGTGACGGTGAGCGCCAAAAGGTCATGATTGCCCGGGCGCTCGCTCAGGAGCCCGCGGTCATGATCCTCGATGAGCCGACCGCCTTTCTGGACTTGCCACGCCGGGTGGACATCATGGGAACGCTGCGCCGGCTCGCCCGGCAGACCGGGCAGGCGGTCTTGCTCTCCACCCACGATCTGGATCTGGCGTTACGCAGTGCGGACACCATCTGGCTGCTCGCAGAAGGGGGTGATTTCCAAACTGGCGCCCCCGAGGACCTGGTCCTAGAGGGTGCCTTCCAAGCCGTCTTCGAGATGGACGGCATTGAGTTTGACACCCATTCCGGCTCATTTCGGATGCATCATCCATGGCGCGGCGAAATCGCCCTGCGCGGGAACGGCGTCCATGCTCTGTGGACAGCACGGGCGCTGGAGCGCGAGGGCTTTTCGGCTAAAGCGGATGCGGAGGGACTGCGTTTGGCAGTGGAGGTCCTTAGTCGGAACGGCCATACCGAATGGCATGTTCGCATTGGTGAGGTGTGCCAGGCGTGTCACTCGATCGCCGCTGTGATCGCCTGCATTCGAGCGAGGACCTGAGAGCCTTGGTAACCTGAATGAGGGAATGGGTCAACTCAGGGGGCGATGGTCAGGGCGAGGATGGCGGATGTCGCCTGGGATAGTCCTCGCCGCAAACGAGGCTAAGGCTTGGCAATACGGTCCAGTAAGGCGAATGACGCTCCTTCTTCGGGCTCCCAGTTCGACTCCGCGTGCTGGAAGTTGTAGAGGCTCTGGTACAGCCCGGAGAAAAAGCCTTCGCAGGATTCGAGCTTCCGACCGTGCAGCAGGCGAACACATCGTCTCTCAAGCCCGGTACGCAGGATCGTCGCTTTCGTTTGCGGTGCGGGCGAGAGAGCAGCCATCACAGGGCAGGAGCGCGCTGCCGTCCCGGCATTGCTGCAGGCGCAAGTCGAGCAGGTCGAGCAATTGCTCGTGAGCGCCGATATAACCCGCCTGCAGTATGATTTGATTGGGATACTGGGCTCTGAGGCGTTCCACCTGCTGTTTGATGCGTTTGATCAGCCGGCCGGTGAACAGGTAGTAGGGTAGAACGATGATCTGGCTTGCACCAAGTCGATCCAGCCGCTGCACCACCTGCTCCAGGCGCGGACTTGCCCCCCCAAAATTGCGCCGGCTCAATTCTCAGGCAAATTTTGCCTGATCGCCACCGGCAAAGCGTCTTGACGCTTGACCCGCTAATTCTTCCCCGTGTATCTTAAAGTCTGATGGTTCCCCGAAAGGGGATGAAAATGGGAACAGGGTGCGGACGCCTCTTCGAGCCTCGTCCAAAGCCCTGGCTGCCCCCGCAACTGTCAGCGGAAAGCCCTGCTTACCCGATGCCACTGGTTCCGTTCCGGGACTGGGAAGGCCGAGCCAAGGGCGATGACCCGCGAGCCAGGAGACCTGCCATCGCTTGCGTCACCTACCTTTGACCGGGGTGTGTCGAAGGTGCGGTCTGCCGTTTTGGTGATGCATTTAGTGCGTTGCTGCGAAAAAACGAGTAGACCCGATGACTTCTAGTGACCCTTCAGTCCACGCCTCTCCTCATCTCCGTTCGCGCTATCGCCAGGTCAGAGCCTGTTTCGGCACATTCCCCCCGGGGGACGCAGCAGACGCCGTATCGATCTATCAGTCGCCTTTACGGAGTATGTCATGTCCCGAAAACCGAGCCGCCCCTGCACGGAGGCGCCGGCCCCCGCTCTTTTACTTGTCGGTCAAACGGTCGCCGGCTCCACGCAGCAGGCCGCACCTCATTTCCCGAAGCTCAGCGGCGAGATCGGCTCCCTGGACTGGAGGAAGGCCTACGGCTCCGCCCGCGGGATCTGGAACGACAGCGAAACCACCCTGTTCACGAACTACGGTACCAGCTTCCGTGCACGTCGATCTACCAACTGTTCAACAGCCAGTACGGCAACCTCGACCTGGGACCGGAGAACGGCTGGACTGTCGAGGCCGGACTCCGACAGTCGGCGTTGGACGGGCAGCTTAAGGCGGAGCTGATCTACTGGCACACCGAGCTGGACGATATCATCTCATTTGTCAGCGGAAGATTTGTCGACGGCGTTTTCACCAGGACCTACGAGAACCGCGACAAAGGCGTAAGCGAGGGTGTCGAGGTCATCGTCAACTGGTGGGTCACGGATGAGTGGCGTCTCGACGCCAACTACACCTACACGGATGCCCATAGCGAGCAGGATGGCGAGCGCTTCCGCACCGTTCAAGTCGCTCGCAACACCGGCAACTTGGGCGTTTCTTATGTCCGGGACCGCTGGTCGGCAGGCGCCAACGTCTACTACTCGGGTCCGCACCTGCGCTGGAAAGGTGACATCGAGATGGACGCCTACACCCGCGTCGATCTGTTCGGCCGCTATAATTTTTTCGACAGCTTCTCGGTCTTCGGCCGTGTCGAGAACCTGTTCGACGAGGACATCGAGGAGGGCCTGGGCTACGAACAGCCGGGCATCTACATGACGGCCGGCATCGACTATCGGTTCGGGCTCTAAGCGTCATGCCCAAGGGAGTGATTTCGGTGGCGCTCCGGTGGCTGTTGGCCGGCGGACTCGCCTGGCTGGTGGTCACGGCCAGCGCCAACGAGCCGGTCGGCGACAAAGCGCGCGATGCGCAAGCGCAAGACACCGAAGTCATTGCCGTCGAGCTCAACCGAACCGAGCCTCTCCGGGACGGCTGCCGGCTCTCGTTCGTGATCCGAAACCGCACGCCCCATGCGTTCGAATCCCTGCAGTGGGATCTTTTCTTCTTCGATCCCGACGGTTTGATCGTCGGCCGCATGGCCGCCGAGGCGGCGCCACTGCCGGCAGGCAAGACCAGCGTGAAGCTATTCGACGTCCCGGATCTCGCCTGCGACGGTCTGGGGCGGGTGCTGATCAACGCTGTTTTGCGCTGCGACACGTCGGCGGGCGGCGACGATCTCATCGACTGTCTGCGGCTGACCGTGCCTTCCAGCCGTTCCCGAGTTGAGCTGATCAAATAGATTGGAGGACTTCTGATGGAGGCATCTGTGGACCCGATGATTGCCGGCAGTGGCATGGCCCTCGGGCCGGCGCTGGGCCGTCTCTCGGACCTGCTGCGGGACGGCGGCCCCATACTCGTGATACTCGCGCTCGTCTCCTTGCTGGCGACGACCTTGATCGCGCTCAAGCTGCTGCAGCT
>JBAPTW010000420.1:0-3787 GCA_049282355.1 Gammaproteobacteria bacterium | reverse complement strand
GCGGCGTCTACCGCGACATTGGACGCTTAGTCGCTCAGCGAGGACCGCACGCTTGGGATGGTAGGGCGGTGGTCAGTCGCCGCAGGAAGATGTACCGCGCTCTGCAAGGTGGCGCACAAGCCCTGGCCGCGGTGAGCCTCGCCCGCATGCGCCAACAGACACCGCGAGGCAATCTCTGGCGAAAAGTTGATTCCTAGCGCCTATTCGAGCCGCTTCTCAGCGGGCTTGTTTCACTTTCTCTAGGGGCGGCGAATAAAGAAAACCGAACGAAATTGCTCCATCCTTCTCGCGCGTGCTGTGATGAATCCAATGTGCCCGCACGATGCGCTTCATGTAGCCGCTTTTCGGCTTGTAAGGCAGACGGATTCGCCGATGCACGATCACATCGTGAAAGACGAAATAGCAAACGCCGTAGCCCGCAATGCCGATCCCCAGCCACAACAGCGGCGGGTGTACGTGAACACCGAGATAAATAAGGATCATGGAAGGGAGGCTAAAAAATACCGCGAAAAGATCATTCTTCTCAAAGACACCTTTCCGCGGACGGTGATGGTCCTCATGCAGGTTCCAAAGAAAGCCATGCATAACGTACTTGTGCGTCACGTAAGCAACACCCTCCATCCCGAGGAGGCCCGTAAAAAAAAGCAAGATATTAATTGTTAGGTTCATCGCAAAAGCTATCCAACATCCCGAAGGCGTGTCGCAAGCCACTGCGACATAAGCAGCCCGACGGCCGCAGCCCCTAGCAGCACCCCAGCAGGCAATAGCAGGGCCGACACCGGCTCATCCCGCCAAAAGATCGCGGCATAACCCTCGATGGCCCACGTGTTGGGCGTCATCCAGCCGATGTCCTGTAACAAGGGAGGCATTAGAAAGCGCGGCACCATGCTGCCACCGAGCGCCGAGAAAATCAGCACCGCCACATTGGCGATACTCTGGGCCTGGTTTTTGGTGGTGCAAGCGGCCGTAATCGCCAGCGCCATTCCGGCGGCAGCAGCAGCAATCGACACGGTGACGATTGTCCAGCCGATCCAATGACCCGGGAGATCGACGCCGTGCACCCACCAGGCGACCAGGAAGATAACGCCTACCTGGACAAACCCTTGGGCCACTAAGTATAAAAATTTGCCATTGACCAGCACGAGCGTGCTTCCCGGACCGCAGACGATGCGCTCGAGAATGCCGGCTTCCTTTTCTTCAAGTAGCGTGAGTGCTCCGTGGACGGCGGAAAAAAGCAGAAACAACACCGCCACGGCGCCGGCGTGATACGCAATGTGATTGAGTCCGGCGGAACGACCAGCAACGTCTTCTCGTGTCAGAAGTTCGCCTAAGTCTGCATCGCGGAGATAACCTGCGGACGGTTTTCCGTTAACGGAAAGCTCGCGCAGTGCAGCAAGGTAAGCCTTGTGAACCTGCGCACTCAAGAGTCGCGCGGCGACGCTGCGGGTCGGATCGCTTACCAGGATCAGGAATGGGCGATCTTGATCGCCGGCTTGGGCAGCGGGCTCCATATTCGAGCTCACGATGAGACCCACATCGGCAGTCCCGCGACGCACCAAATTGCGCACCTCGTCTCCTGAGATGCCGGCAGTGCCGAGCAGCGTCAGCGCCGGCTCGTCCCACAGCGCACGTTGCAATCGTTTCGCCGTCTCGTTACCAACCTCGTCCGCGACGGCAACCTTGAAGACGGCATCCTGCCCGGTCGTGGCCGCAGCAATCGTAGCAAAAATAAGGAAAAAGATCGCCGGCAGCAGGAAGCTCATGGCAAGCGCTCCGCGATCCCTGACCAGCCTGAGGAGCATGATCCGGAAGATGGCGGCACTCATGCATTGAGCTCCTCGCCGGTGAGGTGCAAAAAGACGCCCCGCAGGCTCGGTTCCCGTAGCCGTACCTCATCGACAACCAGCCCCCGTTGCGACAGACGTGTGCCCAGGACGGACATCTCCGTCAGCCCCCCTCGCAGGCGCCCACTCCAGTCCTTTTTTCCCCTGATCGCCGTCAGGCCTTGCCCTACCAGGAAGGCGCGCCCACCGGCGTCGGGCTCACGTGCGAGCCGCACCACTAGCTCCTTGGCTTCACCGAAGGCAGTGCGGATAAGGGATTCCGGCGTACCCTCTGCGATAAGACGCCCCTGCGAAAGGATCCCGATACGGTCCGCGATCTCCGCCGCCTGGTCCACATCATGGGTCGTCAACAAGATGCCGATACCCTCGTGGCGCAGCTGACGCAAAAGATCGTGAATGCTCTCCCGCGCCCTCAGATCGACACCCACTGTGGGTTCATCCAAGAGCAATAGTCTCGGACGATGCAAGGTACCGGCCGCGATGTTCAGGCGTCGCTGCATGCCGCCCGAGAGATTTTCGGTCCGATCGTTCGCGCGTTCGGCAAGATCCATACAGGCGAGGGCGTCATCGGCGGCGGCAGTGGCTTGCCGCGAAGAAAGGCCACTCAGCCGCCCCATTACCTGCAGATTTTCACGGGCGGTGAGATGGGGATACAAGGCGATGCTCTGGGGAACCAGTCCGAGCAAGCGACGTGTCGCACCATCGCTTCCGACGCGATGGCCCAAGATGCGGATACTTCCGCAATCCAGCGATAACCGCCCAGAAATAGCTCTTACCAGCGTTGTCTTACCGGCGCCATTGGGTCCGATGAGGGCGAAAATTTCCCCGCGGCTGAGGGTGAAATTGATTCCCGAAAGTGCCGCTCGATGGCCAAACCGCCGCTTCGCGTCCTGAATCTCGAGGACGATGTCGTGCTCGACTACCACGGGTATTGTTCAGGGATTTGATCGGGCGATCGCCGCGCGGTGGGCGATGCCAGCCGAATCCGGTAAGGCACAGAGTGAATAGGCCAACTGCGCCAGCGGCTCACTCGCCGGCGCGAATGGCCCCAGGGCATTTACGGCGGCTTCGATCAGCCGACTCACCTTGAGACGCGCACGGCTTTCTCCTAAGAAAGAAACGAAAGTAGCCTTGCCGCGATCTTTACCCACGTCCTTGCCCGTTGCTGACGCCATACTCGATGTGTCCAGCAAATCATCAAGGGTTTGAAATGCAAGACCAAGGTTCAGGGCGAAATCGCGAATAGGCTCGAGACGCTGTTCAGGTATCCCGGCCAAGCGCGCACCCGTCTCGGCGGACGCTACGAAAAGTGCGCCGGTCTTCTGTCCGTGCAACCTCTCCAGGCTTTCGGCATCGTGCCAGTGCAGATTTTCATTTAAGTCCCGCATCTGTCCACCGATGATGCCCTCGCTGCCGACTGCGTTGGCCAATAGATCGATGAGCTTCAATCGCAACTCGTGGGAAATGCCATGCACGTTACCAATGACGGCATAGGCCCGGTTGAGCAGTGCCATTGCGGCCAGTATCGCGGTGTCCACGCCGAACACGCGGTGATTGGCGGGCTGGCCCCGCCGCAGCGTCGCGTCGTCCATACACGGTAAATCGTCTAGGATGAGCGACGCGGTGTGTACCATCTCGATGGCGCATGCGGGGTCTAGGGCAACATGTTCCTGGCCACCCAAGTGCCCCGCTGCCATCAGCGTGACAACGGGCCGAATGCGTTTTCCCCCAGCAAGGAGGCTGTAGCGCATCGCCTGCTGGAGCTGATGTGGCGACTCGGCACAGTCCGCCACGAGCGCACCCAAGCGCCGTTCGATACGCCGACGCCTGTTCGCCATTTCCGTTTCAAGGCGGGTCAGTCTGAAGTCGGCTTGCTCGCTCGTAGTCTCCATCCAGTTGTCTCTGGTCGCGATGCGCGAACGAAAAGAACGAGCGTCGCTGCA
>JBAPTW010000419.1:0-43377 GCA_049282355.1 Gammaproteobacteria bacterium | reverse complement strand
CAACAAGCCCATTCCGGATCACATGGCATGACTTACGACGTTTTAGTAACAGCTATGGAGTTAATGGATGAGCGGTTTTGGTAAGGTTATATTGATTTTGGTTCCGGGGATGGTGTTACTGGCTAGCTGCGGTGGAAGCGGACTAACGCAGGACGCCGGTGTTCCCGTGGAAGATCGGACCGCCGCTGGTACCGGGCTCGAGGAGGACGAGCTGGGGACGCAAGACGCTCAGGAGGGCGCTTACACCCAGGGCCTGTCTGATACGCGCACGTTTGCAGGTGATCCTCTCGATGACCCTGAAAGCCCCCTTGCGACGCGCATCGTTTATTTTGACCTCGACAGCAGTGACATCCGTGACGAAGATCGCTCCATTGTCGAGGCACATGCCACTTATCTGGCGGCACATCCCCAAGCTCGCTTGCGACTTGAGGGGCACGCTGACGAGCGGGGATCGCGCGAGTACAATATTGCCCTTGGTGAGCGCCGTACTAACGGTGTTCGCCAGCTGATGGGGTTGTTCGGTGTTGACGAGCAACAGCTGACTTCGATCAGCTATGGCGAGGAACGTCCGGCGGCCCTTGGACATGAGGAATCCGCCTGGCAGCTCAATCGCCGGGTGGAGTTGGAGTACACCGCCCGATAGGTCTGGTAATCAAATGGGGCGGGCATGATGTTCAACGCATATCGATTGGTAAGGACTGCAGGATATTGGCTTGCGGCTTTCAGTTTACCTATGTCATTGGCAGCGCAGCAGCCGAGCGAATCCCCGAGCCTGTCCATCGAGCAGCGCATAGCCCGCCTGGAGCGGCTGGTTAGCAGCCAAGCGCTTGTCGAAATCTTGGCACAACTGCAGCGACTGCAGAGGGAACTGCAGGAATTGCGCGGTGAAGCGGAGCTACAAAATCACGCTTTGCAACAGGTGAAGGATCGGCAGCGAGAGCTCTATCTCGATATCGATCGTCGGCTTCGTCGTTTTGAGGCCGGGACCGAGGGGACGACCCCGGCGGAGAAGACTAACGATCTTGCCCAGGAGAGTGTCCCAGGCTCAACGGAAAGCCCGCCATTGACTGCGGCGGCTGTGGCGCCTGCCCAGGAGCAAGAAAGCTATCAAGCCGCCTTCAACTTGTTGAAAGAAGGCCACTATGAGAAGGCGATCGAGGGGCTCAATGCCTTTCTCAAGGAGTATCCGGAGGGCGCCTACGCGGATAATGCGCAGTATTGGCTTGGGGAAGCTTATTATGTGACGCGACAGTATGAGGCTGCCATGCAGGCTTTTCAGAAGCTGCGTGAGGCCCACCCCGAGAGTCCTAAAGTGAGTCACGCAGAGCTCAAGATGGGATATATCTATGATGAATTCGGTCAAAAAACCGAGGCAGAGCGCATACTGACTTCGCTGGTAGACCGGTTCCCAAATACTGCCGTGGCACGGCTTGCTCAAGAACGGCTCGAGCGAATAAAAAGCGAGAAGCGCTAGTCCCATTTCTCAGAGGCTGTTGTAGACGACGAAGGGGGCGAGCACCGAGCAAATTACCAGAACGATATTGTCGCGCCGTCATGCGACTTGCGACTCCGGCGCTCGCAGCATTTTTGCAACAGCTTCTTAAGGCCACAGTGGCGTTAGAGTTCACGTTGGAACCACGGCTACGGGTAACGGAGATTTTTTATTCGCTGCAGGGCGAGTCACGGTCGGTTGGCTGGCCGACCGTTTTCGTACGCCTGACGGGCTGTCCCCTGCGATGCGTTTACTGCGACACAGCCTACGCTTTTTCTGGAGGCCGCTGGATGAGTCTAGAAGCGGTCCTCGTGGGCGTTGCAGCCTATGCCCCCCGTTACGTGACTGTTACCGGGGGTGAACCTCTGGCACAGCCTACATGTAAGGCGCTACTCTCCCGGCTTTGCGATGCGGGTTACGAGGTCTCCTTGGAGACCAGTGGTGCCCTTGACGTGTCGAAAGTGGACCAACGCGTTGTGCTGGTCATGGACCTCAAAACGCCGGGCTCGGGAGAAGGACATCGAAACTGCTACGAAAACCTTGATTGCCTTCGGCCTCAAGATCAGGTGAAGTTTGTGATCTGCGATCGCGCTGATTATGAGTGGTCGAAAGTGCAGCTGGAGCGATTCGATCTCGATAGGCGCTGCGAAGTGCTCTACTCAGCGAATCATGGGCAGCTTGACGCGGCGTTGCTGGCCGATTGGATTCTTGCTGACCGTCTGCCAGTGCGGTTTCAGGTGCAACTGCATAAGTACTTATGGGGAGATGTCCAGGGACGTTAGATCAAAGGCATACAACAGCTCTTTAAACAGCTTCTCAAGGAGACAATACGGGACTCCTCGATGACCGAGGTGACGAACAAAGCGGTGGTGCTGATCTCGGGTGGACTGGACTCCGCTACCTGCTTGGCAATGGCGAAAACAAGGGGATATCGGATCTATGCGCTCAGCGTTGATTATGGTCAGCGGCATCGGGCTGAGCTCAGAGCGGCGCAGCGCATAGCAGCGGTCTTGGGAGCCGCGGCGCATAAGGTTGTGCATCTGGAGCTAACGGCCATTGGCGGTTCAGCGCTGACGGACTCACAAATTCCCGTGCCAGCCGAGGCGAGCGAGGGAATCCCTGTTACCTATGTCCCCGCGCGCAATACCATTCTACTCGGTCTGGCATTGGCCTGGGCCGAGGTGATTGAGGCCAGTGATATTTTCATTGGGGTCAACGCTGTCGATTACTCAGGCTATCCTGATTGCCGGCCAGCCTTTATCGCGGCTTTCGAGCAGATTGCCACCCTGGGCACGCGCGCGGGCATCGAAGGGCGCCGGTTTCGCATTCACGCACCCCTCATCAAGCTCAGTAAGGCGGCCATCATCCACGAGGGCACGCGTCTCGGGGTGGATTTTTCTCTGACCATATCTTGCTACCAGGCTGACGAAGCGGGCCGAGCCTGCCGCAACTGCGATGCTTGCCGGCTGCGTCGGTGGGGATTTGAAGCGGCCGGAATAGCCGATCCCACGCATTATCGATAGTGCCTTACTGGACATGTCAAGCTGAGAAGCTTTTCAAGGCAAGAAACGACTGCGCTTGGCATGGCGCGGCGTCGCGTAGCGGCTCGCACTGCTCCTGTGCTCCCAGGTACACTCCGGTTGCTTGCCGCCGTGCGCCTTGCGCCTCCGGCGCTCGCGACATTTGTAAAGCGCTTCTAAAGAACAGATCTTGACTAAGGAGGAAAGGGGTATGCGGGCCATCGTATTCGATCAACCGGGAGATGAATCGGTGCTACGCCTCGCAACGGTGGAGCCGCCAGTAATGGCTTCGCAAGCGATCCGTATCCGAGTACAGGCAACCGCCGTGAATCGTGCTGATCTCTTGCAGCGGCAAGGGCTCTATCCGCCACCCTCGGGTGTTTCTCCGCTCCTGGGGCTCGAGTGTGCCGGAGAGGTAGTCGAGGTTGGGCGTGAAGTAACGGGGTGGCAGGTCGGTGCGCGAGCGATGGCTTTGCTCTCAGGCGGTGGCTACGCTGAGGAAGTGGTCGTGGATGCCGGTGCGGCGATGCATGTCCCGTCGGGGATCTCGGACGAGGAAGCAGCCGCTATTCCAGAGACTTTCATCACTGCTTTTCTGAACATTTTTTTGCTTGGTAAGCCACCCGATAAAGGTTGTGTCCTTGTGCACGGCGGCGGTAGCGGCGTCGGTACGGCGGCGACGAGCTTGTGCAAGGAGGCTGGACTAACGGTGCTGGTCACGGCAGGAAGTGACGAGAAGTGTCAGCGCTGCCTACAGCATGGTGCGGATGTGGCGATCAATTATCGTACTGAAGAGTTTGCTCCCCAGGTCCTGGCGGCAACGCAGGGCAAAGGAGTTGCCGTTATTCTGGATTGCGTCGGTGGACGTTACCTCAGTGCTAACCTTAGGTCTTTGGCGACGGAAGGTGCGCTCATTGTCATCGGGCTCACCGGCGGCACGCGCGGTGAGCTGGACCTGGCAACGCTGCTGCGCCGGCGTCTTCGACTGGAGGGATCGACATTACGTGCACGTTCTGCCGTTGAGAAGGCGGCGATCGTGAAGTCCTTCGTTGAACTGTTCGCAGAGGCGCTGAAAAGCGGGCGTGTGCGCCCCGTAGTCGACCGCATACTGCCGCTCGAGCAGGCTGCGGAGGGTCACCGGGTGCTGAAAGCGAGCGAGCACTTTGGCAAAGTGGTGTTACGAGTTAACTGACGCTACAGGGCTGGGCTGGAAACGCCTGGGGATAACAGCTGGGGATAACAGAAGGCATGTGCCTCACACACTTGCCAGACGGGCGCCACGGACCGATCGAGAACGCGTTTGCGACCGTCTGTCTTGCTAATACCTGCCTATCATGTGGCTGATTGGCGACTGGTTCCGACGGCATTTATCCGATCCCCAGGTTGTCGGACTGGCCCTTGTCCTTGTCATTGGGTTCGCCATCGTTGTGGTCATGGGCCGCATGCTTGCGCCAGTGATCGCGAGTGTGGTGATCGCTTATCTGCTCGAAGGTTTAGTGACTTGGCTGCAGCGCTGGCGCTGTCCGCGCTTGCTCGCTGTCATCCTCGTTTCGTTTCTGTTCATGGCATTCCTGTTATTTCTGATCTTTGGGCTCATGCCACTTCTGTTGCAGCAAGTTACGCAGTTGTTCCAGCAGTTGCCATCGATGATTGCCAAAGGTCAGGACTTACTGATGAGTCTCCCCGAGAAGTATCCTCACATCGTCGAAGAGCGACAAATCCGCGATTTGATCGGCGTCATTCGAGCGGAGCTGGCGATGCTCGGGCAGCGGGTTTTGACTTTGTCGCTGGCTTCGGTGATTAGCTTAATCACGCTCGGCGTCTACCTTGTTCTCATGCCGTTGCTGGTGTTTTTCTTTTTGAAGGACAAGCAGCGTCTGCTCGATTGGGTAAGCGGCTATCTTCCGCGAAAGCGGGAACTGGTGGCTCAAGTATGGCGAGATGTGAATCGCCAAATTGGCAACTACGTACGCGGCAAATTCATCGAGATCCTAATCGTCTGGGCGGTTACCTATGTCACCTTTCTGCTGATGGGGCTGCAGTTTTCCGTCTTGCTGAGTTTGCTGGTCGGTCTCTCGGTGCTGGTTCCCTATGTCGGCGCTGTTGCCGTCACCTTTCCAGTGGCACTGATTGCGTACTTTCAATGGGGACTCGGACCCGATATGTGGTGGATCATGGGTGCCTATGCCCTGATCCAGGCACTCGATGGGAATGTATTGGTTCCCGTACTATTTTCCGAAGTTGTTAACCTGCATCCAGTCGCCATTATCGTAGCCATCTTGGTCTTTGGTGGCCTTTGGGGATTTTGGGGCGTGTTTTTTGCCATTCCGCTAGCAACTTTGGTTCAGGCGGTGCTTGCCGCTTGGCCCACGCTGCCGCCGCAAGAGCGAGTGTTGCTCCCGGATGAGGTGAAACAAAGTGCCGAGGCGGATATTTGACCGAAGCCGCTAGCGGTTAGGACGCGGTCCGAGATTGTTCAAGCTCAGGCATCTCACGATGTCGGACTAACACCGCTGGGCGAAGTTGGCGAAAGTGCTCCACCAGACGCTCGCAAAGATAGACGGAGCGGTGACGTCCACCGGTACAGCCGATGGAGACAGTCATGTAGGCCCGATTCTCCGCCTCGAAGTGCGGTATCCAGCTTTCGAGGAATCCTCGCAGGGTTTCAAACATCTGCTGTACCAGCGGTTCGGCCTCCAAAAAAGCTTTCACCTCATGATCGCGACCCGTCAATGGGCGAAGGTGAGGTTTCCAGTGAGGGTTTGGTAGACAACGCACATCGAAGACCATATCCGTGTCGGGTGGAACGCCGTGCTTGTATCCAAACGATTGGAACAGGATTGACAGCTGCCTTAAAGGACGTCGGTCTACCCGCTGACGAACCAGCTCGCGCAGCTCGTGAAGATGGGCGCGACTGGTATCAATGCAGATATCCGCCTCCTGGCGCAGCGGGGCCAGCAATGCGCGTTCTCGGGTAATTGCCTCAGCAAGGGAGATATTATCTGCCGTTAAGGGATGCTTACGGCGTGTCTCGCTGAAGCGCTTGATGAGACTTTCGTCCTGCGCCTCGAGAAAGACCAACTCGTCGACCAAACCTTTGGCACGCAAACTTCTGATCATATTAGGTAAGGCGATGAGTGCATGGGCGGGATTGCGCGCATCAATTGCCACTGCCGCGCGCTGATAAGCCGACTTGTCCGCTCGAGTAAGCTCGACCGTGAGGGCAGGTAGAAGATTGACCGGCAGGTTATCGATGCAGTAGTAACGCAGGTCCTCTAGCGCATCCATGGCGACACTCTTGCCAGCGCCGGACAATCCGCTAATAACGATTAGTCGCATAAAATTGACGCGTCAAGGATGGCTGCACGCGAGCAATCAGGCCGGTTTCTGAGATTGGTCTTCTTCGATTGCTCGGCGTTGAGATTCTTGGAAGTCGCGCGTTGCATCGTAGCCTTTGATCCGCAGCAGGTGATTGCGTACGGTGCATTCCACGAGCACCGCCATATTTCTTCCTGGAGCTACTGGTAAAGTTATCTCAGGCATCGCAACCCCGAGAATGGGGCGCCGCCTGCGAAGCCCGTGCAGTCTGTCTGTCGCCCTCATCTGTTCCGGATGCATCGGCTGCAACTGGATGATGAGTCTCAGATTCTTGCGTAGTTTGACTGCGCTGTCGCCGAAAAGGGCCCGCACGTTGACGATTCCCAGACCGCGTACCTCCAGGAAGTTTTGAAGCATACGAGGACATGTGCCTTCGAGAGTATTCGGGGCCACGTGAGCGAACTCAACTGCATCATCAGCAATTAGACGATGGCCCCGCGTAATGAGCTCCAGGGCAAGCTCGCTCTTGCCAACGCCGCTATCCCCCGTCAGCAGGATCCCTGCACCCATAACCTCCAGAAAGACGCCATGGACAGTAATGCGTTTGGCTAACTGGTGCGCCAAGAGATACCGTAAGTTTTCCACGAGCTTCTGGCTTGGTAGCGCCGATTCTAGCAGGGCTAAGCCGCTGTGATCGGCGTGAGTTAGCAAGTCAGGAGCCGCTGGCAGCCCATCGGCGACCAAAATGCAGAATGGCTCTGCCTTGAACAGCCGGCTAAGAACATCCTCTTTTTGTTGTTCCGTCAGTTCCCTGAGGTATTGGCACTCCGCTTGCCCAAGGATCTGAACGCAGTAAGGTCGGACTAAATTGAGATGGCCAACGAGGGTGGCGGAGGAAACATCGTTTCCGCGGCTGAGTTCACGCTGTGCGCCGGCATGACCGGCAAGCCAGCTCAATCCAAGGGTCGTCGCCGTGAGCTCAACCAGCTCTTTGACCGTCAGGCTCGACTGCATGATCAACCGGTAGGCTCAAATCGCGGGTGAGCAAGAGAAAAACAGTTTCGGATGATGCCTCGGGGGAACGCAGTTGCTGCCGAAGGGCTTCATCGCTAAAGTTTTCCGCCAGCAGTGACAACAACTGCAGATGCTCATCAGTTGATTCCGCGGGTACCAGCAGGCCGAATAGCAAGTCGACAGGCTCATTATCGAGAGCATCGAAATTGACCGCTTCTTTGAGCCGAATAAACGCACCTATGGCCTGGGGGAGGTTGGGCAACCGGCCATGGGGAATAGCGACCCCGGAACCGAGCCCAGTACTCCCCAGCCGTTCACGCGCCAGCAAACAGTCAAACACGGCCCTTGGCGTGAGCGAAGAATCGCCGAGCGCAATCTGAGCACTTAAAACTTCAAGTGCTCGTTTCTTGCTGTTCGCCTCAACCCCGCAGCGTACGCGATCGGACGTGAGAATGTCGAAAATACGCATAGACCTTCGGCTAGGAACACCAGCAGCCGCAGGCGATAAGATCGGCGCGGTAACACCCGTTAGGTTTCGCTCCGATTCTTTTGTCCCCCGTCTTGACGGTGGTGATCCGTCAGTTTCTCCTTATGACGTTTAATCTGGCGGTCAAGCTTATCCGCGAGGGCATCTATCGCCGCATACATGTCAACGTCAATGGCATCCGCAAACAAATGCCCGCGAGAGACATGGATAGTCGCCTCCGCCTTCTGGCGCGTTTTTTCAATCGAAAGGACGACATAGGCGTTGGTGACGTTATCAAAATGGCGCTCTAATCGTTGCAGCTTATTCTTGACGTATTCCCGCAAGGCCGGGGTTACCTCCATATGGTGTCCGCTTAAATTAATCTGCATTTCTTGCACTCCTTATTTCAGACGTGCAGATATTGAGCATATCGACTCAGCGCCGAGGAGGCCAATTCCAAAGCCGCTGATCTTGCCGTGAGCCATTGCATGGCTCGCCGACAGAGGCTCTCGTCGGCAGGCACTGCGTTGCTGTACAGTGCGCCGATTACACCAATTACACCAAGCGTTTTCTCTCATTGGAGGACGGGATAGTCATGCCCTCACGATATTTTGCCACTGTTCTGCGCGCGACGTTAATCCCTTGTTCCGATAAAATGCTCGCCAGCTTGCTATCGCTCAAGGGCTTGCGTGGGTTCTCTGCGGCTATGAGCTTCTTGATAAGCGCACGAATCGCCGTGGAAGACGCTTCTCCACCACCTTGCGTCGACACATGGGAGGAGAAGAAGTACTTCAGCTCAAAAATTCCGCGTGGGGTGTGCATGTACTTCTGAGTGGTCACCCGGGAGATAGTGGATTCGTGCATACCCACTACCTCGGCCACATCGTGCAGCACCATTGGCTTCATGCCTTCTTCCCCGTATTCTAAAAATGCTTGCTGCCGCTCAACGATACACGTGGCCACTTTCAACAGCGTCTCGCTGCGGCTCTTGAGACTTTTCAAAAACCAGCGTGCTTCCTGCAAATGGGTTTTGAGGCAGTTATTGTCCGCGCTGTTGTCGGCCCGACGGATGAGGCTAGCATAGTACGAGTTTATACGAAGCCTTGGTATAGCGTCAGGATTGAGCTCAACCATCCACGTGGCTTTGTGCTTGCGCACAAATACATCGGGAACCACATACTGTACCGGTTCTGGATGAATCTGCCCGCCTGGACGCGGATTCAGGGTCTGAACCAAGGCGATGACTTGCTGGAGCTCTTCCTTGGTGAGCTGCATGCGCCGGGCGAGCTGCGCGTAATCTCTGGCGGCCAACACATCCAGGAAAACATCGACGAGGCGAATTGCCGCGTCCCGCCATGGGGAATCGATCGGCTCTTGTTGGAGTTGTAGCAGCAGGCACTCACGCAGATCCCTTGCGCCAACCCCCGTTGGATCGAGGTGCTGAACGTGGTGCAGCACCGCTTCGATTTCCTCGATGGCGATCTCCGCTACCTCAGTACCGTTATGGGCAACACTGTGTTGAATATCTTCTAATGGCACACGCAAATAGCCATCATCGTCAATGGCATCAATGAGCAAAGCGGCAATAAGTTTGTCCGTATCGCTCAAGTAGCTCAGACCGAGTTGCCAATATAAATGATCTTTCAGACTCTCGGCGCCTGTGCGCTGGCCCTCGATCTCGGGTCCTGAATCATCCGGCGCAGTGCCCAATGACGGGGCGGCGTCATAAATGTCTTCCCATGCGCTATCGACCGGCAGTTGTTCCGGAATGTCAACGGGTTGTACATCGGCCTCGGTGTTTTTTGCGTCGGCTTCCCCATTCGCGCCGCCGCCAGCATGTTCCTCCTCGGCAGCTTCCTCCAACATTAAATTGGAGTCCAATGCCTGCTGCACTTCCGTTTGTAGCTCCAATGTAGAAAGTTGCAACAAGCGGATCGCTTGCTGCAACTGTGGCGTCATGGTGAGATGCTGCCCTAACCGAAGCTGCAGAGATTGCTTCATAAAGATACTCGAAAACTTGCGCTCTTACGCTTCCTTGTCGAAATTTTAGTCTAGCAAACCCGTTTCACAAACTGCCTAGTGAGCTCCGCGTGCTAGTGCGGCACCCCGGGGCCCAAAGGCGGTGCCCCTAAAGCCTGAATTCTTGTCCGAGATAAACATCGCGCACTCGCTGATCAGCCAGGATCGCCTCCGGTGTTCCCTCCGCGATGATTTGGCCCTCACCCACAATATAGGCACGATCGCAGATACCCAGCGTTTCCCTGACATTATGGTCGGTAATGAGAACACCGATGCTGCGGAACTTTAAGTGCTTGATAAGACGCTGAATATCTAGGACAGAGATAGGATCGACACCAGCGAATGGCTCGTCAAATAGAATGAACCGTGGCTCTGAGGCGAGCGCTCGAGCAATCTCGACACGTCGGCGCTCGCCTCCGGACAGACTTTCGCCCAGTCGATCACGAAGATGTCCGATGCTAAGCTCACGCAGCAAATTTTCCTGGCGCTCCTGTCGAGCTTCTCGCGATAGCTGGGACTGCACCTCAAGGATAGCCATAATATTTTGCGCCACGGTGAGCTTACGGAATACGGATGGTTCCTGTGGAAGGTAACCGATGCCCAAGCGGGCACGGGCGTGCATGGGATAGTCCGTCACGTCCTGACGGTTTAGGTAGACGCAGCCCCCGTCGCACCGAACCAACCCTACAATCATATAAAAACTCGTGGTTTTTCCGGCACCATTCGGACCCAGCAGACCAACCACTTCGCCACTTTGAACCGCGAGGCTCACGTTCCTTACTACGAGATGTGACTGGTAGCGCTTAGCGAGATGCTTTGCGCTGAGAAGGCTCATAGGCACTTCATCGCACACGACATCGGACTAGCCAAAGGTCGTTCGCCGCGGACATCGCCTGAACTGGGTCGCTTCATTCTTTTTTGGGCACAATGGTGATGCGCACCCGGGGCTTGCCGGAAGCTTTGGTAGTCGCCCGGGCGTCTGCTTGGACGCGATTGTGTACCGTATCAAAGACGATACGGTCTCCGGTAATCTGTTCGCGACCCTGCCAGGATTGGGCGTTCCCCAGTAAGATGATGAGGTTCTTATCAGCGTGGTACTCCATGCGCTGCGCTGTGGCTTGTTGATAATCCAGTTGCCCTTCCACCTGTTGTCGGAAATGGGCCGGCTTACCAACGACCACCAGGGCCGTCAAGTCCCGCTCCCGATTGTAGTGAATCGTCGCCGTGTCGCCGCTGATTCGCAGGCTTCCTTGAGTAATGATCACGCTCCCTTTATACACGGTTACGCGACGCGCATCATCAGCTTCGGCAAGGTCCGCTTCGACGGTAATGACCTGTTGGCGGTCGCTGGACAATGCCGGCACTTGATCGGCGCCCAGGAAACCACAACAGCCGGCGAGAACGAGAATTAGATTAGGGACGCATCGCCTCATATCGTGTCCGAACCTGTGATTTCAGTATTAGACGGCTTTCATTGAGATAAACTTGCATTCCCGTTGCGTGAGATTCACTGTGAGGCGTACGAATTACCACCGGCTTGAGGGTCTCTCCGTAATGCGTCTTGGTGTATACCGTGAGATCTTCGGTGTCGACTTCGAGATCTCGTCCGCTTGACATTCCTTCACGCCAGATCTGAACGTTACCCAGTAAATCAATCACTTGATTATCTGCAGAGACTTGTGCTCGAGACGCACGGACATGCCAGGCGGGGGCAGTCGCTTGATACATGACGAGGTAAGCGCGTCGTAGCTTTTTGATGTCGGTACCTGAGTAATGTTCCATATATTCAGCTTTGAGCCGTCGCTTGGGCCGCCCATGTTCATCCATCGTCGTCATCTGAAAATCTTCGATGTAGTAATCCGGGCTTTCTGCCAAAGCTGGGCTGTCGTCAACGGCTGTCATGTCCAGTTGCCGGACGAACCACCAGGTGCTAATGGCAAATAACAGGAGCAGCAAAATCCAAATGCGCCGCCGAATCATCTCTGATGCGGTCGAGAGACACTTTGGAGTTTTTGCATGGGGATCTAAATGACGCCTGCGCGCAAAAGATCGTGCATATTGAGTGCACCGATTAAACGTCCATTGCTGTTTTCCACTAGCAAGGCGTTGATTTTGTGCATTTGCATGATATTAAGCGCCTCCGCCGCCAACAGGTCTGCAGTCGCGGTCACGCAGTTGGGGGTCATGACGTCGGCTATGGGGACGCAGTGTATGTCGACTCGCTTATCGAGGGCACGCCGCAGATCACCATCGGTGAAGATACCAAGAACTCTCTGCTTTTCATCTACGATTGCCGTCATCCCGAGGCTCTTGCGGGTCATCTCCATTAAAGCGTCCTTAAGCAGTACGTGCTGTGTGACCGCCGGAATCCCGTCCCCGGTATGCATGACATCGCGGATTCTGAGCAGCAATCGCTTCCCAAGGCGTCCGCCGGGATGAGATCGGGCGAAGTCCTCAGGACCAAATCCCCTGACGTCCAGCAGCGCAATCGCCAACGCATCACCCATGGCAAGCGCGGCCGTGGTGCTGGCAGTAGGGGCTAATCCGAGGGGACAAGCCTCCTTTTCGACGCTGACGTCAAGGTAGACATCAGCCTCACGGGCGAGTCTTGAATTCGGATTGCCGGCAAGCGTGATCAAGGGAACCCCGAGACGCTTGATGAGTGGGAGGATAGTTAGGATTTCGTCGGTTTCGCCTGAGTTTGAGATGGCCATGACAACGTCGGCACGAGTGATCATGCCCAGATCACCATGACTTGCTTCACCGGGATGAAGAAAAAATGCCGGAGTTCCTGCGCTTGCCAGGGTGGCGGCAATCTTGCCGGCAATATGCCCGGACTTGCCCATTCCGGTGACCACTACCCGCCCTTTGCAGTGAAGCATGGAGCGACACGCCGCCGCAAATGAGTTGCTTGCCCGAACACGGGGAATGAGTGTCTGTAGCGCCTGCGCCTCGGTTTCGAGCACCGCCACACCGAGTTCGAGCAATGCCTTATCGTTTATGGGATCACAGGCAACAGAGGGTGAGCCACTGATGGGTTCGATCATTGACCACGGGCCGTTATCGCCGGTACTCGGTCGGGACATCGTCGAGGGTAATTACCTAATTGCCTTAGCTCGGAGAAGCTTACTGGTTGCGCACGCTCGGGCCTATTCGACAGGGCAGCAAAACTACCGGCTGGGGCCAGTGCGTGCGAGAAATGGACTCCCTGGCTCTCTTGCACCACCTAAATCAATTGGTCTCACATGCCTGCTGTGGATTTTTTTGAACTTTGCAGGATACGATACGTGCTAGGGCGTGAAAACCAAGCCGTGCACTTTCCCTTGAAGGCCACCAGTTTCGTTGCGTTCAGCGCGCTAAAAAGCACTGAGGCTAACATATCTCTATTTGACCCGATCGCAGTGGGGATGACAATGTCGCTTCTTAAGCTTCGCGTGCCGATCATCGAGATAGGGCTGTAGGAGGCCGTCACGGCACAGGTTACCTGCTAAGCTTAGAGAAGTTCATGCCAATGACGAAATGAATGCAGCCAGTGCTCACGGATTGGGCTTCGCTTCGTGACCTCCACTGGGCGATCGATCACTACAGGAAGGGATATGCCCAAGCGCCTCGCACTCCTTCATGCATGGCTTCAGGACATCCTCGATAGCCGCTCTTACAGGCTAGAGCCCGCCTCAACGGATGCGAGTTTCCGGCGTTATTTCCGCGTCAAGGTAGGTGACGCGGCGTATATTGTTATGGATGCTCCACCGGCCCAGGAAAACTGCCAAACTTTCGTCAGCATCGCCACATTACTTGCCAATGTCGGCGTTCATGTCCCCTCGGTCTTGTCGGCGGATGTGACACAGGGTTTCCTCTTGCTCGAGGATTTGGGCTCTGAGCATTACCTAGATGTGCTCGATGGCGGCAACGTAGAGCGCTTGTATGGTGACGCATTCGCCGCGCTGGCGGCCTTTCAAGCCTGTGCCCCGATAGATGGGCTCCCGCGCTATAGTGAAACCCTATTGCGCGCCGAGATGGAATTGTTTCTCGACTGGTTCCTCATAAGGCATCTACAGATTGATCCGAGCCAGAATGAGCGGAATCAACTCGCTGAGCTGTTTGGCGTTTTGTGTCGCGCGGCCCTCGAGCAGCCACAGGTTTTCGTGCACCGCGACTACCATTCTCGCAATCTCATGATTCAGCAGCAGCACAATCCAGGTGTTCTCGATTTCCAGGATGCCGTGCAAGGACCTGTTACGTATGATTTGGTGAGTCTGCTGCGGGATGTCTATATTTTTTGGTCTAGCGACCAAGTGGAGAAATGGGTTGCTGGCTATCATGACCTCGCTCTGCAGCACGGTATCTTGGAAGAGGAAAACCCTGCTGGCTTTCAGCGCTGGTTTGACCTCATGGGTGTACAGCGCCATCTCAAGGTGGCGGGAATTTTTTCCAGGTTGAACTACCGGGACGGCAAGCCGCGATATTTGAAAGATATATCCCTGGCATTGAGTTACCTATTGGAAGTCTGTGCTCGCTACTCAGAGCTGAAGCCTCTATCCGATCTTTTTCAAGCCTGGGCACTTAGCGAACGGCTACAGGAACGCAACGCTGCCGTGCTTTTCTGCTCGAAGCGAGACTGATCGCGGTATTTTTTGGAACGGTCTCTTGAGCGGATGACCGCCGGAGGAGCGATTATTAATGAAGGCGATGATCCTGGCTGCGGGGAGAGGTGAACGCATGCGTCCACTCACGGATACGATCCCAAAGCCTCTCCTGCTAGCAGGCGGCAAGCCCTTGATCGTGCATCTTATCGAAAGCCTCCGGCGTGAGGGATTCTGTGATCTCGTCATCAATCACGCGTATCTTTGGCAACAGTTGCTGTCGGTGCTAACCGATGGCCGAACTCTTGGAGTGCGTATTCGATACTCTGCCGAGCCACAAGGTGCGCTGGATACCGGCGGCGGTATTCTAAATGCATTGCCGATATTGGGTAATTCGCCATTCCTGGTGGTCAATGGTGACATTTGGACCGATTATCCGTTCCATCAGCTCGCAAAAAAACCGCTCCACTTAGCCCATCTGGTGATGGTGGATAATCCTCCACATCACCCAGCAGGTGACTTCGCTGTGGTCGATGGGAAAGTAGACCTGCGTGGCCGCGCGCGCCTTACATTTGGCGGAATCGGTGTCTACCGACCCGAATTTTTCGATGGTCATGGGGGAGGACGATTTCCCCTCGCGCCCTTGCTTCGGGAGGCGGCCTTGCGAGGAGAGGTCTCTGCCGAATACTACGGCGGTCAGTGGATCGATGTCGGCACACCGCAGCGTCTCAAGGAACTTGACTCGCGACTTTGTCAAGTAGAGGTCACTTGACGGTCGTCGGGAAGATTCAGTGCCTGCAGATTGGGCGTGAGCTTGGGCAGGATCAGCGGCGCCCTGCCGCAGGACGCCGCGGTTAATTGTTACGATAGGTGCAGGGGGCTAGCCGTCAGATAAATTCACCGAGAGGTTCTCGCGGTTCTTGTTGATGGTCTTCGTGCTGATTCCTCGCACTTTCGCCAGATCATCGACAGATTCAAAGGGGCCGTGCTGATTGCGATAATTCACAATGGCTTCAGCACGTTTCATCCCTACGCCATCGATGGCGGTAGCAAGTGCCTTTGCGTTGGCAGAATTGAGATCGACAGGTTCACCGGCAAGCGTTGACAGGCTTAGAAGCAATGTAGCGGCGCCAAGCAAGTACTTCAACTTCTTCATAAACGATGTCCTTGAGGGTTTTCTTACGAGTTTGCTAGCGTTCGTTGTGGGAAGCCATCCAACGACCACCTGTATTAGCTTAGTGTCTGGGCTTTCCTGGCCTTGTAGGGGGATAACACCAAATGGCGTAAGGGTAGGGCGCCTTACCTTGCCGGGCATGGCTTACTATGATGTCCTTTACGAGGGTGCGAGAGAGGCGCTGACAATTCGCGGGGGGATAGACACACACGGGAGCTAGGTGTTTTGCCGCTAAAGGCTGCTGATCGTGTCATCTGAGCGGTACTGGGAAAAAGGCGGTTTCTTAAGGAGTATGACTGTCAGAGGATGATTTGCGCTCGAGGCCTAGGGTTAAGACGGCGCCCAGTGCTTCCTGGATTTCGCTAACAGTCAGGTGTCGAGCGTAGATAATACCCGGGAAGCTACGTTGATCGCTTTCGCAGGTGAGCTTGAGCACATTGGGCTGTTTCTCGGAGCGCAGATGCAAAACCGTCGCATAGAATGTCTGCCGAGGGCCATCGCTACCGCCAAGGCCGATGCTCAACCCGAGACTGGCCGTGGTGCCGAATGACAGTCCAACATTGTAAATTCGATGTCCCACCTGGTGGATCACGAAGTCGTCCGGTTTAACGGGTTGGGCCGTTGGTTGCACCTGCCTAACCTCGAATTCGCAGTAGGGATAGAACTCATTGACGAGGCCTTGAGGCCTGACCTCGCCGTGCTGAATGCTGATCCGAGCGGCGTCGGCCGGAATTAGAAGCTCCTGATTGAGGACGAGCGTGGAACCTTCACGTATCTGGTAATAAGCTGCGTCTTTATCCTCCAAAGTTTGACAGCCCATGAAGACGCTGGCGAAAATACAGCATACGATGTATCGCTTCATGGCACGAATCACTTCCGCCTGCTAAAAGCCCTACCAAACAAGAGCACTAAGCAAAAATACGGCATGCTGCTCTCGGCCAAGACTCTTGCAACCCGTTCGGGAACTGCTGTGCATCCCGGACGCAAATTCATGCCCGAAAATGGACGTCCACTTGATTCTGGAAGCGCTGGTCGAACACCAATTCGATGCTTATGCTGCCCTCACTTTTCGCGATCTTGACCTGCTTCAGATCGGGGATTCGATTGGCGAGATAGGCGCAGGCAGCAGCAATGATGGGTTCGTTATCAGCGCTTATGGCACCTGCGAGATTGCTCGCGACGTATTGCGCTCGCTGCAATGGATCGGGATTGTCGACTACTTTGCCACCGAGGATCACGCCATCATTCATGACATCATCCATCTTAGCCAAATAGCTTTGGTGTCGCGCGTCCAACGGTCGATTTCGCTGGTACTCGAACTGAAAGTTCCCATTCACCAAGACAGCGAGTACATCCTTTGCCATTAGTTCTCCTTATCCGGGCAGGGTGTGAGCTCTTCCAATCATTCTATTGTCTATTACACGCCCACATGACGCTAGCTTTCAGTGTGTCTTGATCCTCTTGTTTCGCTGTGCGTGCAGTTGCCGCTACCTTTGAGCTGCTGGATGCTGCACTTTTTTCGGTACAGGAGCTCTGTTCTGTCGGTGCGATCCACGTCATGCTTGACGTTAGCTAACCGGACCTTGCGGCGTGGCTGCTGTTCTGGGTCGGGTAAAGGATGATTCAGCCGACATAGGGAGTTATGATTACTTATCAGCTCAGGGCGCCAGATTTTAGAGAGGTCAGCGATTGTGAGTGAACCCGACAGTAGCTCAGTGGATGAGGTTCGGATGATAAAGAAGTATCCCAACCGCCGGTTGTATGATACGGCTATCAGTAGCTATATCACGCTTGAGGATGTGCAGCGGTTGGTGTTATCGCATATTGACTTCCGCGTAACCGATGCCAAGACCGGTGAGGATATTACCCGCAACATCTTGCTGCAGATTATCGTGGAGCGAGAGGAGGGTGGCGAGCCGATCTTCAGTACCGACGTGCTGCAACAGATCATCCGCTTTTATGGTGATGCACTTCAAGGAATGATTGCGAGCTATCTCGATAAGAGCATGAATCTATTTGTAAAACAGCAACATGCGCTGCGCCAACAGATGCAAAATGTGGTTTCAGGTGATCCCATATCCTTCATGCGTGAATTGACCGAGCAGAATGTCTCGCTTTGGAAGGAAATACAGGAAGGTTTTTTTAGAACAAAGCGGCCTCCCCGTCGAGCCAATGCCGGTGAACACACAGACTCGGTAGCACCGCCTTCTCGAGACAGCGGATCCTAGCCGATTGGCCGATTCCATCACTGTTGAGAGGCCGCTTTCCCGCGGGCCATGGTCATCGTTTCGTCAGCATCACCCCCTCAGAGGGTAAAACCGTGCTTGGAATCTGTAGGCAGCCAATCGCCTTGTCACAAGGGTGTGTTCAGCAGGGATGCTGGACTCAAGTCTACAAGGATGTATTCACGACGTCCCTTGAGGCAAGGCGATTGACTGCCACCTCGGCCGAAACGATGACCATGGCCTTCCCGCGAGTAGGTAAAACGGTAGCGAATCAGAGAGTCTGTGAGATGAGATTGCCCGCCCGGTTGACAACGCCCCACGGCGGCAGCACCATGCGGGGGCGCTGGGGGTGCGTTTCCAAGCGTCTTGCCGAGGAATGTGGTCGTTGTATTTCGCGCGAATACGTAACGTGTTTACTCCCACAATGTTCATAGCTTGTGGTCCGCGGTAGGATCGAGCGGCGCGTATGCGTAATAACTAGGTCGAGGAATAAGCAGCGCATCAATGCGACAGCAGGCGCGGCGAAGAAAGAGCTATTTGCGAGGCATTCTTCGGCATGCACCGATAGAGACGATGTAATCTGGTTTTGCTTTCAGCGCTGAATCATACAATAACTGAGGGGGTACTCATGACAAAAGTGGCACTTGTAACAGGCGGTGCAGGCGGTATTGGGCAGGCTATCTGCCAGCGGTTAGCTGACGCCAATTTCCGCGTGGCATCTTCGTATATTGCGGCGGAGAAAGAGACGGCACTGAAGTGGCAAGCGGCGAGTAAAGGGGCTGGATATGACTATGTTCTGGTGGAAGGCGATATAGGCAATTTTGAATCCAGCGCCGCCATCGTGAGAGAAGTCGAGCAGCAGCTTGGGCCCATCGAAGTCCTCGTTAATTGCGCGGGTATTACTCGTGATGGTACCTTCCGCAAGATGACAGAAAACCAATGGAACGCTGTTATCGGTGTCAACTTGAACGGCGTTTTCAATGTCACACGCCAGGTTATCAACGGCATGATAGACCGAGGTTACGGCCGGATCGTGAATATTTCTTCCATGAACGGGCAGAAAGGGCAGTTCGGTCAAAGCAACTATTCCGCAAGCAAGGCGGGTATACACGGCTTTACCATGTCGCTCGCCCAGGAGGTCGCGAGCAAGGGCATAACCGTTAACTCTGTTTCGCCCGGCTATATTGGCACTAGCATGGTTATGGCTATCGCCGAAGAGGTCCGGAACAAGATAGTTGCGCAGATCCCGGTGGGACGCATGGGCACCCCAGAGGAAGTCGGTGCCGTCGTTGCTTTTATTGCAGGCGAAGATGCGGGCTACATTACCGGAGCGAATATTGCCATGAATGGCGGTCAACACATGCAATTCTAGGTGATAATTGAGCACGCAAACCCGCAGCTTAGCATAATCGCCCCGTACACTTGACATCTTGAGGTGGGACAGTTATTGTGCATCGCACAAATATTGCGGTGCACAATTGATTGTCTGCGAGGGGTGGCGTCTATGCAACACAACCTCCTGGAATACTGGGTCAAGCTACAGCAGGAGGCTTCCGCCTCCGTAATGCACCTGGGTCGGCTCAGTATCCGCAGTTCGGAGCGATTCGCCCAACACCAACTCAACGCGGCTCGGCTAATTCTTGATGGCAATCGAAGGCAAGTCCAACAATTGGTGCAAGCGGCTGGGCCATGGGAGATACTGGCTCAGCAGCCACAGTTTGCAACGGAAATGGGCCTACAGATTTTGCAGCATGCGCTTGAGACTCTTGACATCGTTGTCGATGCCCAGGGGGCGCTGGGCAGTTGGTTGAACGAGGACGCCAACATGTTGAAGACGGCTCCAATATCTGAGGCACTAGTCCCAATATCGCCTACGGGACGGGATGCAACTGAATCCCGATGCCTGCATTAAAGGCAAGCGCCGATTCCCGCCTAAGGCAGCATTTTGGCCGTAGGTCGCTGTTTTGTCATAAACTATCGAATTCTGTAGGAAACACTTTGGATTCCAAGCTGCTAATGACAACGTCGGAGCAGGAGTCTTCAAAGCTATGAAGATCACAATCGACGTGGATATAACGCCGCGGGAGTTACGTACGTTCTTCGGTCTACCGGACGTGAAGCCTTTGCAGGATGAAATGCTGGATCGCATTCGAGATAAGATGCGAAAGGGCGCAGAGGGATTCGATCCGGTGACGTTGTTAAAGCCTCTGATGCCCCAAGGCATGCAGTCGATAGAGGCTCTGCAGACAGCTTTTTGGCAGGCTTTCACCGGTAAGCGCTCGACCTTTTCGGATAACGACACGCAAAGCAAGCCCTCTGAGGATGGGAAGCAAACAAGCGGTGAGTCGGCTAAGACGGGAGCGGGTGATTAACACTCGATTTGCTCATTGATACGCGATCGTAACAGGTAGATGCTTGCTTTCACCGGCGACCGGTGGCGAATCCGGAGGGTTTGCTGATGTGCTCGTGCCATTGAAAGCTCAGCTGTCAGAGCCGCATTTCACTTACCCCACAGTGCAAGGGTTGCTTCCGGTCGGTGCTGAATGAATAAACGGGAGCTGGCCTGGTAAATGCCTTTGGCGGCTGGAAACCCAGCCTGTGGTCCTATGCTGCAGCGGCCAAGCACTTCAGTAACGCCCATGGCGTTTGCTTATGTAGTTGGTCATTTCGACATACTGATTGTTCATTCGAGAGACAATATCGTGGACCGCCTGCACGATGTTTTGCATCAGCCGGTATACCATCCATGGATGTTGTTCCAAAACCCCTTCGAGGCGTTCGCGCTCAAAGCTGAGCACCGTCGTGTCTCCGACCGCTCGTAAGGTGGCGGTATGGGGGCGGCCATCGATGAACCCGAGCTCGCCCGCAAGATCACCTGGACGTAAGATGTGGAGCGTTAACCAGTCGCCTCCGCCGGTTTCCTTCGTGACGGCAAGCAGTCCTCCCACAATGACATGAAAGCTATTGTCGACGTGGCCTTCCTCCATTAACACCTCATCATTGCTCAGT
Source organism: Gammaproteobacteria bacterium (assembly GCA_049282355.1). Taxonomy (GTDB): domain Bacteria; phylum Pseudomonadota; class Gammaproteobacteria; order HK1; family HK1; genus JAGTVB01. The sequence continues at coordinate 22,557 of JBAPTW010000419.1, read as the reverse complement.
AGGCGTGGTTGCGCCAGGTCGGCGAGGGCGAGACATTGTTCATCTTCTAGGTTGCTGGAAATAGGCGATTTTCGTAAGGCTTCAAATTTCGATTTGTCGTCCATAGCTACCTCGTATTGGTTCAAGCTTAATTCCTGCTTATCATCAGAGTGTGGAGTGGTTTACTTTTCAGTTCAACATGGAATTACGCTTAGCTAGCTCGTGTAAATCAACCATAGCAGGCCATTGTGGGCAAGAAACGACGTCAATCTACCATGAATATCGCTATCCTCGGTACCGGCCTTATGGGTGCGGCCTTTGGCGAGCGCCTGGCGGCCATCGGCGATGAGGTGATTCTCTATAACCGCACGCGATCAAAGGCGCTGGCGCTTGCTGGCCCAAATGTGGCTGTTGCCGATTCGGTGACGGAAGCACTCAGCCGAGCCACTCATGTGCTGCCCACTCTGAGCGATGCACCGGCAATCGAAGCAGTCCTGTTGCAACCGGCGGCGCTGGCGGCGTTGCCGGGTCGGACCGTGATCCAGATGGGAACCATTCTTCCGGCAGAAAGTGAGGCACTTGCTGCCGCAGTGCGCACGGGCGGCGCGGATTATCTCGAAGCTCCCGTCCTTGGCAGCACCACAGAAGCGCGTGAAGGAAGGCTCATTGTGATGGTCGGCGGGACAGAAGCCCAATTCCAGCGTGAGCGAATATTACTGCGGCGATTCGGCTCTGAACCGAGGTTGGTTGGGGCGGTGGGCAAGGCGGCTGCTCTTAAGCTTGGATTCAATCAGTTGATCGCCACCCTAACCACCGGTTTTGCATTTACGCTCGGCCTGGTGAAGTGCCGAGGCATTGATGTGGAGCTGTTTATGGAGTTGCTGCGGAGCAGTGCGCTGTATGCCCCCACCTTCGACAAGAAGCTCCTTCGAATGCTCAGCGGAGACTTCGCAGACCCTAATTTCCCCACAAAGCACCTGCAGAAAGATCTCTCCTTGGTGCTGCAAGAGGCCCGCACTCTCGGCTTGCGCACCGAGCCACTCGAGGGTATTGACGCCCTTCTCAAAGAGGTAATTGGCGAAGGCGGGGCGGATGCGGATTATTCTGCGCTCTACAGTGCAATCCACACCGCGAAGGGTCCGCCGCAGACATAGCGTTTTCCTCTATGCCCGCAACACAACGCCTCTCGCAGCTCCAGTGACAGAGCATTGATGAAAGCTTTAGTTCTTGATTTCGACGGCGTGATTTCCAACAGTGCTCCGGAAGCCTTCCTGGTGGCGGTGCGCACGTATGCCGATCTGCGCCCGGCTTCCGATCTTAGCGCGGCCTTGGCGCAGCTCGTGCGCACCACGGATGTCACCTTGAAGGATGTTCAAAGCAGTTTTCTCTACTCGCGCTTCTTGGAGCTCATGCCCCTGGGGAATCGTGCCGAGGACTATGCGGTGATTCTTTCGATTCTGGAACGTAATCTCCAAGTTGAAGATCAGCATGCCTACGATCGGGAGCGAAGCTCCCTTTCTGCTCATTTTCTACACCGATTTCATGAACGCTTCTACGCTGTTCGGGGCGAGTTCTTCGCGCATGACCCGGTCGCTTGGCGCCGACTCATTGCACCGTACAGGCCGGTCCTAGCCTGGCTCAAGCGCCGGGCAACCGAGGCCCTGCTTGCCATTGCTACGGCCAAGGATCGGGGCTCGGTTAGGGTGTTGCTAGAGGATTACGGGTTGACTGATCTATTTGCAGAAGAGCGCATCCTGGATAAGGATGTAGGTGTGACGAAAGTGGCCCATCTTCAACATCTGCAGCAAATGCTCGGTATCGCTTATTCGGCGATGACCTTTCTAGACGACAAGGTGAACCATTTGGATGCGGTGGCTTCCCTCGGTGTGCGCTGCGCGCTCGCAACCTGGGGTTACAACGGGCCTCGGGAGCAGCGCCTTGCCCATCAACGAGGTTATTTGGTGTGTTCTCTGGAGGACGCAGAAAGCAAACTGTTCGGAAGCTCGTAGTTCCCAGACAGCACACCGACGGGCGGTGGCGCACGGCCACCACCCGCAAGCACTTCAAACGAATGACGTCAAGGCATTATCGCTATGCCGCTCGCTTCGAGACCATGGCGATATCCCAGATCTCTGGCGAATGATAAATTCGAGCTAGCTGCAGCTGGCGCTCAAGCTCCATCTCGGGCGGCAGATGATCACCGAACCGGGTAAACAGCTCTTCCTGGTCGTTGGCTTCCCTGCGCGCGAGCTCGCGATCGATATTCATGATGGAGTAGTACTGATCCCGTGAGAAATCCAAACCTTTCCAGGTGATCTCTTCGTAGCTCGGTACCCAGCCGAGGGGGCTTTCGATGCCCAAACCACGCCCGCGGCAGCGATCCACGATCCATTTAAGGGCCCGCATGTTCTCCCCGAATCCCGGCCAGACGAACTTGCCTTGCTCGTCTTTACGGAACCAGTTGACTCGGAAAATGCGCGGTGGGGTGGCAACGTTTTGCCGTCCGATGCGCAGCCAATGGCGCCAATAGTCCGCCATGTTATAGCCACAGAAGGGCAGCATGGCCATGGGATCGCGACGCATCGCCTCCTGGCCGATGGCGGCGGCGGTGGCTTCCGAGCCCATGGTCGCAGCCATGTACACGCCGTGCTCCCAGTTGTAGGCTTGGTAGACGAGCGGGAAATTCTTGCTGACACGCCCGCCGAAGATGAAGGCGCTGATGGGCACCCCCTCGGGGTTTTCCCAGTCGGGATCGACGGAAGGACACTGGGCCGCCGGCGCAGTGAAGCGGCTGTTGGGATGGGCCGCCGGAGTGCCGCTCGCCGGTGTCCAATCGTTACCCTTCCAGTCGATGGCGTGGGTGGGCGGCTTGTCAGTCATGCCCTCCCACCAGACGTCGCCGTCGTCGGTGAGGGCCACATTGGTGAAGATAGAGTTCTCCTTCATGCTCAACATGGCATTGGGGTTGGAGTTCATATTGGTCCCGGGCGCCACGCCGAAGTAGCCGTATTCCGGGTTGATGGCGTAGAACTTGCCATCCTCCTTGTTGGGCTTGATCCAGGCGATGTCGTCGCCGATGGTGGTCACTTTCCAACCCTCGAAGCCCTCTTTCGGCGGGATCAGCATGGCGAAGTTGGTCTTACCGCAGGCGCTTGGGAAGGCCGCGGAGACGTAGGTTTTTTCTCCCTCAGGTGATTCCACACCGAGGATGAGCATGTGCTCGGCAAGCCAGCCCTCGTCACGGGCCATGACCGAAGCGATGCGCAGCGCAAAGCACTTCTTGCCAAGCAACGCATTGCCGCCGTAGCCGCTGCCATAGGACCAGATCTCGCGAGTTTCCGGAAAGTGGCTAATGTACTTCTTCTCGATATCTGGCTCGCAGGGCCAGGCGACGTCTTCCTGCCCTGGCTTTAGCGGCGCGCCTACCGAGTGCATGCAGGGAACGAAGTCGCCGTCTGCTCCGAGCACGTCCAGCGCCGCCTGGCCCATGCGGGTCATAATTCGCTGATTGGTGACGACATAGGCGGAGTCCGTGATTTCTACGCCAATCTGGGCGATGGGCGAGCCAAGCGGACCCATACTAAAGGGAATGACATACATCGTGCGTCCTTGCATCGAGCCGTCGAAGGCCTCGTTGAGGCGGGCTCGCATCTCCTTCGGCTCCATCCAGTTGTTGGTTGGGCCGGCATCCTCCTCCTTCTCGGAGCAGATGAAGGTTCGGTTTTCCACTCGGGCGACATCGCTTGGATGGGAGCGGGCAAGGTAACTGTTCGGCCGTTTCTCGGAATTGAGGCGGGTGTACACGCCCGCATCCACGAGATCCTGGCACAGCCGGTCGTATTCCTCCTGAGAGCCGTCGCACCAGTGGATCTGCTCCGGTTTGCAAAGGGCGGCCATTTGGTCGACCCAGGTCAAAAGCTTCTTGTTATTGGTCCTCGTAGGGCCGTCATGGGTGGTGGTCATCGAATAAACTCCTCTCTTACGTCGTTGAGAATAGGAAACATTCTTATAAGACTCATCATCGAAATTATGCAGATGAATGCATTGGGATCAACCGGATCTGAGGCGAGAAAAACACGTCCCCTCGCCCCCTAGGCCGGTGGCGAAGAACTCAAGCGATATTTATAATCGTTCGCTTGCTCGCTCCTCGCTATGTCATTCCCTACTGCTGTGCTAAGGACTTGCCCATGGAACCGAGGTCCGCGAAAGCCTCCTGCAACCGCTCTACCGTGTTGATCTCCGCCAGTCGCAGGTATTTTCTCGGATCATACTGCTTCTTGTAAGGAGTGCCATCCTCTGGATCGATTTGATATTGGAAGGCTTTGGGATTCTCGCTGACATACTTCCCAATTGGCGTTGAGAAGGCGAATTGCGTATCGGTATCGATGTTCATCTTAAACACACCGTAGCCGACGGCCTCACGAATTTTCTCTTTTTCCGATCCAGAACCGCCATGGAAGACTAGATTCAAGGGATTTCGTTGATTGCTGTGACTTTTCTGCACCAAGTCTTGAGAGTTCTTAAGAATTTCAGGCCGCAGTTTTACATTGCCTGGCTTGTACACGCCGTGCACGTTGCCGAAGGATGCGGCTACGGAGAAATCGCCCACGGGTGAGAGCTTTTCGTAAGCCTGCAAGACGTCTTCCGGTTGGGTATACAGATGGGAGTTATCTGCACTGTCATCGAATTCACCGCCGATTCCATCTTCCTCACCGCCGGTCACGCCCAGTTCGATCTCAAGGCTCATCCCGAGCTTGCTCATGCGCTCGAGAATGCGCGAACACTCGTTCAAGTTATAGTCGATGGGCTCCTCGGAGAGATCCAACATATGTGAGCTGAAAAGCGCTTTGCCGGTTTCCTGGTAATGCCGCTCGCCCCAATCGAGCAGTGCCTCGACCCAAGGTATCAGTTTTTTGTTGGCGTGATCGGTATGTATCACGACGCAGATGCCGTAGTGCTCCGCGAGCAGGTGGATATGCCGTGCTGCCGCGACTGCCCCTATCACCTTAGCCTGAAAGCTGTCCGGCATACCTTGTCCGGCATAGAATTGGGCGCCACCGTTGGAAAGCTGAATGATGACGTCGGCTTTCGCCTTCGCGGCAGCTTCCATGACAGCGTTGACCGTGTTGCTATTGGTGACATTTATCGCTGGCAATGCGTAGCCACCGTCTTTACAGGCTGCGACCAGGGTTTTGTAGCTTTCGCCGGTTACCACACCAGGTTTCAAGGTAGCTTGACTCATAGCTTACTCCTCTGCAGGTACACTTTAAAATTTAAAAGGTTCTGATCTCGAAACGTGTGCCGCGATCTAAGTCGTTAGCAGCAAGCGAAGTTAAGATCGAAGTGGTTTCGAGGGCAGCTCGAACGATCCGCGTAGTAATGCCTTTTTCATCACACTGTTACAGGCTTGTGCATTCTTAGAGACTCATGAGAGGCTCGTGCGGTGAAAGGGTTGACGGCGTAACCCTACACCACATGGCAACCCTCGCTGCCCACCCCTTTGCTATTTGTTTGCGTGGCGTCTTGTTTGCGTGGCGTCAGAGCTGCAGACAGTGTTGCCCAGGTTGTCGCGTGCGAATGAATCACGGGCATACTATGGACACTCTCGCGCAAAACATCAACATCGGGAACTTTGCCGGCTGGGGCCGCAGGGGTTTGCATCGATCCCGATAGCGTGGGGGCTACCCCTCGCTTCTCTCGTCGGAAATGTGATCCTGCATATTTTAACGAGCATTGACGCCAACGGTCATCTGGTAGAATTAGGGCATGCAGCGGCGCTACCAACTTTTGCATTTCCTGGCTGATGGCCGCTTTCATTCAGGGGAGGAGCTCGGGCGCATGCTCGGCGTAGGGCGAGCCGCTGTCTGGAAGCTGGTGCAATCGCTAGAACCGCTGGGGCTCGATGTCTATGCGGTACGCGGTAAGGGCTATCGGCTTGCCGAGCCCCTCGAACTGCTGAGTCAGGAACAGATGCTAGCTGAGTTGGACTCGGTAGCGGCAACCCTCTTGCATCAACTGGAAGTGGTGCCGGAAATCGATTCCACCAATCGCTACCTTATGGAACGCGCACGCAGTGCAACGGCGAGCGCTAACGCCTGTTTTGCCGAATATCAATCGGCAGGACGCGGCCGGCAGGGTCGCCCATGGGTCTCGCCGTTTGGCACCAATGTTTATGTATCGGTGTTGCGGCGTTTTGATGTCGGTGCAGAAGCGCTGCAAGGCTTGAGCTTAGCTGCCGGAGTAGCAGTGACCCGTGCGCTCTCGTCGCTCGGCATATCAGAGCTTAAGTTGAAATGGCCGAACGATCTGGTGTGGCGGGAGCGCAAGCTGGGTGGCCTCCTCGTGGAAACTGCTGGGGAACCGGCCGGGCCTTGGCACGTCGTGGTCGGTGTTGGCTTAAACTTGTTCCTACCTGAAGCCTCGGCGCGCCTTATCGATCAGCCGTGGGTGGATCTCAAAACGGTGGCACCGGGACAAATTGGGCGCAATCGGGTGGCCGGGCGGCTGCTGTTGCACCTCCTAACGGCGCTTGAGGAATTTTCTCGGCACGGCTTTGCCGCTTTTCGTCAGGAGTGGGAACGCTACGATCTGGTCCGTGATCGGCTGGTCTCGGTGTCCTGCGTTGGATCCGTGACGCACGGGCGTGCCTGCGGAGTGGATCACACCGGGGCGCTGCTGTTGTCCGTTGCCGGTCAAGTCATGCGTGTTCTCTCCGGCGACGTTAGCCTGCGGGTTGCAGTATGACGTTGGTGGTCGACATCGGAAACACCCGGCTTAAATGGGCGCGAGTCAATGGCAGCGAGCTCGTCGCGAGAGGAGATGCCATCTACCCTAAGGCGGGTATGTCGCAGGTGCTGGAAAAGTGCTGGTCAAGTTTGATACGGCCCTATCGGGTGCTCGTCTGTAACGTTGCCGGCCCTGTGATTGCCGAGGCGCTTTCAACCTGGGTAATGCAGCGTTGGGGTTGTCCAGTTGAGTTCGTGACAGCAAGACTCGCCGGTTGGGGGGTGACTAACGCCTACCAAGATCCAGCCAGCCTTGGTGCAGACCGCTGGGCGACTCTCATTGCGGCTCATCGAAAGTTTCCTCCTCCTGTGTGTGTCGTTGACTGCGGAACCGCGATTACCATCGATGTGTTGGCTGCTGAAGGCCTTCATCTCGGAGGGTTGATACTTCCAGGATTGACGCTTATGCGCCGATCACTGTACCAGCGTACTGATGCTCTCCCCGAGGTGGCCAGCGGCAATCTTTCCTTGCTCGCTCGGAATACAAATGATGGCGTGGCGACGGGAACATTTTATGCCACGGTCGCCCTGGTTGACCGTGTAATCGCCGATACGGAAGCTGCTCTGGAGACAAGAGTGACCTGTGTCGTCTGCGGTGGTGATGCGAGGCTATTTGCTCCGTATTTCATTCGAAGAGCTACCTGTGAGCCCGATCTTGTTTTGCTGGGCACGGCAATAATGGCGGAGGCACCCGTTTGAATTGGGTGTTCTATTCACTGCTCATGTGTAATGGGCTATTTTTTGCCTGGCAATGGTTGCACGGCGGGAGCAAACCAGCTGAGTTCGTTGTGGAGATCCCCAGAGGCGGCACAGTAAACCAGCTTCGCTTGCTAAGCGAAGTAAATCCCCGTGAACTTCGTCCCCGCGCTCGCGCAGCGGCCGATAGCATCGAGGCCAAGACAAATCTGTCAAGCAGTCAACAAGTTAATCATGCATCTCCGAGCTCCTCGGCCGCACCCTACTGCTACAGCCTGGGACCCATAGCGACTGATGACGAAATGGAACAGCTACGGACTTGGGTCATGGCCGCCGGCGGGGCACCGCAGCTGCGTCTAGGCGAACGGCGAGAGCTCGCGCTCTACTGGGTTTACTTGCCACCGTTCTCGACGCGCACAGAGGCGCTTCGTGTAGCGCAAGAGATGGCTCGCTTGGGAATTAAGGATATCTTCGTGATACCTAGGGGAGACATGACCCACGCCGTATCGCTTGGAGTCTATGCCCGCAACTCGTCGCTGGAACGACGACTTCGGCAATTGAAAGCAAAGGGTTATGATGCGTCGGTCTTACCGCGTTATCGCGTTGAGGCAGCATCTTGGATCGATGCGAAGTTTCAGGGATCCAAGGGCTTTGCGCGGCAACGGTTCAATACGCATTTCCCCCAGATAGAAGTGACCACGATATCCTGCGAAACGCTGCTTTCCGATGAGCACAGTACACCATGAACGAGGAAGAAGTGTTCCCATAAGCGTTATAGTGGTGGCGCCGGTTCTTTTTGAGGGTGAATATCGCCTATCATGATGCAGGCACCTCGAGTTCCGGCTGTAGGTCTATTCGCGTCCGCATTTAGAAGCTGATGGTCAAGAGAACCCTCCGACAAGGGATTTTTGCAACAAGGGGTTCGCAGTCGTCGTGTCCGTCATCGTATGAGCCATAAACTTTTATTGAGTCGCGCTATGGAGATGAGAATTTCAATTTGGCTAGTGGCCACAGTAACCTTTGCTGCCGTGGCCGAGGCGCAGGCTGACGGATGGTATGTCTTTGCAGGTGTCGGCCCGTCTTATACTGAAGATGTTAGCGGTTCAGTAGGCAGTGTGCCCCTACGCGAGGGCTATGGTACCGGCTTTATGGGGCACGGCGGGACCGGCTACCAAGTCGGTCCCTATCGATTGGAAGGGGAGATTGCCTACGCCCAGCTTCCTGTAGATCAGGTAACACTTGGTGGTATCCAAGGCGCATCAGGAGGTGACCGATCCACCCTCGCGGGACTGGCAAACTTCTATGTTGATTTCGACACAACCACTCGGTGGGTACCCTATGCGGGCGCCGGTATCGGGGCCGCCAATATCGGGCTAAATAACATTTCAGCGTCGCCAACCGTGGTTTTGGACGACAGCAATACCGTTTTTGTGTTTCAGTTAAAGGGCGGCGTTGCCTATACCGTGAGCCCATCCACGCAGGTTAGCGTTGGTTATCGATTCTTTAGTGCCGACGATCCCGAGCTGAAGGACATCAATGGCCTGGAGGTCAGCAGTGAAGGGTCTCAGCTGCACACACTCGAGGCTGGGCTACGCTATCGCTTTTAGCAAGGTTCGCTCCTAGGCATAAGTATTCGGGCGAAATTCAGACGAAGCCACCCATAAGAAGTTAGGAGGGCTGCATCAGTGATCGTTGTCAAGCAAACGGTAACCGGCGATCCAATGGGCTTTAGCATCACTGTGCGGGAAGAAAACGGTCAGACTCGGCATGAGGTCACTATGGGGCAAGCCACCTATCAGAGGCTGACGAATGGAAATGTCAGTCCCACGGCTTGCATCGAAGCGGCGTTCAATTTCCTGCTTGAACGCGAACCGAAAGAATCCATACTGTCGCGGTTTGACATCACCACCATCGCCACCTATTTCCCAAGCTTTGAGCAAGATTTTCCACGCTATGTCGTGGGCAAGGAGTAGGTTCAGGAAATCTATTCATGAGAAACCTTTGGATCGACGAAGAGGCAGCACGCTGCCAAACCGAGCTGGCGCTGCGCGTCTATACTTCTCGACTACTCGGAAGTGAGCCTGCGCTGGTGCTCCACGGTGGTGGTAATACTTCCGTTAAGATTGCCGAGCAAAATCTATGGGGTGAGAAGGAGAAGATACTCTACATCAAGGGTAGCGGCTGGGATCTCAGTAGCATTGAGGCGGCGGGTTTCGCACCGGTGCGCCTACAGCCGATGTTACGCCTTGCAAGGCTAGAGGCACTATCGGATCCGGAGATGGTAAATGCCCTTTGCACCCACATGACAAGGGCGTCAGCACCGACCCCATCGGTGGAGACCATACTGCACGCTGTTTTGCCCTACAAGTACGTTGACCATACGCATGCTGACGCCGTGGTGACGTTGACCAATACCCCGGATGGCGAGGCGCGGGTGCATGAGCTCTACGCCGATCGGGCCGTCATTATTCCCTATATCATGCCCGGCTTTGATCTCGCGCGACTTGTTGCCGAGCGCTTTCCAGCGCAGGCTTCGCAAGACACTATCGGGATGGTGTTGATGAACCATGGGGTGTTCTCGTTTGGGGAAAGTGCACAGGAGTCTTACGAGCGCATGATTGAGCTGGTGACGCTTGCGGAGGATTATCTTGCGGCAAAGGATGCTTGGGAGTTGACGATTGCGCCGGCAGTCATTTCGCAACAGCCTTTGCGAATGGAGGTCGCGGCACTGCGCCATGATGTTTCACAGGTAGTCGGAGCTCCTGTTATTTTGGCCACCGATCAGGGTTCGCGGGCAATGGCATTCGTTCAACGGCCAGACCTTCACGCGATCTCTCAGCGAGGTCCGGCAACTCCGGACCACATCATTCGCACGAAACGGGTTCCCCAGCTTGGCCGGAATGTGGCCTCCTATGCGCAAGCCTACCGGGCGTATTTCGAAACGCACCGAGACGACAGCCCGACGCGACTTAACATGCTCGATGCCGCGCCTCGAGTGGTGTTGGATGAGATGCTCGGTCTGTGCACGGTGGGGCGCAGCGCCAAGGACGCCGCGGTGGTGCGTGATATCTACAGCCATACCATGGATATCATCGAGCGCGCCACAAAGCTTAACGGTTATCAGGCGTTGTCTGAAAAGGCGCTGTTTCAGGTTGAATACTGGGATTTGGAACAGGCCAAACTGCGAAAAAGTGGTCATCCCCCTGTATTTACTGGGGAAGTTGCCTTGGTTACGGGCGCTGCTTCTGGCATCGGCAGGGCTTGTCTCGAATCCTTTGCTGCGCGCGGGGCGGCGGTGGCCGGGCTCGACATCGATCCTGCGATAAAAAACGTTCGGGAAGGTGCTGATGCTGCCGGCATGTTAGGGATTCGCTGCGATGTCACCGATGAGCAACAGATACGAGATGCCCTGGAGCGCACTGTTCGGGCCTTCGGAGGGGTGGATATGCTGGTGCTGAACGCCGGTATCTTTCCCATGAGTTGTCGCATTGCCGAGCTGACGGAAAAAGCTTGGCGGGATGTGATGTCGGTCAACTTAGACGCCAATGTAAATCTGATGCGCGAGGCTTACCCGCTGCTGCGGCGGGCGCCCCGAGGAGGGCGGGTGGTGATTATTGGGTCCAAAAATGTGTTTGCACCGGGGCCAGGGGCTGCGGCTTACTCGGCTTCTAAGGCAGCTCTCAATCAATTGGGTCGTGTGGCTGCCATGGAATGGGCTGGGGATGGTATTCGGGTGAACGCTATCCACCCCAATGCCGTGTTCGACACCGGTATCTGGACCCAAGAGGTGCTCGCGTCCCGCGCCGCTCAGTACGGCCTGAGCGTCGAAGCATACCAACGGCGCAATCTTCTCAGCGTGAAGGTTACCAGCAAAGATGTCGCGGAGCTCGCCGCCGAGATGTGTGGGCCCGTGTTCTCAAGAACGACAGGCGCCCAGGTGCCGGTGGACGGGGGTGACGAACGCGTTATCTAATACCCACTGGATGCCTTCACCGAGAACGCCAAGGAGACTTTCAAAAAAATCGCGAGCGCAGCGCAGTAGTTCTTGAAATAGCCTCTGAGAGTGACACTAGGATGTCGGGATGAAGGTGTATATGGTCGGCGGTGCGGTGCGCGACAAGCTGCTAGACTTACCGGTTACGGAACGAGATTGGGTGGTTGTCGGGGCCACCCCAGAACAGATGGAGGTTAGAGGATTTCGGCGGCTCGATCGAAATTTTCCGGTATTCACCCATCCGCAGTCGGGCGAGGAATACGCGCTGGCACGCAGAGAAATCAAGGTGGCACGTGGCCATAAGGGTTTTCGTCTTTATGCTGGCCCGGAAGTGACGCTCGAGGAGGACTTGAAGCGCCGGGATTTGACCATCAATGCCATGGCGGAGGCTGAGGATGGTACGCTCATCGACCCCTTCGGCGGTCGTGATGATCTGGACGATGGATTCTTACGACACGTGTCTCCTGCCTTTGTGGAGGATCCACTTCGCCTTCTTCGCGTGGCGCGTTTCGCGGCGCGTTTCGCCCGCTGGGGTTTTCGTATCGCCCATCGGACCCACACCCTAATGAAGCGGATGGTCGAGAGTGGCGAGCTTGCAGAGCTTTCTGCAGAACGCCTCTGGCGGGAAACGAAGCGAGCCCTCGCGGAAGATCGGCCGGCTCGTTACTTTGAGGTGCTGCATCGGTGCGGTGCGCTTTCCTGTTTGCTTCCAGAGCTGGATCGTGCTTTGGGCTCGGCAGTGAGTCATCAGCAGCTAGATGAACAAGCGGCCGCAATTCCATTAAAAATTCTGGCGGTGGCCGGAAAGCTTTCGGCTGATCCGGCGGTACGTTATGCGGCGCTGATGCGCGGGCTCGCATCGACCGTTTCGGAAGGGGAGACGGTAGCGCGCGATGTTATCCTGCAAGTGGCGCAACGCTTACGGGTGGAGAGATCTTACAGAGAGCTTGCTTTGATGGTAGACCGCAGTTATACCTTTTTCAAAGAAGCTAGTGGCGCGGACGCTAACACGCTCCTCGCTGGATTAGAGGCACTCGATGCACTGCGGAGAAGGGCGCGCTTTACGCAGTACTTAACCGCCTGCCAAGCTATTGCCGTTGCCGAGGATTGGGATCCCAGCGACACGCTGGATCGCCTAGAGACGGTTTTCGCAGCGGCGCTGGCGGTGGATGCCAAGCAGCTGGCCGATCAAGGATTGGAAGGGGAAGGCTTCGCTGATACGCTGCGGCGAATGCGGGTAAAAGCCATATCGGGAGCTGCGGGATGATACCGCAGCTAAGAAGTTGTTTTAAGAACGTCGCAAGCGCCGCCGTTCTTAAAGCAGCTTCTAATGTAACCAGAGCGTTAAGGTACCCACGGCAGCAGCTACGAACATCGCCAGATGGAACCAGGACCACCGACGAAATCGCCGGGCCAGCCAATCTGGGTCTCGATTGGAAATCAAGAGGGGCCGCCCGTCCTGCGGCGTGCGCAGTAGATGGATATCTGGACCCAAATGCAGCTCGCGATGTTGCTTATGGACTTCTTGGCCAGCCGCTTGGCGAATTGTCTCCCATTCGTCGAGATCGATTGATCCGTCACGGTTGGAGTCGAATCGTGCCAACAGTTGACTGTGATCGCGCTTCCACTCACGTAACAACGCGCTCACGTCTGAGCGCTTGTCGACAGGTGTCCGGGCGCCACCAAGGGTGGTGAGCTCGCCCAGCGCATAGAGGGTATCGCCGGGTAAAAGATATCTGGCGATGTGGCGGTACTCACCGTCACTCCAAGTCTTACGGTGGGCGTTAACCACCTCCGCGCCGTCGGGATCCAAGATGCACGTGCCGGAGGTATCGGTGACCAAGAAGGTATCGTCGCTCGTGCGGCTTTCCAGGTGTCGCCAATCGCCGCCGCGGCGCTGCTGCACCGTATACTGAAGCCAAACAGAACCGGGAATTGGCCCGAAACCAAGAAGGCTATCGTCGGAATGGGGCTCACAGCGGCCAACAATTTCAACGTAACCTTGCGCTGCACTGATGATCTGTGAAGTGGGTGTATCGAAGATTAAGCGGTATCGCTTATAGGCAGCAAGCCACGCCAAGAGTCCGGCAACGGCAACGGCTGCCATTGTAGCGGCCACGATGATATCGCCTTTCTTGTCGGCGGTTGCGTACCCAAGGCCAATGGCGCCCACCATGAGATAACCGGCTGAAATCAAAGCGTTCGTGGCCGCCACTTTCGTAAGTCCCCACGTGCCAAGCATATCTCTGAGCCTGATTCAGAAGTCTATTATGAAGCTTGGAACAGGGCGGCGACATTGACATCGATTTTGTCTTGCTCGGTAAAGCGCAATAACTCGAAGGGACCAAAGTTGAAGAATCTTGCGATGAAGACGTCGGGAAACTGCTCAAGACGGATGTTATTTATGTTAACGGTTTCGTTGTAGAACTCGCGCCGATCGGCAATAGCATTCTCCAGTCCGGTGACGCGCCCTTGTAGGTGTCGAAAGTTTTCGTTCGCCTTGAGGTCGGGGTAGTTTTCGACCAACGCGAAGAGTTGCCCGATGCCGGCACGCAAAGCACCCTCCGCGAGACTGAGACTGGCTAGATCACCTGCTTCTCTGGCAGTGGCCACACGGCTGCGAGCGGAGACAACTTTTTCGAAAGTGTCTTGCTCGTGCTTCATATAGGCTTTGCACAAAGCTATCAGCTTGGGGATTTCATCATGACGCTGCTTGAGCAGGATATCGATGTTGCGCCATGCTTTTTTGACGTTGTGCTTGAGCGTTACAAGCCGGTTATAGCCAATGGCCATGTATAGCAGAGATACCACAATCGCGACCAGCAATGTGTACCCGATGATTTCCATAGCGCCCTTCCTCAATGATCATCGTTGTTTGTAACCGGCCAAGCGTTTTACGCTTTGGTTTCGCGTTCAAGCCGCGAGACGCAAGCGAACGGTTTCGGCCGGTGTCGCCTGCCGGGAGTAACTGAAACGTGTTGACCGTATCGTTGATTGGCTCGTGCTTCGAATGCCGCAGCAACACAATGTATGGAATCCAGAAACACAGCATTGAAGAGGTGTTGTAGCAGTGCTGAACGGGTTTGACCCTCTAGCGAGCAGTGCACACAGCAGGAATCGCCCGGAAGTGGAGTAAACGTCCAACAAACTTCCAGCCGGCCAAAAACCCCTTGGCGGCAAGTGATCTGGATTTCAGCAAACGGCAGCAGAACGGTTTTCGATTGAAAGCGTTCCCGCACCGGACCGATGCCAATTTCTTGATCCGTATAGTAAACGTTACCCGATCGCTGCCAGATCTTGGCGTGGTGCCAGAACGGCACAAATTCAGGATAGCTCTCAACATCGGCGATGAGGTTAAAGATGCTCTCCGATGAGTAGGGTAAGATGCGATTTTCGCAATGCGTAGTCACTGTTGTCGTCGCCGTCGCGTAAGTGACATGTGTGTGAGCGTCCGCGTTAGCGACCATCGTTGGCTCAACCTTTAGCCCTGAATGTTCTCAGCCCTTCAGCTGGTAGTGCCCATCCTTCTTGGCCGCTGCTAAGGACGGCGATGGGGCGGCACGCGGCTTGAGGTAATAAAGGACGGTTCGCCATTTTTTGAGCTTGTTTTGCGCGGGCAACATCGGCTTCCGAGCCACTGCGAGAAGTACCGTGGTGAGCAGCTAGCTTCAGGAAGCTTGTCGCTATGATGTGACTCTATGGCAGTAAAGGAAACCCACTGCTGGGCCGCTATTTTGCCCGTATCTATAGTAATAAGTGTGCCTGTCAATCCTCGTTGTACGCGTCCGAAACGTGTCCCGGTTTGCGATTTTAGCTTCTCTGAATCTGTGCCCATCAGCGATGTGGTGGTCGATGGAATTGTGTTGTCTGCTCACCTTCATTCGTTTGCTTCCGCTCGAGCCCCGGGAGATTCGGCAATCCGCAAAGCCTCACCACGCTATTGATTGGTTGCTGACGGTAACTCTGCGCCGCTGGACTGACTGTGCTGGATTCAAGCAAAGCCTCTGTGCGTCACAATAAACCATCCCCTATGCACTTTGCTTGCAGCGAGTCCATCAAGCTCTTACACGATTGCCGCGATAGGGCAATGACGCATCTCATGCGCTCGCTCCAAGGCATGCTGGACAAGGTGGACGATACCCTCTTTGATCTGGCTGAGAAGTCGCAAAGCAATGCCGTTCAGAGTGCGTACTTCGATGCCATGCGAGAAGTGCGCCTGCGTCGACAGCGCATGGAAGAGGAGTTTCGACGACGCTTCTTAGAGTCGTACAGCCGCAATGCGCAGGGTGATTCGAATGCAGGGACTTATGGCCGATCGGGTGAAGCGGCCAATTCCGATCTCGTGTTGCTGGATAACGATGATCTCGAAGAATCGCTGGCGATAACAAACATGATTACCAAGCTCGAGGCTGCCGCCAAAGAAGATCTTTTCGCTTTGGATAAGCGAGTGGGATTTTTGATCGGCGACACCGAGCTCCAACAGCATGAGAATCCCTTCGGCCCCCGGGTCATCTGCGATGCGGCAAGACAGGCGTGTCGGCAAGTTGAGTCCGGAATCGAGGTCAAGCTGATTATACTGAAACTGTTCGACAAGCTTGTCGTCAGTACTGTCCCTGCGCTCTATCAGGTCATCAATGACCATCTCGTGCAGGCTGGCGTCCTGCCGCAGATTCGTCAGGTTGTGGTTAGAAACGAAGTCGCGCTAGGAGGCACTGGGGCAGTCGTCGCGGAGCGCCCGAATACAACGGAAAATATTCCCGAATATGAAATGCCGGTCAGTCGGGAGAAAAGTACAAATGCCGGCTTGACGGCAGCAGGTGTTGGCTTGGGTGTCGATGGGCATGTCTTCGCTGCAGCCGATCTCATTGACGCGCTGCGCAGCATTATGGCGGCTAACGGGCCGGCGCAAAGAACCCTACGAGGAGCCGTGCAAACCGAGCGGGTGCGTAGAGTGTTAGGGGATCTTACCCTACTGCAGCGCGGCCATCAGGAACTGATCGGCACGGATGACGAATGTTTGGAGGTCGCTGCGCCCGCCGGGAGCACGGCCAACGTCTTGAGGCAGGTAAAAACGGCGAGAATAGCCAGAGGTATTGGTCACGTCGATGACATGATGATTGACATCGTGGCTATGATGTTTGACTACATCCTCGATGATAATAACCTTGCAGACAGCATCAAAGCGCTCATTGGAAGGTTGCAGATCCCAGTTCTTAAAGTTGCCATACTCGATAAGTCGTTCTTTTCCAGAAAATTCCACCCAGCGCGCAAGCTTTTGAATAGTATTGCTGATGCCGCTATCGGGTGGAATGAAAAGCACCACAGCAATGATGCGTTATATGAAAATATCGAAGCCATCGTGCACCGCATTCTGTCGGAGTTTGACGACGATCCAAGTATTTTCTCGGAGCTTCTGCAGGACTTCGAGCGGTTCCTCACCGAGCAGGAGCAGTCCAGCGAGGCCAGTAACCATGAGTCTGCCTCGATCGCTGAAAGCAGAGAGAAGCTACAAGTTGCCAGGACCGTTGCTCAGGATGAGGTAACAAGGCGCATCAATAGCGAAAGCGTGCCCGAGATAATTCGCAGTTTCCTGGACACTTACTGGAAGGGACTGTTGATCGTCAGCTATGTCAATGGCGGCGTTCAAGCCGACGAGTGGAGACGTTATATCGAGACGATGGATGACTTGGTTTGGAGCGTCAGTCCAAAACGGACGGCGCAGGAGCGCTTTAGATTGGTCGGGCTTTTGCCGGGTCTGGTGAAGCGTTTGCATGAAGGTATGGCGAGAGCCTCGATGGAGTCAAAGGAGCGAGATCGCTTCGTGGCAAAGCTCGCTGACTATCACGCCAAGGCTGTAAAACCGGTTGGGGAGCAAAAGGCTAGCACCACGGTACCAGGGAGCAAGACGGCTTGCAGGGATCAGGCTGATGATCTCGCGTTAGGCGGTCTGGCGTCAAGTGATGTTTCCTTAAATCTGTCATCTCCAGTGGACGAGCTCGGCGCAGAAGACTTCACGACGGCGATGCGACTTGTTCAATCGGCGATTTTGAAAGCGAATGGTCTGATCTTCCGAACAGCGCAAAAGCAGCCACAATGTAAGGGTATGGGGACAACATTGGTGGCGGCCCTATTTACAGAAAATCGAGTGACCATCGCTCATGTGGGTGATTCGCGGCTGTATCGGCTGAGAAACGATGAGCTTCATCAAATCACGGTTGACCACTCATTGCAGCAAGAGCTTATCGAGAAAGGATTCTATACACCGCAAGAAGCTAAGCAATCCGTCAATAAAAATATTGTAACTCGAGCGGTTGGGGTGGAGCCGACGGTGAAACTCGATCTCAGAGAGGAAATTGTTCGAGAGGGTGATGTTTTCCTGCTGTGTTCGGATGGACTCAGTGATTTGGTGGCAGAGCAGGAAATGTGCTCTATTTTGCAGCGTTTTGATAGGGATCTTGAGGCGGCGGCAGAGCGGTTAGTGAAATCAGCTAACGATAAGGGAGGCAAAGACAATATCTCGGTGGTTCTTGCTCGAACGCTGGGTGCGGATGACAACGCCAATCTACCTCATGCGTCGAGGGTGGGTGGCCGCAATATGCGGATCGTCACTCGCTCGGATGTCGGGCGCAAACGATCCCACAACGAAGACAGCGTCCGCGCTGATTCGGAGATCGGCGTTGCTGTGTTGGCCGATGGCATGGGGGGCTACAATGCGGGTGAGGTGGCGAGCGCCATCGCGGTGAATCTCGTAGCCGATGAGTTGAGAAAGGGGCTTTGCAGTGGGGCTATCGCTGGCGGTGATGGGGGAGCGCATGATGGGGAGCAACAGCAGTTGGATGAGGACGAGCCGCTAGATACACATAGCCTTCGCGAACTGTTCGACAAGGCAAATGTTGAAGTTGAGGAGATCACGATTCAAGACGTGGGAAGCGTGCTAAACGGTCCTGAGTTGATCGATGAGCATACCGACGCCGCTCGGAATCTGGAGATTGGCTCGTGGGTGGATTTTCGCCGGCCGGGCGAGATACCTGTACGTGCTCGATTGACTTGGATAAGTTCCGTGACGGGTGCTTATTTGTTCACGGATCGGCAAGGATTAAAGGTGGCTGACTCTACAGTGCATGGGCTTGCAGTGGAGCTTAGGCGCGGAACTGCAACGATTATTGATGATGTTCCCCTGTTTGACCGGGCAGTGAGCAGCTTAATGGAGAGACTCAAGCACTCCAGCAGTTCCCATTCCGAATGATCTCTGAGTCTATGGTGGTGCACTCTGACATGTCGATGAGTAACGGCGGAGGGATAGCCTTGAAAGCTTCACAGCAAGAGCAGCGATCGGTCCCGAGACTCGCTTGCGAGGAGCGGCTTTTCGTACGTATCGTCTCCTCGCACCCCAATGTTTCGCTCGAAGGCAAGACAATTCATTGTTCCACGCGAGATCTTTCCGAGAGGGGGTTACGGCTTTGCCTGGAAGAAGGTGTGCCAGTAGGCACCGAACTGCAACTCTGGATAAAGGTAGCCGATTATCCAGGAACATTCTTGGTGAACGGCATCATCAGGTGGGTTCGTGAGCAAAGCCCGAAGGTATTTCTTGCCGGTGTTCAATTACGAGACGAACAGAGCGATGAGGTAAGGGGGTGGGAGCGTATGGTCGCTGATGTCATGCGGTGGAGAAGCAGTTAAACTCAGAGCTTTAAATAGACACACTGCGTCTCTCGACAGCGGTGTTGGATGATACTTGCTCCTTGACTATCTATCGGATCGGATATGTTGTGTTGCTGTACGGCGACGCTCGCGCTGTGAACTGGCGTTGTTTTCCGCGGCTTCTGTGTCGGCCTTCGGTTTAATGCCCTAATCACATAGAATAATTAAGCTGCGTTTAGCAGCAGCTCCGTGGGTGCGCAATTGCTCAACCTATCGAAAGGGTTCGTCCTTACCTGGCCAGCGCTGTCAGCTGTACAGAGTTGTTGCTGGCGATTTTGTCGGGCTGTTGCGCAACACCCGCTATGGGAAGCAAATGCAGTAATTATTGAAATCGGCTCTAATTTTACCTTGGCTATGAAACCTCATGATTTCTAGTACCGTCCATCAGCGGCAAGGCACTTACCAATCGCGAGACCAGCGGCGTCTCTTTTATCGTGAATTCGGTGATCCGATGGCTGAACGCCTGCCTGTGCTATGCCTACCGGGCTTTACCCGCAACTCGAAGGATTTCGTGGAGCTCGCGACGCGCCTGTCGGAGCATCGGCGGGTTCTATGTCCTGATCTTCGGGGTCGAGGTCAATCTGATTATGATCCTGATGTCGACCGCTACCATGCCCAGATTTATTTGGAGGATATCTGGGAGTTGCTCGCGGTTACGGGCGTGCAACGGGCCGTTGTCATAGGAACTTCCCTTGGAGGCTTGCTCGCTATGATGATGGCTGCCACGAGACCGCAGGCGGTGGCGGGTGTCGTGCTCAACGATGTGGGTCCAGAGATAGCGCCTCAGGGACTTGCGCGCATTTGCGAGTATATCGGAAGACTTCCCGAGGTCCGCACTTGGTCAGAAGCGTTGGCACAAAGTAAAGCCGTGTACGAGCTGGCGCTACCGAACTTAACTGACGCCGAATGGGAGCAGTTTACGAAGCGCCAATATGCAGAAGACGCCTATGGCGTCGTGCGGCGCGAGTATGATTCCAGGCTCGGCGATGCTTTGCGGCGACTCGGCAGCGCTTCTGGGGATGCGTGGGAATTGTTTGCAGCGCTAAAGGAAGTGCCAACACTTGCTTTTCGGGGCGCGATTTCCGATATCCTTTCACCTTCGGTGTTTGACAAGATGGCCCTAGTCAAAACCGATCTCATGCGCGTGGTTGTGCCAAATCGGGGCCACGTACCTTTGCTTAATGAGCCCGAATGTCGAGTTGCCTTCGAGAAGTTCTTTGCGAGCCTCTAGAGGGTATTGAGGTATAGGGACCAGTGAGTTACCGGTGCTCCACGGTGATAGCGTACGTTCCCACATAATCTACCGCCTTCACGCCTGTAGCAGGAATACGCGCCGCAAGTTCCCATCGGCCGATGCTCTTGCGGTCGAGCGCGCGTTGCAGCTTCTCGACGGTTGCCTCATCAGGCATTACACAAAAGACCTCAATATCCTCGCGCACGGGTCTCAAGTAGCCAATGGTGCTGCGGGCAACGACCACTTCGGGGTTCATCCCCATTTCCTCGACACGCAGCATGGTTAGCGCCCAACCCGCGAGGGTTGTCATGGTTGCCAGGCTTCCAGCAAATGCTGTTCCCTTATAGTTTCGATTTTTAGCGAGCGGGGCGGCGAGCACTAACCCCTTCGGATGGTACTGTTTAATTTGGACACCCATGGCACGCGCTGCAGGCACCTGCTCATCGAGTAGCTCCTGCAGGTGTCGGCTAGAACCGTTCATGCCTTGCTTCTCCGAGCGTCTCGTCTTTCGCTATCGTTGACTTTGATGATGATACGCTGCAAGTGTAACGTTTCTAGACGGTCTTGAGGCGATTATTAGGCTCACTTAGTTGTAGGTCAATGTTCACCCTTGCTGGCCAATAAACGACATGGCCGGGTTCCAGAAAATGATTAAGGTGCTCAATGATTGGTTTCGCCCGCTCCGGTTTGTCGAAGAACTCGATGACAACTGGCAAGTCCAGGGACATGTCCAGCAACGTTGAAGAATGTACATGACCGGACTTGCCAAAACCGGTGATGCCGCGAAACACGGTGACACCCTGCACTTTACTGTCGTCGTGCAAGTATCTGATGAGGGCTTTAAATTGGCGACCACCCTCAGTGAGATAAGCTCTTACCATGAGAACCTCTTGACTCGTCATAGCTGTCTCCCCAGGATGATACCGGCCCAGCACACAATGAGGCACAAGGTAACGCTCGCCAAGGTATTGACGCCTGCTTTGAGATGTTCCCCTTCTTCAAGGAGAAGCATCGTTTCGATGGAAAATGTGGAGAACGTGGTGAAGGCGCCGAGGAGGCCTATTAGCAGCGCCGCGCGTAGCTCTGCACTGCCTTCCATACGTTCGTAGAAAAGCACATAGAGAAATCCCATGAGCCCTGAACCCATAACGTTGACAGCCAGGGTGCCATAGGGAAATCGTCCTGCAAGTAGTGTAGAAACTGCTGTTGATAACCAAAAACGGAGAACTGCTCCAACCGCTCCACCTACCGCAATGGCAATCGAGTGCATAGTATTCCATGCTCCCTCTCTATGGATACGTATTGAATTTTCCCGGCGTTCTATGAGTTTGAGGTGGTGCTAGAAACTACCGCGCTCGCCTTTGCAACGGATTGTCGAAGTTGTCAGTAGCTATTTTGAACGGCGATCAGCGAGTCTCAAAGGGAGCGGCGCTCAAGCGGAGCGAGCAAGAGCTCAGACATTTCCGTGCAAGCCGAAAAGAAAAAACCCCTACCGGATGATTCCTAGCAGGGGTTACGTATAATTTGCCTGGCAGCGTCCTACTTTCACATGGGGAAACCCCAGACTATCATCGGCGCAGAGCGTTTTCACTTCCGAGTTCGGGATGGAATCGGGTGGTTCCCACTCGCTATGACCGCCAGGCAAAACCTGTTAGACGGCAAACACCTTCATCACCAGGCGCTTGGCCAACCGCCAAACACATCATCGGGAAGTTGTCTAGTTTATTACTGCAATACTTTTGTTCGAGCTAAAACCGCTTGGGTGTTATATGGTCAAGCCTCACGGTCAATTAGTACTGGTTAGCTACACACATTGCTGTGCTTCCACACCCAGCCTATCAACGTCGTCGTCTTCGACGGACCTTTAGGGACCTCAAGGGTCCTGGGAGACCTCATCTCGGGGGAGGCTTCCCGCTTAGATGCTTTCAGCGGTTATCCCGTCCGTACATAGCTACCCGGCAGTGCCACTGGCGTGACAACCGGAACACCAGAGGTACGTCCACTCCGGTCCTCTCGTACTAGGAGCAGCTCCCCTCAAGTCTCCAACGCCCACGGCAGATAGGGACCGAACTGTCTCACGACGTTCTAAACCCAGCTCGCGTACCACTTTAAATGGCGAACAGCCATACCCTTGGGACCGGCTACAGCCCCAGGATGTGATGAGCCGA